>JBBSQD010000151.1:0-14714 GCA_038258185.1 Aggregatilineales bacterium | reverse complement strand
GTGACGTTTAAGCGCATCCCGGCGCGGATGGCTGGCTTAATTATCCAGTTGGAGAATGAACAGGGCGGTAAAGGCACGATCAAGGGGTATACCCATCAGTATTTTGCCGATATGCTGGGCACTTACCGTGAGACGGTGACACAGACATTGAACGATTTCAAAGATCAGCAGTTAATCACTATCGGACGTAAGACGATTAGCATTATGAACCGAACCCGCCTGAAAGAAATTGCGGATTTTTAACAAAAAAGCCGGAGTGATTACCGGCTTTTCTTATTTGCTGAATAGTCCAGCAGATGAGTATTCGTTAGCGTCTAACCAGCGAAGCCTCGACACATTTTGCACCGCTACTACCCACAATGGTGCCATGACGCGTCCCGGCGGGAATATCAACCCGATCCCCGGCGCGCATCTTGGTACGCTGATTGCTGTCCGGGAAGACAACTTCCACTGTCCCCTCAATCACATACAGCACCTTATCATAACCATGGCTGCGCACAGCATAGCGATGATTGGGCATGTTCATCCACATATAGGGCCGAAGACCTTCTTTTTTCATTTGACGGGTGACTGTGGAGAGGGTGGGGTGTTGACCGCCAGTCCAGCGGGTTAAACGAACGTTCTCATTCTGATTTTTGATAGCCATAAGCAGATTGCCTCAGCTCCTTTATAGATGGTTTTTGTTTATTAAATATAAACCCGATATGGGGTAAAGTTTCACAAAAGAAATACTTTACCCGTAAAACTCTACGGATTTAACAAACCACGCGAATTTTATCTTGCTATCAGGTTTTTTTCAAGTAGCCAACAAGGTTCGTGTACATGGCGGATTTTTCCGCGATGGTCAAGATAACTCCAACGACCATCGTCTTCTCCGATAGTGGCATACCCCAAGCGCTGGTAAAGACGGAAGGCGCCCTCATTGTCTTTTGCCACGGCAATAGACACCAGATTAAGCTGATGCTCCACTGTAATCGCCTCTGCTTCCTGGATCAGCCATGTGCCGATTCCCTGACCGCGAAACATCTCCATCACGCGAAATGAGTAGAGATAGGCGCGTGGTGTGATCGGTTCATTGGTTTTGAAGTGAATGAAGATATGCCCGATGGGGAAATTGTTCAAATCGGCCAGCAGCATAAGCCTGCGTCCGGCTTTCTGTTCGCGGAATGTCCGCCGGAAAAGATTACGGAAATGCCGATATTGGCCAAACCATTCCAGTTTGGACAGGTCATCCTCAACAGCCGTCCGTAAACTGACCGATATGTTGAGCGATAGATTGTGGCGGTCAAGTATGGTCATGACAAATATCCTCGTCATGAATCAGATGATTTAATAGATTTTGTTCTGCCGCATCATCGGTGATTTCATTGTTGAGACGCGCGGTTCGCAAGCGGTTGAGGATCAACCGGTAACAGGGGCCGGGAGGCAAGCCCATCTCACGCAGTGTATAACCGGTTGTTGTGGGCTGAATATGTCGCCATGTGGTCATGAACTGCTCGATATATCCTTTTGCCTGTTGGGAAGGGGGAATACACCAGGCGATGCCTAGCGCGGTTTCAGAGCGGTTTTCGAGGTACTCCACAATCTGTGAGGCAGGCAATTGAGTTTGGTTGAGAAATGGTTCCTGAATAATCTGCGCGGTGTCCAGCAGTGAAGCCGCAGTACGCCTGCTGATGAGAAGCCGTTCGCACACCACCTCAATCGCTGTAGAAGGCTTCATGGCACTAGCCAGGACATGCCAGAAACGCTCTAACTGGTCGGGCACAGAGTCGGGTTGCCAGGGCAAATCCAGTTGACGGACTGCCTGGAAATTCTTCGTAAGGTCGCCTTCAAATACAAACGCGGGATGAATGGCCTGCAGAACGCCACGACTTTGAAGTTCGTGTAAAGCCTTGTCAGGGTCAGGTTCTTTGAGCAGCAGATCAAGCTCGTTGCGCAAACGTTCCCCGGTAATGCGGCGCAACATGGGCAAAGCCGACCCCATCAGCTCGGCGGTGCGCGCCTCGATACTGAAGCCGAGACGACGCTGGAAGCGCAGCGCTCGCAAGATGCGTGTGGGATCATCCACGAAGCTCAGGCTGTGGAGTACGCGAATTAATTTCGCCTGCAGGTCGGACTGGCCGCCATAAAAGTCCAGAACGCGGCCTGAAATGGTGACCGGCGTAAGCTGAATAGCCAGCGTGTTAATGGTGAAATCCCGGCGTTGAAGGTCGAGCTTGATACTGCTGCGATAAATCGTGGGTAATGCCGTTGGGTGTTCGTAAAATTCGTTACGGGCGGTGGCAAAATCGAGATTCTGCGGGAGATCAGCCAGCTTTACGCCCAGCGCTTGCGCAGTCGCGTCAGTAAAAATCCACCTGGCAGTGCCGAAGGGCTGATGCGTATGGACTTCACCACCCCAGCGATTTTGCAGATTTTGCGCCAGTTCAATTGCGTTATTTTCAACCACGAAATCAATATCAAAATTGGGGCGTTTCAGCAGCAGATCGCGCACCACGCCGCCGACAAGATAGAGATTGACCTGTGTCCGTTCGGCTTCTTCGATCACCATATCTATGAGTTTGCGAATGGGCTCGCCCATAACCGTCGTGATTTCTGCAAGGGATAAGCTGGGCTCACTCGCAGGTTTTTGCGGATGGGTGTTTGCCCAATGCTTGATGAGATCGGTACGGGTGACGATGCCGATCAAATGATCGCGTTCATCCACAATCGGGATTTGCCCCCAGCCGCTTTCGACCATTTTCTGCTCAAGCAGTAGCACGGAATCCGTAGGGTGCAGACTGAATTCACCACTGGACATGATTTCGCGGATGGTTAAATCACCTAAGCCATGTTCGATTGCCCGATCAATTTCCCGGCGGGTGAGCAGGCCGATCACGGAGTCCTTTTCAACCACGGGAAAACCTTCATGGCCGATGCGCCGTAAGTGCTGCACCACATTTTTCACCTGCTGATGAGATTCAACGGTCTGAACACCATACGACATCAGATCCTGAACGGTGGTCATGGGTTTGATATTGGTGTGGATATACTCCCACAATTCAGTGATGATCGTCTGCAGAGGGCGATCATAAATGGTCGCGGCTGCGGCGCGATTATGTCCACCACCGCCAAAAGCCTGGGCAATGACGCCTACATCCAGCGCATCATCAGTGGCGCGACAAACGAGCAGGGTGTTCTGCGGCATTTGCACAATCACAAATAGCGCTGATGGGTCAAGCGTATCGCGCAGGCGATGCGCAATACTGGCCACCTGCTCCACATAATGGTCGACCGTCGTCGCGGCCACGGTCACCGTATAACCGTGAATGATCTCGCTTTGAGCAACCTTCAGCAGTTGCTCAATCAGCACCTGCTGTTCATCCGTCAGGGGTGGATTTAGAAAGCGTCTGACGGTATCGAGAACGGCATTTTGCTCTAATAACCACGCAGCGGCGCGAATATCTCTTGGCGTAGTGGTTCCGTAGGACAATGAGCCGGTATCCTCATAGATTCCCAGCGCTAACAATGTGGCTTCAATCGAACTCAGGCTTAGTAAGCTTGAGACTTGAAGTTGTTCGACAAGCAGCGTAGTTGCCGCTCCAACGGGTTCGCTGCTGATGGTATCCGTTTGCTGAAACGGCTGATGATGGTCAATGATGCGCTGCGGAACCGTGTCTTTGAGGTTTTTGATTTTTGGTAGTCGCTGGGTGTCGACAAGGATAATTCCATCAACTTCATCCGGTCTGATCTCATTCTCATTGATGAACGGCAGGCCATTACGATAGAGAGTCATAAAGCTGTAGACGTTGCGATTAAGCCTGTCCGGGATCACTGGCACGTGGTCTGGATACAATTTGCTGGCGGCCAGCGCAGCGGCTATTGCATCAAAATCTGCATTAGAGTGTGTGAGAATGAGTTTCAAGTCAAACCAGTATGCTAAGTTAAAGTCTGGTTATTATACTGTAGTCGCGCAGTGTACCCAAAACCACTGTCCGCTAATTTTCAATCACCGGCAGCGGCCAGCCTAATTTGCTGAAAGTCAGCGGTAAATCGGGTGATGCCCAATAGCTGATGGGCAAACTGTACAGGTCAACCAGAATAGTTTCATCGCCAAAATAGCGCGCCCATATGTCGCGCTCATCCGATGTTTGCCAGGTGACCAGCAGCAGATTGGTGCGGGTGGTATCGGCTGTGTAGGGGATTTGCCGCGTATGAATGTTGAGCCGTGCCAACTGCTCGCTGATCTGCTGATAACCGGGGATCAATTCATGGGCAAGGGTTAAATCAAAACCGTCCGGCCAGCCCTGATTGGCTAGCTCCTGCCTGAGCTGGTTTATACCTTGTTGCTCTAATGGCGCAATCTCCATGCCCGCTAGATTCAGTTCTCTGTCCAGTGCGTTCATGTCCAGACCGGTTTCGATGACGCGCACCAGTGCCGGATTATCCAGCGGCGCTATGGGATTGATGACGAGCACCACGCGGGATAAAACTGGTGAGGGGGTCGCATCGGGCCACAGACCATAGGCGGCCATGAGATCAAAGCGTGCGTCCAGATCAGCCGGATTGACACTCGTTTCAAGCTGCTCCAGTTGGATTGATGGGGGCAGGTTCTCTAAATCTGCTGCAAAGCCGTTGGCATTCTTATCTAACGCGTAGTGAATGGTGGTTTGTCCAATTGCAGCGGGTGTTTCTGGCGCCTGAGCAGTGGGTGTGGTGTCCAGAACCACATCGACGGGAAAAGGTGTGGCCTGCTGCTGACAAGCCGCCAGAATCATAACAATGATCCACAAAAAATGCTTCATCTAGCAGAAGGATCGTTGCTTAGAAGGCATTTGGCAGTAACCAGGGGCCGACGATGCCACGCTGGAGCATACTGAACGATGTGGTGGCATTAAAAAATGCGAGAATAGCAAAGGCAATCGCTGCGTTACGATCATCACGACCGCGAAGCATGGTAAATAACCCCGGCATGATGACAATCAGAAACGCCATATACAGATAGTAAATGACAATTCGCTGCGGACGTAAGCCCTGCGCCGTCATAACAATGCCGATCAGCAGGACGATGCCTGCAAGTACGGCACTGGTCGCTACTGCGCCCCAGAAATTACCGGAAATGGATTCGTTACGTGAGGCGGTTAAAGCCGCCCAAACGCCTAAAGCGACAGAATAGAGGATATGCGCGTTAAACAGAATTGCATGCAGATCATTGAGTGTCATATTATCGTTCTACTACCGTTGCATATAGTCATATTTGGGCAGGGTGAAGTAAAAAATACTGCCCTCGTTTAAGCGGCTTTTCAGGCCAATGCGTCCGCTGTGGCTTTCGATGATGGATTTTGCCACGGCCAGACCTAAACCGGTACCACTGTAACGCCGATCCATCCCGGCATCAACCTGATAAAAACGCTGGAAAATTTTGGATTGCTCGGACGGATCAATGCCGATGCCGTAATCACGAATCGCCACCTGAACCATCGGCCCATCCATATCACGAATCATGATTTCAACGCGTTCACCATCACCGCCAAATTTTAGCGCGTTGCTTAAAAGCTTATTGAACGCATCCGTGATCAGATCGGGATTTGCATAAACCTGCGGAATCGACTCTGCGGGATGCTGGACGATTTGTAACTTTGACTCCTGAATAAGCTTGGTATTGGCTTCAATCGTCTGGCGGATAAGCTCATTCAGATCGACGGGCTGACGATCCAGCGTAGGCATGTCCTGTGCCTGGGCAGCGACCATATCTTCGACAATATCGGCCACCTGCTGGGCTTTCTGACCGATAGTCCGCAGGGCTTCCCGCTGTTCTTCATTGATTTCCCCGAATGTCTGGTCAGCCATCAACTCTGCATAACCCAAAACATGAATCAATGGCGTACGCAATTCGTGAGAGATATTCTGAATAAACTGATCTTTGGCCTGGTCAGCTTCCTGAAGATCGTGATAAGCACTTTCGAGCGCTTTGGCACGGCTTTGTAGCGACTGATAAAGGCGGGCGTTGTCCATGGCGTTACTGACGACATTGGCGATTCCCTGCGCGAGATTGGCTTCCTGATTATCAAAACTGCGGACGCTGATATCGATCAATGCCACCAGACCGATTGCACTGCCGTGCGAGATCAGCGGCACCATGAGGCAGGATTGTCCCCCGCGATAGGCCAGCCACTCGCGCTCTTCACTGTCCGGCGGCAGCATATCGAGGTCGGTAAAGTAGATTTGCTTGTCTTTAATCACTGCATGCATTGTCGGATAATTCGCAACTGCTAACCGCGAACCACGTCGCTGAGTCCATTCGGAAAAACCTGTTTCGCGGATCAGGCGGGTGTGGGTGTGATCTTCTGAAATGTGTTGAATCGTGATCCAGCAGGTCGTGTCGATGCGGCTCAACTGATCCATTAAATCGGAGATCACAGGTTCACTTATATCCTGCAATGTGCGGGTGACGGTAAGATTGCCTTGCCAGCGCTCTAATAACGCCGAACTCTGGCTGCTGTGCTCTGGATTGTAGGGTTGATTCGGTTCGTTATTATATAAAGTGGCGATACCGGTTACTTGGTTGTGAATGATGATCGGTAGAATCATCATATTCGCCATGCCGTTATTTTCCAGGTGCTGCTTATCGGCAGGATCAATGTGCTGATCGTTGGCGGAAACGGTAAACACCCGGCGTTCCGCGATGGCTTGATAGGATGCCGAACCCTCAAGTGAGACTCTTTCTGGGCCGTCATTGTCTTCCCAGAACACGTCAGATACTTCGGCCAGCGTTTCCAGCCGATTTTTATTGCTGTTCCAGGACATTAAAATACAGTGGCTTACTTCCAGACTGGTGGCCAGATTATGGACGATATTTTCCAAAACATTGGCAAGCTGAAGTGTGGAGGAAGCGGTTTCGCTGGCACCCAACAGAGTCGCCAGCTCTGAGACACGTCGCTGCGACTGGTCAAAGAGGCGAGCGTTTATGATGGACACTGCCGCTGTACCGGCCATGCTTTCCAGCAAACGCAGATCATCGACATCAAATTCCGCGCCGTTCAGCTTATTGACGACTTCAATCACGCCGATGATTTCTTCGCCGCGTGTCAGCGGAACGGCAATCAGAGTTTCCGTATCCATGCCGGTCTGCTCATCAATGGCACGGTAAAAACGCGGATCACTTTTGAGATCAGCCACCAGAGCCGATTGCGCCTCACGCGCAACCCAACCCGCTAACCCCTGACCCATCGGCACACGGATATTAATGAGGTCAGCCGCTTTATAGCCGACAGCAGCCACCACAAATAATTCGTCATTGTTATCGCGGTTCACCAGAAAAAGGGATGCGCCCTGCGCCTCAACCACCTGAATCGCCGAGTCGAGAATATCCTGAAGCGTATCATGCAGCGATAAATTGGAAGCGATGACCTGTGACGCCTTGTTCAGCGCGACCAGCCGACTGGTCTGTCTTTCAAGGGCATCTTGACGTTCTTTCTGGTCGGTCATATCGCTGAAGACAATGACCTGATTATCCAACGGGTTGGACTGAGAACGTGAGCGTGACATCAGCACCGGGATGACACGGCTATCATTAGTAATAATCCGCTGATCAAATTTCATCGTCGCGGCATTTTCACGCAGAAGGCCAACCATCACTTCATGACGATCATCCGGGTGGAATAACATGCCGACTGACTGACCATCAAGATCATCGGGTGTGTAGCTGGTCATGCGCAGCAGGCGTTGATTGTAATATTTGATATCACCACTGGCATCAATGACCACCAGGACATCGCTCATTGTGTCCAGAATCATCTGGCGGAAGGCCTGCTCATTTTGCTGCTCGGTTTCATGTTTCTGCACGTCCTGCATCAACCGGGAGTAATCGACTGCAATCGCTGCCTGACTGGCGAAAGAGGAGAGTATCTGCTGGGCGCGCGGGGTTTCCATATCCTGCAGATAGTGATTACCCAGCACCATAATCCCGATGGTTTTACCCACCGCGATCAACGGCACAATCGTGACATAGGTCAGATGCATGCGTTGCAATGCCTCATAGAGACTGGTGGTAGGCAGGTTCAGTTGCTTGATGGGTAAATTGACCGCCGACTTGCGCGTTTTTAACGCCACGGACATAGGATTACCCGCATCATCAAGGGGGAAGCTTGTCCCCGCCTGGATGAGGAAGTTATTTTCCTGTACAGAACTGCTCGTGGTCGCGAGTGCCTGACTGGCGAGATGGTTGGTGTCAGAATTTAACGCCAGCAACCACACCATGGCACTACTGGTAATGGTCAGCGTGGTATGCGCGACTTCATCGAGCAAGCGCTTGACATCTACCGGCGCATCACGCCCGATGATAATGGCATTTTCCACTTTGTGGACAAGATCGGGCAAATTGACTGGCTTGGTAATGTAATCCACCGCGCCGGCGAACATACCGTCAGCACGGGCATCTACCGGATCTTTGGCGGTTACCAGGATCACCGGGATGTTGGCTGTCTGTGGATTTGCCTTAAGCTGACGACACGTTTCAATGCCATCCATTTTGGGCATCATCACATCCAGAAGAATCAGATCAGGCTTTTCTTCCTGCGCTAATTTAATGGCCTGAGGGCCACTGGTCGCCTGGATTGTTTCGAAACTGTGTAGCTCTAGCCAATTGGCTATCAGTTCAAGCGTATCCGGTATGTCATCAACTACGAGTATACGCGGGGTGATACTGTCGCCGTTAACCATTCAAATGCCAATCTCTCAATAACGAATTGGGTATCAGATTAATTTTAGTGTGATTGAACAGGTCGTGCTAGTGAGGAGTAGAGTATGTTTGTAAAACGAAACATGCTGATTAGCTATAAAAGTAATCAGCATGTTTTAAGACATTTCAGCTAAACGGGTAAAACCTGATAAACCAGTACCTGCGCCAGCCAGACTATGACGGTCAGATTAATGGCAATCAGCATCTGAATCTGGGCTGCACCGCTGACATCCACAGCGACCCCACCACGCATATCACTCTGTGGGCGGAAAAGCATACTCACCCCCAGACTGACGAGCAAAACCAGACCCAGCCACAGCGGAAAAGCACCCTGAACGATGGATGCCAGCAAACAGACTCCAGCCAGCCCGATGGACAGATACATGGCATAACGCGTGTTGCGCTCACCCAGGATAATGGCCGTATTATACAGACCGGCGGCTTTATCCATGTCATAATCACGAAGCTGATTGTAAAGCTGACCATAAACCGAGGCCAGTGTCACACAGGCCGCTACAAACCAGACAATCCCCGGCTCATTATGATAGATAAAGTAACCTGCCAGCAGCAGCAATCCACTGAGCATGAGCGAATGTGAGACGATATCGGTCACCGGCCAGGCTTTAAGCCGGACAGGCCGCCAGGAGTAAAGATGGGACAGCAGCAGGGTTCCAAGGCCGATAATCAGGACGCTTGTCCCGCCCAGCGCGTATAACGCCAGGGTAATGACGGCAATAATGCGACAGGCTGTATAACCCACACCGACGCTGATTTCACCGCTTGTAATAGGGTTGCGGGCTGCACGATCCGGGTCGCGGGCATCGTCGGGCGCATCTTCGATATCGTTAATCATAAAGGCATAGGCGACTGCCAGAATATTTGCGAGGGTTACTGCGATCAGGCGCCAATCCAGAGCTATGTTAGAGGGTTGTGCAGCCAATAATGCACCCAGTAACGTGAGCGGAATTACAAATGGCACATACTCTTTCCAACGCGTGAGACGAACCAGACCACGCAGTTGACTTTGTAATGGCATAGCACTCAAAGGGTGTTTTCTCCTGTATTAGCGAAACATGAGAGACGCGAGTGACATCTTACCATAGTTTGATTGTGCCGAAAAGCACATAATTTTAACGTGCTGTCTTGGCAAATTTTCTGCAAAAGTGTATGATGCCCTCTCATGATTACTATACGTATTTTCTCCCTGATTCTGCTCGCACTTTCGGCCTGTAATTTCACCAGTACTGAAATTGCGCCACAACCCACCGCCACCACGATCCGGGTCGTCCCATCGACTTTGGTGCCTACCCTGGCACGGCAGGCGCAGGTGGTGCCGAGTGTGGTTGTTCAGGCAACGGATACGCCACAGCCGATCTCAACCGATTGTCAGCTTTCCGCCGGACTGCCTGCGTTACAGCATACGGTGGTGGCTAATATCAACTATGCGCAGCACGGCTTAATTGCCAATCAGCATATTCACTATATTAATCGTAGCAACGACTCGCTCGATACGGTTCTGCTCAATGCGGAAGCGAATCAATGGCTGGAAGCCTTACAGGTCGAAAAGCTGGAAGCAGGGGGTGAACCTGTCGTCTATGAATTGACCGGACGCTGGCTGACTGTGGAACTGCCGAGTCGCTTAGAGCCGGGTTGCTCGGTTGAAATGGATATCACTTTCCGGCTGGATGTCCCGCAGATTGGATTAGGCATCAGCGGGTATAAAGGGTATCTGGGATACACGGCGCGTCAGTTAAATCTGAGCAATTGGCTGCTGACGGTTGCGCCGAGATTAGATGGCGAATGGCTGAAGCGTGAGGCCTCTCTGATAGGTGAGCAGACTGTTTTTGAGGTCGCTGATTGGGATGTCACGCTGAATATTTCCGGCGCGACAGATGCGCTGGAGATTGCCGGGCCGGGCGAAGTCACTCATTCCAGCCCATCTCAATGGCAATTTGTGCTTCAGAATTCGCGTGATTTTTCGCTCAGTCTGAGCGAGGAATTTATCGTGGATAGCGTACAGGCGGCCAACGGTGTGGAAATCGAGTTATTCACTTTTGCGGATGCACAGGTTGTGGGGCAGGATGGGGCTGTGTTGGATGGCGCGTCCCACGCGCTGGATGTCGCCAGCAAAAGTATGGCGATGTATGCAGATTTGTTTGGCCCCTATCCGCATACACGTATGGCGGTAGTTGAGGGTGATTTCCCGGACGGGATGGAATTCAGCGGGATTGTGTTTGTCAGCCAGGACTGGTTTAAGCGCTGGCCGGGTAGCCCGGCGTCTTATCTGACCATTATCACGGTACATGAGGTCGCGCATCAGTGGTGGTATGCTGGCGTGGGGAATGATCAGGCAATGGCTCCGTGGCTGGATGAATCACTGGCGACCTACAGCGAATACATTTTTTACGAGGACTATTACCCTGAACTCAAAGAGTGGTGGTGGTCATTCCGTGTGGATGCCTATTCACCAGAGGGTTTTGTCGATAGCTCCGTTTATGAATTTGCCTCTATCCGTGAATACATTAATGCCGTGTATCTGCGCGGTGCGCATATGTTGCATGATATCCGCGGTGAATTGGGCACGGACGCTTTTTTTGAACTGCTGAATGCTTATGCCACTGCCGGACAGGGGCGGATTGTCAGCGCGGATCTGCTGTTTTCGCTGATGACGACCGAACAGTTACAGCTTACCCAGGCCACCCGGCAGCGCTATCTGCGCCAACCGGGACTCGCTGGATAATACTGGCACCCTGGTGATTAAATCACCTCTAAACCATTGCGTTCAGGTAGTTCAGGGAATGGGTTGTGTGGTTCGGTCTGATACCAGAAGGCGGTTGAGGCGATATCATCCTGAAGCGGCAGATAACGCCCTTCGGAGCGCCAGCCGAGCGCCTGAATCGTGACCTTCAGATCCTGCTCAAAACGAATCGGATCCATGACATGCCAGCAATACATGCCGAAGCGCTGCTGGCTCTGGTAGAGTCCATCCGGTTTTATCACCTGCGGGACGCCGGTAAAGGGTGAGCTAAATACCCCATATTCGCCTTTGGGATGCTCAAAGTTCCACGCGCCGCCGAAATAATCCTCGGTGCCGGTGCCGCAAATCGTGGGGAATTCTTCATCACCATCCATAAAAAACTTGATTTCACCCTCACCCCACCAGCCATTGTTATTAACTCCCCATGCCAGATAAGTGCCAATGTAATGTCCCTGACCTTTAACATTGTCCAGCAGGGTATGAACCTGTTGATAGGGCAGTGGGTTGCTGCGGTTCCACTGCGCGTGCAGATAAGCGGCATCGTCTGGGATGTCGGTCAGCGTATAAGTGACCTGATAGTAAAAGCCGCGGATGGCCTCATCCGTTAGATTTTCGACGGTGATGCGGGCGCTTTTGCGGAAGGGCATTTCCCAATAGCAGTTAAAGCCGCCTGCCGGGTTGACTGCCACCGGTAACGACTGGATATTACAACGCACTCCCCATCCGTTACAGAAAAAATCACCAATGGGTGCTTCAATCGACGGTTGTTGCTCGTCATCCCAGTAAAACCGGATAATCACATTGCGCCATACTTTAGGGTGGACGGTCAGCCAGATGTGTTGAATGGCACCGGCGCCAGCGATCTCGGCAATGGTGGTTACTTCATTGGCAGGTAAGGTGATACACGGCGAGACTTTCCAGCCCTGACCCAATTCACGGGCGGCGTTAGCGCCTTCGCCCTCAGTGGCCATGCCAGCCTGACCTTTCGCCCCTGTGAAATTCTCCGCGCTGATGGAGCGTGTCTGAGCATTGGACAGGCGTGATAAATTTCCCAAACTCATATTTAAGCCATTAAAAGCAGACATTTTTTCTCCTTAAGTTCTTTAAATGAATATGCCAGCATGATTGTAGCTCATACAAAAATAGTTGGAATTGGTATTGGACTGATTGGCGAAAAGTGTTTCTAATTAAGCGGATCAAATAGTGATGTTTATATGAATGGAGATTTTTTATCATGCGTTTTTCTGATGAACAAATTAAACAGTTTCAGTCCGAAGGTTATCTGGCGGTGCCGGATTTCTGGGATGTACAGGAAGTCGCGGCGATACAAAAGGAACTGGATAACTTAAAACAGCAGGGGAAACTGCGGAACGTCGCAACGGAGGGCGATGGCAAGACGCATTCGGAACAGAAGTTAAATCTCCAACTGTGCCCCATGTATCCGCACAGTTCACTTTTTCGGGCGATGCCATTTTCGGATAAGGCAGTTGAGGCGGTTCAGCAGTTGATTGGTGACCCGGTGATGCTGCATCTGGATCAGGTATTTCTGAAGCCGGGAAAAAGTGGCGCGGGTACTAACTGGCATCAGGATAATGCTTACTTCAAAATTGATGACCCCTTGAAAGGCACGGCGATGTGGACGGCGGTTCACGATGCCACCATAGCCAATGGTACGATCCATGTGATTCCGGGAAGTTATCGCGAAGCGTATGAGCACAGTCGCGACCCCTTCAGCGATCATCATATCCGCTGTTACCCGCCAGAAGATAACGCGGTCGCCGTGGAACTGCCGGCTGGCGGGGTGGTATTTTTTGCTTATGGCGTGGCCCACTGCACCAAAGGTAATACAACGGATCATGAACGGGCGGGATTGGCTTTTCACTTCATTAATGGCGAGATGGATGGCCATGCTCAAAGTGGTTTTGAAGTGGGCAAACGGCCATTTCTGACCGGACGCGAGGCCAGCGGTGGTGTCCGCGAATATGGCGAGCAGGTGGCCGGAACATGGCAGGCGGAAATTGATCAGGTTCTGTCCGCATAAGTCCATTTTCTGCGCTGACAGGCTAAATCCGTTAGACTCTTTCTCAAAATTACACTTACGCTGAAAGGGTTTTATTGAATGGCGATTACTGAAGTAAAAGTGATTTTGACCTGTCCCGGACGCAATTACACGCTGGTTAAAATTTTCACGGATCAGGGTGTTTATGGGGTGGGTGATGGTACGCTGAATGGCAACGAAGCGACGGTGGCGCAAATGCTCTCGCACATGAGCGAATTGATTATCGGCCACGATGAAGACCGTATTGGTGATGTGTGGCAGATGTTGTATCACTGGGGTTACTGGCGCAACGGGCCGATCTTCAAATCTGCGCTGGCAGCGATTGATACGGCGTTGTGGGACATTAAAGGCAAGAAAGCGGGTATGCCAGTCTATCAGTTACTGGGCGGACGTGCCCGTGAAGGTGCAATGGTCTATGGTCATGCGCATGGACATGATCATGTCGAAGTAGAAGATAGTGTCCGCAGCTTTATCGAGCGCGGTTATAAAGCGGTGCGGGCGCAGCCGGGGCCGTATGGTGGCGCGGGAATGCTGCGTAAATCTCCACCACGGCGCGAAGGTTTGCCATCCACCGATTATTTTGAGCCGGAACCGTATATGCGGCAGGTCGCCCCGCTGTTTGACCATTTACGCAATACCATTGGTTTCGACACGCATCTGCTGCATGATGTGCACGAACAATTGACTCCGATTCAGGCGGCGTGGCTGGCCCAGGGGCTTGATGAATATCTGCTGTTTTTCCTCGAAGATTGCCTGCGTCCGGAGTATCTGGAGGGTTTCCGCTTAATCCGCCAGAAATCGAACACCCCGCTGGCAATTGGTGAAATTATTTTCAACCGTGAGCAGTGTATGATTTTGTTTCGCGAACAGTTGATTGATTACATTCGCACCCCGCCGATCCATATTGGCGGCATCACTGAAGCCATTAAAATGTGCGTGCTGGCCGAACCCTATCAGATCAAGAGTGGTTTCCATGGCGCCAGAGACATCGGGCCGATTGGACAGGCCGCGTCTGTGCATGTCGATGTCGTGATTCCGAATTTCGGCATTCAGGAATGGGTGGATTTTGAACCCGAAACCTATGATGTGATTTCCGGTGCGTGTGAAATGCGCGATGGCTATGCCTACCCGAATGAAGCACCGGGACTGGGTATGGATATTGATGAAGCTGCCGCGGC
>JBBSQD010000150.1:0-14976 GCA_038258185.1 Aggregatilineales bacterium | reverse complement strand
TAAGTACTGAGTTTAAAGTACTGAGTACTGAGATTCAGATGATCTATCGATCACCACATAAAGGCTATCATGATGGGTGTGCAAAAATTTGAAGAGTTGATTGCATGGCAAAAAGCTCGAACACTGACTCATGCCATTTATCAGGTTACCCGCAAAGACCACTTCGCCAAAGATTACGGTCTGTCCAGCCAGATTCAACGCGCGTCTGTTTCGATTATGTCGAACATCGCCGAAGGTTTTGAACGTGGCAGCCCTGCGGATTTCCATCGCTTTCTGGTTATAGCTAAAGCATCCTGTGCCGAAGTGCGGTCTCAACTGTATATTGCCCTTGATATTGGCTACATCACCGAGACTGAGTTTCAGTCACTGATGAATCAGGCTCAGGAAGTTGGTCGATTAATCGGCGGCTTGCGTGCGTCAGTTGAAAAACGCAGATGACTCAGCACTCAGTACTCAGCACTTCTCTTTTCCCTTCAATTACCCCTTCAACCCGCTGGTCGTCACACCCTGGATAAAATAGCGCTGACCAAAAGCGAAAATAATCAGAATCGGGATAATCATCATGACCGACATCGCCATCAGCAACTGTGTCTGTGCGACCTGACCCGGTGCCGAACGGAATGCGAACAGCCCCAGCGACAAAGGCCGCAGCGCCGGATTCCCGCCCATGTATACCAGTGGAGCCAGAAAATCATCCCAGCCTGCCTGGAAAGCAAATACCGCCACCGTTGCCAGCACTGGCCCGGACAGCGGCATGATGATCCGCCACCAGATGCCAAAATGCGAACAGCCATCAATCCGCGCCGCGTCACTCAGTTCCATCGGGATGCTGATGAAAAACTGCCGCAGCAGGAAAATATAAAAGGCGTTACGCCCCAAAAGCTGCGGGATGGTCACTGGCAGAAACGTGTTGATCCAGCCGATTTCCTTGTAGATCATAAACAGCGGAATCAGGCGGACGACATACGGCATCATTAACGTGCTGAGCAGTACCACAAACAGCGTATTGCGCCCCCAGAACTGTGTCCGCGCAAAACCATAGGCGACAAATGAACAGGTCACGACTGCGCCAAATACCCACGCAAACACGATAATCAGCGTATTGCCGAAGTACTGCACCACCGGGATTTCCTCAAACACCTGCGGATAATTTGACCACGCAATCGGGTCAGGAATCCAGCGCGGTGGGAACAACGACAGTTGATCAACGGTTTTCAGTGAGGTCGAAACCGCCCACAGCAGCGGCACCAATGCCGCGATGCTGCCCAGAATTAAAATGGCATAGATAAGGGTCTTGCCCAGATAAAAGCTTGGTGTCTTGGTCATCGCAAGGTTCCTTAAACAATAATTTCTATTTTGCCCATGCGGGTGATTGCTGGTCTGTGCATGATGATTTATCCGTAAAATACCCAACGCCGCGATGAACGATTCACCAGCAATGTGAGCAGCAGGATAAACAGGAATAACACCACCGACAGTGCCGACGCGTAGCCCATGCGCCAGTGGGTGAAGGCATTTTCATAAATGTGCAGCATATAAAAGAGGGTGCTGTCCACCGGGCCACCGCCGGTAATGATGAAGGCGGAGTTAAACACCTGAAAAGAGTTGATTATGCCCAGCACGAGATTGAAGAAAATCGTCGGCGTCATCAATGGTATTGTGATGCGGATCAGCTTTTGCAGCGGGTTCGCGCCGTCCACTTCCGCTGCTTCGTATAATTCCTGCGGGATATTCTGCAAACCTGCCAGATAAATCACCATGCCCGCGCCGATACTCCACAGGCTCATAAGCACCAGCGCCAGCTTGCTCCACTGCGGGCTGGACAACCAGCGAATGGGCTCGATGCCAATAAAGCCCAGGAAGAAGTTGAGGATGCCGTTATTGGTATCGAAAATCCAGATCCATACAACCGCCCCGGCCACCGATGGAATCAGCGCCGGAAGGTAAAACATCGTGCGGAAAAAAGTCTGACCGCGCACTTTGGCGTTCAGCAGCAGCGCCAGCAAAAAGCCGACAGTCACCGTAAGCGGCACCGACAGCGCCACATAATACAGCGTGTTGAGGATCGACTTCATGAACAGCCGATCACGCGTGAACATCTCGATATAATTCGCGAATCCGATGAATTTCGATCCGCCGACAATTGACCAGTCCGTCAGGCTGTAGAAAAAGGCCGCAGCGGTTGGGATCAGCTCGAAACACAGAAAAGCAATCAGCCAGGGCGCGATAAAGATGTAACCGATATAACGCTCGGCACGCATACCTGTTAACCACGAGGAGAGCGATGACCGGGGGGGCGCACCTGCGCCCCCCACCTGTACCCTATCCCCGCCGGATTGCGAAGCAGGTACAGGATTGGTCATTCCAATGAGCTCCAGTATTCGTCCAGCACAAACTGTGCTTCTTCAGCAGCGGCGTCCAGGGCTTCCTGGGCACTCATCTCACCGAAGATTGCCAGTTCAACATACTGGTTGATAATTTCCATCACACGCGATTGTGGCGGCACGATCGGCAGCGCAATATCGGATTCCAGCGCCGCTTTCACATTGTCCCAGTTGGGGTTCAGATCATAGTAAACCGGGTCTTCATTGCAGGCGATCAGCGGGGAAGGCCGCGACTGCTGCTGCATAAACCAGCAGGCACCCTTCACACCTTCACCCATGTCATAGGTCAGCAGCTTCACGAAATCGTAGGCAGCTTTTTCGGCTTCCGGGCTCAGACCCTGCGGAATGACGTAGCCCCAACCAAAGCCCAATGGCGCGATACCCTGGCTTTTGGCATCCGGATTTTCCGCGTTATAAGGCCGAAGCGCGACACCATAATTCATGTCCGGTGCGAAGGTCGCCAGATGACCGAAGATCGAAACATTCGAGAATAACATACCCTGGCGTCCCTGATACAGCGGGTGTTCGGCGGCTTCGGTAGTGGTCTGAGCGGTAAAGTCCGTCAGATTTTCGACACCACCATAAAATTCCTGCACATAATCGATCATCCATTGCAGGGTTTCAACACCTTCCGGGCTGTTGAAGGCGACGGATTGCAGGTCTTCACTATAGAGGGCGCCGTTATTGGTATACAGCCAGCCCAGGAAACCATTACCGGGGGCAGTGCCGCCAGCATTGATATCGGCACCCAGCAGATTGATGACATTGCCATCGCGCTGATTCAGTGCTTCACTGGCCGCCCACAGTTCATCCCATGTGGCCGGTGGATTTTCCGGGTCGAGTCCGGCTTCGGTAAAGGTGTCCTTGTTATAGATGTAGAACGAGGTTTCACCACCAGCGGTGGGCATGGGCAGGCTGTACAGCTCACCGTCCCAGTACATAGTTTCCAGTTCAGACGGATAATAGGCACTCAGATCAAGGCCATCCGCTTCAACGTAATTCGTAATCGGGACGATCAGACCTTCAGCGGCAAAGCGGACGATTTCCGCACGGCTGGCCATCATGACCTCCGGCGGTTCGCCACCGGCCATCGCCGTCAGCACCACTTCAGCGCGACGATCCCAACCCTGAATGACATTGTTAACCGTCACATTCGGGTGTGACTCCTGGAATTGAGTGATCATTTCCAGGATGAGCGGTTCACGCTGCACACCCCACCAGTTCCAATAGTCGAGGGTGATATCTTCCTGCGGCATGACCGCCCCGGTCACGCTGAGCAGCGAGAACAAAAAGACAGTGAGTAACAAAATACTTATTCTGCGGGTCTTCATATCAAATGTTCCTCAAATCTAATTTTTTACGAAAGGTATAAACTTGCACGTTGGGCCAAAGATTAGTTTTCAGGTGCCTCCTTCTGCTTTTCAGGTCGTATTGATTTCCACACAGCTTATTGAATGCTGTTCGGTGGTGCAGTTGTTTCCCCGACCACCAGGGCACAGGGAATATGGATGTGTTCAACCATTTGAGCCTCACCCGTAATGCGCCGGTTGAGAATTTGCACAGCAGTCATGCCCAGCCGATCGCGGTTGAGCTTGACATAAGTTGGTTGCATGGTCAGCGGATGGTCATTGTGTGGGGTGGTCAGGCATAAAGCCGAGATTTCTCCCGGCACGCTGACACCCGCCTCATGCAGAATACGCAGCGAATCATCAAATGTGGTATCGGAATCACACACCAGCGCAGTCAGCCCGTTTTCTTGAATATGCGTCAGCAGTTCCTCCGGGTATTTTTCAATTGAATCCGGCAGAACCACAAACTGAACATCCGGTGCATGGCGCAGAGCTTCATCACAACCCGCCAGTTTGTCCTGCTGCGGTTCCAGATGAATGCCGTTGCTCACAAAGCCGATGTGTTTATGACCCAGCGTGATCAGGTGCGTCAACGCCTCAGCACTGCCCATCCGATAATCATTCGCGACCCAACTGATGTCACAGCCGGGGATATCGCGCCGTCCGATAAACACGAACGGATAATCCTCGGCCACCAGGCGGCGCAGTTCATCACGGTCAGGCTGTGAGCCCAGCAGAATCGAACCATCCGCCAAACGCAAAGAGTTCATCTCATTCTGATAGATGCGGGGAGGCGTGCTGTTACGGTAACGCGTAAATAACAGCACATTGAAATCTTCCCGGCTGGCCTCGGACTCAATTCCCTGAAGATAGGGGAAGTAGAAATTGCCTTTGTCGTAGGGGAAAACCGGCTCATACGTAAACACGCCGATCAGACGATTACTGCCCTGTGCCAGCATCTGCGCCACCGGGTTGGGCGCATAACCCAACTCACGGGCAGCATGTAACACCCGATCCCGTGTATTCTCGCTGATCGGTACGCGGCCATCTGTCTGATTGTTCAACACCA
This sequence comes from Aggregatilineales bacterium, assembly GCA_038258185.1. Classification (GTDB taxonomy): domain Bacteria; phylum Chloroflexota; class Anaerolineae; order Aggregatilineales; family Phototrophicaceae; genus JAIOHN01. The sequence goes on along the minus strand of JBBSQD010000150.1, from coordinate 10,174 downwards.
TCGAGACAGTGCCGCGCGAAACCCCGGCTAAACGGGCAACATCACTTTGAGTAGGGCGTTTGGTCGTCATCAATAATTTTGCCAGAAACAACTTTAATTCAGGTTAACGCGAGTTACCTAACGCGTGTTAACAAGCATAACCTGCTGAAAAATAAATGTCAAATAGCAAAATTTCGCAGGCTAATTAACCCTTACGGCGTAAGACTTTTGTTCGAATTAACCTCTAAGATGTGAGAGATTTAAATGATTTCTATGCTATAATTAAACAGATGTTTGTGATAAAAATCAGGCCAAACCCATGATCACTGATCAGTTCAACCGACCCTTACGCGATTTACGCATTTCTGTAACTGACCGCTGCAATTTCCGCTGCAAATACTGCATGCCAGCCGAAGTCTTTAACGATGGCTATCGTTTTCTGCCGCGTGAAGACCTGCTGACGTTTGAGGAGATTACGCGCATCGTGCGCATTCTGGTGCGCCTGGGGGCGGTCAAACTGCGCCTGACGGGTGGCGAACCGCTTATACGCCAGGACATCGAAAAACTGGTAGCGATGCTGGCCGAAATTGACGGCGTGGATGATATGGCGCTGACCACCAACGGCTACTATCTGCCGCAGAAAGCTGAACTGCTGAAGGAAGCAGGCTTACAGCGCGTGACCGTCAGCCTGGATTCGCTGGATGATGAAGTTTTCCAGCAGATGAATGGCCGCCGTTCCAGTGTCGATAAGGTTCTGGCCGGAATCGCAGCAGCAGAAAAAGCCGGACTGATACCCATCAAAATTAACGCGGTGGTTCAACGGGGCGTTAACGATCACACGATTGTTGATCTGGCACGACACGCCAAAGATCACGGCTGGATTGTGCGCTTTATCGAATACATGGATGTCGGTAATATGAACGGCTGGCGCATGGATGATGTGATCCCCGGTGATGCCATCGCCGAGATGGTTGACGCGCAGATGCCACTGGAACCGCTGGATGCCAATTATCGCAGTGAAGTCGCCAAGCGTTTCCGTTATCGCGATGGCGGCGGTGAAATCGGCCTGATTACATCCGTCACCAAACCGTTCTGCGGGGCTTGCTCACGGATGCGCATGTCACCGGAAGGCAGCCTGTTTACCTGCTTATTTGGTACCCACGGCACCGACCTGCGTGATCCTTTACGGGCTGGCGCGACTGATGATGAACTCGAACAGATTGTCCGTCAGACATGGGGCGCTCGCGTGGATCGCTATTCCGAAGAACGCTTCGCTTTGACCGAACCGCGTGACCCCAAAGTCGAGATGTATCATATCGGCGGCTGATGATGGCTGCACTTATCAAGTGCTAACGAACTTGTAGCGAAAAGCCGAAATCGTCGGGTACAATAGGTTCAGCTCAAACTGATATAACGGAAAATCTCCGCGTATTCGGGGAAAGCCACCTCTACAGGTGCATAATGATGAACGGCTACCATAGACGTAAACGTGATTTACACTGTTGTTGTGCCTTTGTGCCCGTCAACTATGATCTGCCTGCGCGTCCACATCACAGCACCATCATTGCATTTATCACCAATCTTTTCTGAACAGATAACCGACGACCACTGCCCTGCAACCGCGATGGTAAGCATCATCCGTTTACTGGCAAACTGGTCGTTTTTGTTTACACAGGAGTAAATCATTTATGTCCAATTTTATTTTTAAACAGTTGATTGACGGCGAATGGGTCGATGCCGCCAATGGCAAGACCTGGGATCTGGTCAATCCAGCGACTGAAGAAGTGCTGATGCAGGTGCCTTTTGGCAATGGCGCGGATGCCGCTGCCGCGATTGATGCCGCTGCCCGCGCTTTCCCGGACTGGTCAGGCCGCAATCCCTACCAGCGCGCCGCAATTCTGATGGATGCGGCGGACTGGATCAACCAGCGGCTGGACGATCTGGCGAAAATCACCACTGAGGAATGCGGCAAGCCAGCGGCCCAGTCCAAAGCGGAATGGCAGACTGCCGCCGCGCTGTTCCAGTGGTATGCCGAAGAATGCAAACGCAACTATGGCCGCATCATCCCCGCCCGTAAGCCCGGACGGCGCATTATGGTGCTGCATCAGCCGGTAGGCGTGGTCGGCACGATTACGGCCTGGAATTTCCCGGTCTATAACGCGGTACGCGCCTGGGCTGCTGCTCTGGCCGCTGGTTGTACTGTTGTGGGTCGCCCCTCAGAATATACCCCACGCACCCTGATGATGGCCGCACAGGCACTCCATGAATCCGGCATGCCCAAAGGCGTGATTAACGTCATCAACGGTGACGCGGAACCGATGGGCAAGGCCATGCTGGAGGATAAGCGGCTGCGCAAGCTGCATTTCACTGGCAGCACCCGCGTTGGCAAGCTGCTGATGGAAGGTTCTGCCGAGACAGTCACCCAGCTTTCGCTCGAATTGGGTGGTAATGCACCTGTGCTGGTTTTCCCCGATGTGGATGTCGAGCAAACGGTGAAAGATGCGCTCACCTTTAAGCTACGTAACTGCGGTCAGGTGTGTATAGCGCCGCAGCGCTTTTTAGTCCACAGCCAGATCGCCGAAGAATTTATCGACCATGCCGTGCGTTTAGCGCCGACCTTCAAGCTCGGTAACGGGCTGGATGCCAGCGTCGATGTCGGGCCGATGATTAACGCCCGCCAGTTGGAACGCCTGGAAGAGATGGTCGCCACTGTCAGCGCCGATGGCGGCGAAATCCTTTATGGGGGAGCACGTCCGCAAGGTCTGGATCGCGGCTATTTTTATCAGCCCACGGTTGTCACCAACTTAAAGCCCGGTGCGCGCCTGTGGAACGAGGAAATTTTCGGGCCGGTCATGCCCATCACCCCCTTTGATGATATTGATCAGGTGCTGGCAACCGCCAACGCCACCGAGTACGGTCTGGCCGCTTACGTCATGACCAATGATATGAACACCGCCATTAAGATGTACGAAGGTCTGGAATTCGGTATGGTCGCTGTCAATGACTGGCTGCCCTCCACGCCGGAAGCGCCGTTTGGTGGAGTTAAACAAAGCGGTATGGATCGTGAATGTGGTTTAGAAGGAATCGAGTCTTACCTGGAGCCGAAAACCGTATTTATTGGTGATGTTCACTAAATATAATTGTCCCCAGTGTAGCATTTTTACATATTATACTGGGGACGCAAACTTGCTATGGTGTATACTATAGATGCTAGCCTTCAGATAAAGATCGTGTTTAGTTGAACGTTTGAAAGGAATCCTAACGGAGATGTGATATTATGAGTTCAAAAGTTGAGCCTGACCATGCTATCCACGTTGTTAATATTCGACCGGAACACACCGCCGAATTAGAGGCAATGCAGCGGCTGGTCTTCCCCACACTGACTGATACTGAATTATTCACTGCCGAGAAATATCTGCACCACATCAGGTTATTCCCCCAGGGCCAGTTTGTAGCGCTCATGCGTGTCAACGGCCAGACAAAAATCATTGGCGCATCCAGCGCTTACCGTACCAATTTTGACTTTAACCACCCGGACCATACTTTTCAGGAAGCCATTGCCAATGGCTGGTTGAGCAATCATGACCCTGAAGGCGAATGGTTATATGGTGTGGACATGAGCGTTCACCCCGACTTTCGGCGTATGGGGGTCGGCAGTCGCTTATATGCGGCCCGTACCGCTCTGGTGCAACGCCTGAATCTGCGCGGCGAAATTGCCGGGGGCATGCTGCCCGGTTACGCCGCTTACCGCCAGAAAATGTCGGTGGAGGAGTATGTCCGTGGCGTCATCAACGGACGTGTGAAGGGTATGACCCTTGCCATGCAACTGCGGAATGGCTTCAAAGTCAAAGGGATTTTGCGCGATCATATTACCGACCCTCGCTCCAATAACTGCGCGGCCTTGATTGTGCGTGAGAACCCCGATTATAATCCGCTTGCACACCAGCAAAATCTTGAAGCCAGAGTATAAGGTCTGACCCCCTGATTACCGTTGTTAACACGCAAATTGAACATACTCCGGCGCTGGAAATGATCCAGCGCCGTGTTTTTGCCCATCTGCCGGTCTACGCACAGTATTCCGCCGCCATGTATCAGCGTCACATCGAGGTTTTCCCGCAGGGACAGTTTACCGCGCTGGTGGATGTCGATGGCGAAATGATCGTCGCCGGAGCCACGACCACCTTTCTCACACCCGATTTTGACCATATCCGGCAGGCGTTTGACGAATCGGTTTCCTGGCTGGCCTATCATGACCCGGCTGGCGAATGGCTCTATGGCGCGGACATCAGCGTTAATCCCGACTTTCGCCGCAGAGGTGTCGGCAGCGCCATCTATGCCGCCCGTGCTCAACTGGTCAAACAGCTTAATCTGCGTGGTGAAGTCGCCGCCGGTCTGCTGGCGGGCTATTACCGCTATCAGCACAGCTTATCGCTGGAGGATTACGCCGCCAGAGTCGTCGCCGGGGAACTCACCGACCCCACCGTCAGTATGCAGCTTCGTAATGGCTTTGTGCTGCATGAAGTCCTCTATGATTATGTCGACAACCCCCAATCCGCCAACAGCGCCGCCCTCATCGTCCGCGAAAATCCGGACTTCATCCCTAGCAAATCCGCCTAATATGCCCACGTGCGCGATAAAGGCCGCTCCATCTGTATGAGCTTTTGCAGGAGCGCGTGACGACATTCAGCCAGCGCTTTTTGATAACTTGGCTTTCGCGCAACGTCGTTATAAGCATCCGGGTCAGCCTCTAGATCCCACAGCATTTCCCGGCCATCTGTATGCAGCAGATAGCGATAACGTGCGGTGCGCAGCGACTTCCAGCCGTGATGTTCCGTCAAAGCGCCATCTTTCGCGCTGATCTCGCCCTCGGTCAGCGCCGCCGCCAGACTGCGCCCCTGTAACTGTGGCGGAATCTGAATCGCGGCCAGATCAAGCAGCGTCGGCACGATATCTACGGCTTCAGCCAGTTGTGTAAATGTCTGCCCTCGAACACCCTTCGGCGCGGAGATAATCAGCGGCACACGGCTGACCGCATCATCTGCCGGGTAGCCTTTGCCATATTTCAGATGATCCCCCAGCCATTCCCCATGATCGGATGTAAACACAATCACGGTGTTGTCGCGTAAACCCTGTTCTTCCAGCGTGGCAATAATCCGGCCAATATGCTCATCCACTTCGCTAATCATGGCGTAGTAACCGTGTTTGGCGGAGCGCAACTGCGCGTCACTATACAGCGCCTCTCCATCTCGCGGACGCTGCGCATCAATCTCGACGGCGTACTGAGGCAGCGAGAGCGCCTCACGGTCATACAGAGCGAGATATTTTTGCGGCACCACCCACGGCGCATGCGGAGAGTAAAACCCGGCGATACATAAAAAAGGCTGCTGTCCATCCTGATCGCGCAAAAACTCAATGGTTTGTTCGGCCACAAACGCGCTGTGCGTCAGGTGGTCGTCAGCAGGAAAGGGGATCGCCCCGCGAAAATCACTCCGTTCGCTGCTCGTCGGGTGCTGAACCGTTTCCTCAATCCCCATCGTGTCGCGCCACACTTTGGTCGCTGGCGGCAGACCGAGGCTGATCCGATCCATCTGCTCGGGTGCCTGTTGCCGCACCCACTCGCGATAAGCATCCTCGTACACCCCCGGCTCGTCCGAAATTTCCATGTGCTGGAAGCCATAAGTCGGATGGGGCGTGCGGTGATCGCGATTGGCATGCGGCAGAAAATGCAGCTTGCCGATATTGGCGCAGGTGTATCCATACGGACTTAAAAATTGCGGCAGAATCGGAATATCCTCCGGCACGGGCACCCCCATGTGCGTGATGCGCAGCGCAGAAGGGTACTGGCCGCTGAGCATGCTCACCCGGCTGGGCATACACACCGGGTTCTGCACAAAATGATGGTCGAAATTGGTGCCTTCCGCAGCCAGTTGATCCAGATTCGGCGTGATAATCTCCGCGTTGCTATTGGCTCCCAGCGCATCCCAGCGTTGACAGCAGTAAAATATTCGGTCGCTTCATCACAGATAACTTTCATTCAAAAAGCTGATTTTAACGCACTTCCAGCAGGATAATCACAACCCGCTATACTGACATGAAAACCGATTTTTAATAACGAAAGAGTGCTTTTATGAATAAGCCTTTGCACGACGACCCGGCCAATAAACCAGGTGTAATGCGCGTTGCTGCGGGTGAAGATCAGTTTGGGGAGCATCGCGGACTTGGTATCAGCGTCATTGCTTTTAAGGTGTGCCCCCGGGATAGTGACGGCCTGCTCATCATCGAGAATACGTTTCACGCCAAAGGCGGTCCCGCGCGACACCTGCATTATCATCAGGACGAGTGGTTCTATGCGGTTGAAGGCGACTTCCTGATTGAGATCGGTGACGAGCGGTTCATCATGAAACCCGGAGACTCGCTGATGGCACCCCGTAATGTCCCGCACGTCTGGGCGCACATCGGGGATACTGTTGGCAGGATGCTGATCACCTTTATGCCAGCCGGGAAGATGGAAGCCTTCTTCCGCGAGGTGACCAAAGCCAATGCCATGCCCCCACAAGACCCGGCCTTATGGCGCGCGCATGATATGGAACTAGTGGGCCCACCTTTGCCAACAGCCTGAAAAAGCTGCACTCAGTGGCTGCTAATCTGCACAGCGCCTTTCCACTCTCCCCGAAAGGCGCTGTTTTTTAATCCACCTGTTAGGCGCTGACAAACTGAGAACCTGACACATTTGGAGAGGATATACAAACTGCTCATGGAATGCGCTAAGGTTAAAGCTGACCAAAGCTAACCAGGAGGCGAAACCATGAGCAGTGTGCGTCAACTATATCACGAATGGGCCGAGCAGTTAAGCAGACTGTTTGACTGGAAGCGACCCGAACATGGGAAGGTGTTAGCGTGGTTGATGGTCGCTATCTGTGTGGGGAAGGATGTGTGTTTGGAGCGTCTGGGAGTGCATTTGCCGCGTGAAGCCAAGCCGGAAAGCGTCGGGCAGCAGTTTCGGCGCTGGTTGAAGAACCAGGCGATTGATGCGCGCCTGATTTACGATCCGGTAGCACGTGATGTGGTGCGGAATCTGCGCTGTCGACGTTTACGCATCCAGATTGACCGGGTTCAGATCAAACGGCGGCAGAACGTGCTGATGATGAGTGTGTCCTACCGCAAACGGGCTATCCCGCTGGCCTGGATTTGCCTACCGCATCGCGGCAGCAGTCGTTACAGCCAGTGGGTCGAACTGTTAGATTATCTGGAGACCTTGTTGGCAGACGATATGAGCGTCATTATCCTGGCGGATCGAGAGTTTGGCAGTGTGGAGCGGCTGCGCTATGTGGTGAAAAAGGGCTGGGAGTATGCCATTCGCCTGAAAGCCAATGTCGAATGCTATGATCCAGCCTGGGGACAGCCCTTTGACTGGCTGCCCCTCAACGCCCTTGCACCGGCTGTCAGCACGCACTATGCTCTCACCGACATCAAGATCACCAAAGCTCAACTCTATCCCATCCATCTGGCCTGTGCCCACAGCCCTCAGCCCATCCAGGCATTGAAGGAATACCGGCGGCGTTTTGGCTGTGAGGAACTCTTTTCCGACCTGAAGAAACGCGGCTTCAACTGGGAAGACAGCTTGATCCGTGATCCCGCTCGCTTTTCGCGTCTGATCCTCGCGCTCGCTCTGTTGACCGTTTTCTTGGTGTCTTTGGGTCGGCAAGTGCGTCTCCAACGCTGCGATCTTGAAATGACATCGCCTGCCCATCGCCGCCACTTGAGCCTCTTTCAAACTGCCCACCGTTGGTTACAGCGCCACTTGGCTCATGATCGCCTGCCGTCGCTCCTGTCCTTCCACCCTTTAGGACACTTTACATAAATGTGTCAGGTTCTCAGGCTGACAAAATTTGTGATCGATTATGGACTATAATAATGCGAGTATTGTAAGCGATAGGGATATGTCATTGTTCAGAGCACTGTTTTATCTCCGATATGCCTTTCAGAATTTACGGCGCAGCGGTCACTGGACGACCTTTGCCATTTTGTGTGTGGCCGCAGGTGTAGCGACAGTCGTCGCCCTGCGCAGCCTGGGTCTCTCTATCAGTGATTCGCTGCTGACCAACCTGCGCGAAGTCAATCGCGGGGACATTACCCTGCGGTCAGTCGGTGGCGGATTTTTCAGTTTTTCATTTAACCAGGGCGCGGAAGAAGTCAGCATTTTTGGGCCGGGGGCTGTCGAGCGTGTTCAGCAGATTATTGACCCACTCAATGGCGAACTGACCGCTTACAGCAGCTATAACAATATTCAGGTGACCCCGCTCGATTTTGTCGATGCGGGTCGTCCGCAGTTTGTCACGACGCTGTTTGTCGACCCGCAGAAATACCCGGTCGGCAGCGAAGTTATCGCCAGCGACCCGGCAGGCGTGTCTTTAGCCGACCTGTTCACAGGCGGACTTGATATCGTCATCAGTCAGAATCTGGCGGACGAGCAAAAGCTCTCCGTCGGCGATCAGGTGCGCGTCACTGGCTCTGACGAGGCCTATACCGTGCGCGGCATCATCCCCACCAGCGTCGAAGCCAATGTGAACAATCTGGCGGCGGCGTTCTTCGGCTTCGCTTATATCGACCAGTCGCAGATGAGCAGTTTAGGCTTAAACCCCAGTTACAATCACATCAGCGTGGTGCTGCCACCCGGCACCACCGAGCAGATGATTAATGAGGCGGAAAACTCACTCTGGCTGGGCCGCATTCCCGGTCTGGCAACTATGCAGACCACCCCCGGCCTGCTGGAGCGCAACGTCGAAATTGCCGATCTCGTCGGGCGTTTTATTGTGGTGTTGGGACTTGGCGCTTTGCTGATCGGCGGCGTAGGCATTGTCAATACCATGCTGGTGATGGTCGGGCGGCGCACGATGGAGATTGCCGCGTTGAAGACCTTCGGCCTCAAGGGGCGGCAGGTCGCGGCCTTGTTTATCAGCGAGGCCTTTTTACTGGGTGTCGCCGGTAGCCTGATCGGCGTGATGTTAGGTCTGGCCCTGAGTCTGGCGGCAAATCGTTACGGTGAAGCCCTGCTGCAACAGCAACTCGTCTGGCGCATTCACCCCGAAGCGATCTGGTACGGCATCGGCCTGGGCATGGTCGTGACGATGGTTTTCGGCATCCTCCCTGTGCTGATCGCCGCGCGGGTGCGTCCGGCCATTATCCTGCGCCCCAATCAGAATCACATTCCGCGTGCTTCTTTAGTGGAAATCTTCTTCGCGCTGCTGGTCGTCGTGGTCGTCTTAGGTGCTATCACCGGCCAGATTGTCGGCCCCCTGTTTGATCGTGCCCTCGGTATGGATCGCGCCCCCAATTCTTTCCTGATCGGTGTGATCGGCGTGACCCTCACCCTGGTGATTTTAGGGCTGCTGGTCTGCTTTTTGTGGCTGGTAGTCTGGCTGGTCAGCCACTTGCCCACCTTTGGCAATGTCGAGCTGCGTCTGGCCCTGCGCAACATGACCGCCCAGCGGACGCGCACCGCGACCACGCTTTTGGCTCTCAGCGCCGGGATGTTCGCCCTCAGCAGTATCAGCTTTTTTGGACTGGGCGCACGTCAGGTCATTCAGTTTCAATTCAGCCAGACTTTGGGCGGAAATGTGCTGGTCGTGCCGCTGCTGCGGGACGGACTCAGCCGCACCCTGCTGGAACAACGTCTGGATATGGAAGACAACATTCTCTCTAACACCCGCATGGGCGGCCTTGTCGTCTGGATGGATTTTGTAAACGGTGAGCCGATTCAGTTAGAGGGCAATCCCTACGCCGGGGTGCGCCTGCCGATGGTTGTGCGCGAGGGCGATAACCCCAGCATTCGCAGTGGTGTGCTGGTCGAAGGCCGTGACCTGACTCCCGACGATTACGGCCAGCCCGTGGTCGTGCTGGCGGAGCAGTCCGTGATTGAAAGCGCCATTCGCGATTATACGCTGGAAGAGCTGGGCATCACCGTCGGCTCGACCGTCAGCATTCGCTATCGTGGCCGTGAGCAGGATCTGGAAGTGGTCGGCATTGTCAGCAGCCTCAGCGGAATTTTGCCCAAGGTCGGCTCAGTCTTTGTGCCACCCGGCATCATCCCGGTCAATTACCTTGTCAACATCCTGGATGTCGCGCCGGAACACCTTACACGGGTGCTGCAGGGGCTTTCGCAGCAGCCGTTTCTGCTGGCGCTGGACATGACCTT
>JBBSQD010000149.1:0-15029 GCA_038258185.1 Aggregatilineales bacterium | reverse complement strand
GGTAGAAGACTCGACCCTCTTTATGTTCCGGCGCTCTACCGAGTGGCAGGTTTCGCTTACACTGAAAAAAGGTGTAGATTATAAGACATGGAATGCACGTGGCATTGAAACGATGCGTTCCGACATTACCCGAATGGTGCCTGAATTTAAAGATCGTTTGCAAGAAGTGGATTGGAAAGATACATCGCTTTTACCCGTTGACTTAAAACGTGTGACACGCTGGTATCGTGATGGTTTGTTGCTCATCGGTGATGCTGCCCATGTCATGTCGCCCTTTGGTGGCATTGGCATTAATCTGGCTATTCGTGATGCAGTGATTGCAGCCAATATCCTGGCTGAACCGTTACAATATGGTTGTGCTGATGTGCGTCTGCTTAAACGTGTTCAGCAGCGTGTCGCCTGGGAATTAAAGATCGTACAGGGCATTCAGGCCAACATTCAGGATAGTGCACCCTCACCGGGCGAGGTCATCGGCTTACCCCGATTGCGCGGTTCATGCTGCGTATTCCCATCATCCGCGATCTGCCGATATTTGTGCTGAGTTTTGGCCTGGTTCCGGTCAGCGTAAATCGGGCAATCCTGAGCAATACACCTCAGCCCGTTACTGCCACTGTGGCTGTGGATTAGGTATCGCTGGAGGCACACAACAGAGATTGCAGAGATGGACGGAGAAGATTTATGCTGACCCATCTCTGCAATAAAATCAAATTGATCTATGGAAAAGAAGGGAATTTGTGGATATGCCCTCAAACCGCGAACGCAAGTTACAGCTCAGAGAACAGCGCATTTTTGAATCAGCCGCCCACTTGATAGATCAGGTGGGCTATACACAACTCACGATGAATATGCTGGCTGAAGAGTCAGGGATTGCTAAGGCAACACTCTATCAGCATTTTAAGAGTAAAGAAGATGTCATGATTACCGCAACACTGCGCGCACTCAGCAATCTTGAAAGCTTTATGAAGGTCAATCATGGAACAGCTATTCAGCAGATGCAGCAGATTATGCGTTACATGATGCAATCTGGCGCGAGTGCCGATGGCTTTCCAAGCATGATTATGCACGATGAGATGTTACACTTTTTTCGGGATCATGACGAGATCGGGCTGATATTTCAGAGACTCAGTATGTTACTGTTCAATCTGGTAAAAGAAGCGAAAGCTGATGGGGATATTGCGGCGGATTTCCCCGAATCCTTCGTTGTCTCCATGATGATGACCAATATACAGGTGATGAAAGGTCAAATTGCCTACCCAGGCTCAACCGATACAAACGCAGTTATTGGTCATACACTGCGCGTCTTCTTCAATGGCTTAAAGTTTTCGTAGAGACCTGTGCGAGCAGGAGTAGTCGCCACTCAACTGAGATTCTAGCGACAATTTCAACGCCCCCGCCGCTGATACAGGATCCACTGATCCCACAGCCCCCACAGAGCCATCGTGCTGAAAGCCGCGCTGGATAACGCCATATACGGCACCATGCCGCGATTCATCTTTGTCGCCAGCCACAGCCCCCATGCCGCATAAATCGCCAGCGCGATCTCCGCAGCGACTGAGCGATCAAACTTCAATGCGTAAGTGTTCACTATGAGATTCTTCGGGAATTTGGGAGTACGCAAAAATTCCGTGCTGCTCCCCGGTATCAATCCCTCAGCAACCGCGCACGAGTTGTTCCATGCCATGCCCATCCCCAGAATCAACAGCATCGGGAAAGCCATCAAACGCCGCCACCAGTCCGTATAGAGTGTAAGCTGGCTGATGACATAAATTAAGGGCGGAGCCATCCCAGCTAAACCCAGCGGCGGGATAGGGATGTGATGAAGGACATTCGTCAGAATCAGTGGTGGGGTGAGCAACAGCAACAGCATCATCAGCGGATTAAGCATGTAATGACATAAATGCACGGTTGCCATAATGCGCTGCTCATGGGTCATTTTGCTCTGCCAGATCGGCTTCAACATGCGCACCAGCGTTTGTGTGCTGCCTTTGGCCCAACGCGCCTGCTGCTGTTTGTAAGCGGCGATCTGCGGGGGTAGCTCACCCGGCACTTCGATATCCGGCAGATACAGAAAATGCCAACCGGCCAGTTGAGCGCGGTAACTCAGGTCAAGGTCTTCTGTAAGTGTCGTATCACTCCAGCCCCCGGCCTCGCGGATTGTTTCGACTCGCCAGATGCCGCCGGAGCCGTTGAAGTTGATCGGCCAGCCTGCCCGATTGCGCGCGGTCTGCTCGACCACGAAATAACCGTCCAGCGCCAGCGCTTGCCCCATCGTCAGCAGATTTTCAAACGGGTTGCGATGTCCCCAGCGCGTTTGCACCATACCCAGTGTAGGGTCCACCATAAAGTATGGGACAGTCCGTCGCAAAAAATCGGCGGGCGGGGTAAAGTCGGCATCCAATACAAACACCAGTTCACAATCCACCAGTGACAGGCCATAAGCCAGCGCACCCGCTTTATAACCGGTACGCAGCTCGCGTTGGACATGCTGGATATTTAACCCGGTTTCCTGCAACTGCTTAACCAGACAGCTCACCAGTTCGGGCGTATCGTCGGTCGAATCGTCCAGCACTTGTACAGTAATCAGTTCTTTGGGATAGTCTAATTCGGAAACGGCTTTGATCAGACGCTCTACGACATACAATTCATTGTAAATGGGCAGTTGTACAACAAGCGTCGGCCACCGTTCAACAGTGGGAATCGGAAACTTATCATGCCGGTGGCGCAGGTAGGTCAACAGCAATACAATGCTGGCACCTGCGTAGAAGCACAATAACACAGCACACACGAAATAAATCACACTAATGATTAAGATCAACATTTCGCAAATTCTAGCAGTGGGCCAATGGCTTGGCAAGAAAATTAAAACTATTCTATATTATCATTTATTTATGAGTCTGTGGAAGAGAACCCTTGATGGATATACAAGATGCACTTTATAAGCTAGGTGTCCGTGAAGACACCTTAACCGATGACGAAAAAAACCAGCTTGACCGCCATGGCTATCTGCCGTTAGCGCGTATTCTGACACTGAAACAAGTGACCGCGCTGGCTAACCGTTTGGACTCATTGACATCTGAAGAAGGCCAGGAAGCCGGTAAGGAAGTTCATCAGGAAGCCGGTACAGATCGGTTATCCGACCTTGTGAATAAAGACCCTTTATTTGAAATCTGCTTCACCCATCCGCGCGTGTTGGCCGCTATCGCGCATGTCTTACAGGGTGACGTTAAATTATCTTCTTTGAATGCCCGTGCTGCGCTCCCTGGTCAGGGCTTGCAGGCGCTTCATGCCGATTGGGGCGGCGCCGTCGAACCCGATACGTATCAGGTCTGCAATTCGATCTGGCTGCTGGACGATTTTACGGCTGAAAATGGCGCAACCCGTGTCGTCCCCGGTTCGCAGCGCAGCGGCAAAACGCCCCAGGAAACGATGGAAGACCCACGCGCACCGCATCCCGATGAAGTCCTGCTACTGGCTCCGGCAGGCACAGTCGTGATCTTCAATTCGCACACCTGGCATGGCGGCACCCTCAATCGCAGTTCACAGCGCCGCCGCGCGATTCATTCCTATTTCACCCGCCGAGGCCAACCGCAGCAGCTTGATCAGAAAAAGTTTATTCGCTCCGAAACTCAGGCACGGCTGAATGAAGCGGCTCAGGTCATCCTCGATATTTAAGCATAAAATCAGGACGCCCGAAGCTCAAAAACTGCGGGCGTTTGGGCAGAAAATTGCATTTACCGTACTGGTACGTCTTCAAAATCACCAGTTACATCTGCGGTCAGGCTAGTGCCTTCAATAGGTGGCTGGGCAGATGGGTTGTCAGAAGCGTTGAACTGGAAATCACCGCTGAAAGTTTCCCCGACTTCGGTAAGCGTTAAATTCCCCGTGACGCCCAGGTAACTGTCGATTGCTTCACCGCCCGTCGGTATCACCAGCACCGCTGTGACGGCGGGACCTGTGGCTATGTCACTTTCAGTGCTCACATTCACATTGGTGATGTTGTAGGAACCCACTTCCGCTGTCCGCGGGAACTGAATATACAACTGAGTGCCATCCGCGCGGTTAATATGCAGAATGTGGATTTCGTTGGCACCTTCAGCCGCTTGTTCGACATAAACATCTTCCCCATCAACCACGGCGGTGATATCGCCCGTGACCTCGAAATTCGCCCTGCCAGCGCCACTGACTTCAGCTGAGGTTTCCGCCTGATTATCTATAGTCTCTGGTGTTGGCGTGGGTGCAGGGGTGTTATCTGCGCATGCTGCCAACAGGCCAAGCGCTAGAATCATGATTAAGAGTATTTTACGATCCATACTGTCTCCTTTGCTGCTATTGAATTACTCAGATTTATTAAGTCTGAGCAGTTCCACCCTAGCGCAATGAAGTTTGTAACACAAGGGACACCAGACCCATATCACGGGAGACAAACCACCTTCTATCAGGAATCCGGGAGATTTCTCATCGCGGCCTCAGCTAATCAGGCAGTATTCTTTTAATTCTCAGCCTCAGTAGGGGTAATGCTGGGAGTCGGTGTAGAGGTAGCAGGTGACGGTAAATTCAGCGCGATAAAGGTGCCGCTGTGGGGGCACAGTTCGCCGTATTGGTCGCTGATGACGCTTAAATGCCAGTCATACACGCCAGAGACAGGCAAAAAATTCACGGGGAACTCGAACAGATAGGTTTCACCACCAACAAGTTCCAGCCCCTGATTTTGCCCGGTGCGCCGGTGAGTCGCTACAAACTGCACCTTTACATCCTCGGCGGTAATATCAAATGCAAACGGAATCACCCTGTCCCAGCGGAACACCTTCCGGTCGGGAATTTCGTAAAACAGCACGAAGCCTGTGCAGATTTCGGCAGCGGTCAGGGTTGGCGCAGGCGTGAAGGTTGGAACCGCGGTTTCTGTCGCAGTGGGCGGTAAGGGAGATGGCGTAAAAGTGGGCGTCCATGTCGGTGGGAGTGTGGCCTCAGCCACCGGGCCGGATAGTGTCGCAAACAACGATGGCGTGCGGGTGGGCTGCGGTGTGGTTTGAGCCGGGGTACAGGCCCACAAAAAAAATGCCACAGTCAGCCAGAGACCTGTGGCATACATCAGGCGCGGAAATCTCAGCTTAAGCGCGTTCACCCAAGCGACGTTCCGTACCGCGCAGCAGACGATAAATATTTTCACGAAAACGGTACAAAATCAGCGCGGCCACACAGGTCACATAAAAGCTGTATTCAGGTGCCAGAATATTGTGATTAATTAAAATAATCATCCACAGGGTGGAAATGGTGAACATCACCAGCACACCCAGCGAGACATAGCGTGTGATGACAATCACCGCCCCGCCCACCAGGCTAATCCCTAGCACAATGCCGGGAGCGATAATCAACAACGTGCCGAAAGCAATCGACGCGCCTTTACCGCCGCGCAGATTACCGGTAATCCGCGCGGCAAAAACCGACCAGTTGTGGCCGATAATCGCCAGTACAGCCGCCACTGCGGTTGCCAGCGCCATATTATCACTTAAAATCTGCCGGGCGATCAAAATAGCGACGATGCCTTTCATGCTATCCAGCAGCCAGACCAGTATCCCCCATTGATAGCCCATGGCACGGGAGACGTTGGTCGCCCCCATATTCCCACTCCCCACGTCAAAAATATTCACGCCCTTAATCCGAGCGATCAGATAGGCGGTGGGGACAGAGCCAAGCATATAGCTCACCAGGACGATCAGGAGGACATTAAGCCAATCTAGTTGCATAATACAGGACACCTTTATGATCTATCAATATTTTCCGAACGTTATTTAAAGTTTATATAATTGTAAAGTTCGTGCGTTATTATAGTTAAACACTCTTTAAGCGCTAGTGTTACGCACATTACCCGGATTGATTTCCGGAAAATCGCGTATACACTAATAATCTCGCACTTACCGCCCCGCCATATGAATTCTGTAAAGGCAGAAACTTATATACGCGTGTTCTCACAATTCTAGATGCATTTTATCAATAGTTTGTATTAAGTTATTTTTCAGTTGTTAACGTCGTGACATCCTGATTTTTAGCGGCAGAGCCAACGGAACGTCTCGATTAGAACTCCAGGCTTACTTTTCACGTATAATCTAGCAGTGATCGTTAACAATGATGAGGAGTCATTCATGGAACAGCAGACGATTGATTATCAGATTGGTGCTGTTATACACCGCGCCAATCCTCAGGCAGTTTACGAACGCATCCGTCTGGAAGACCCGGTGCATCGTTCAATTGGCCGCATGAGCGGTAATCCTATCTGGTTTTTAACCCGCTATGATGATTGTGTCGCCTTCCTCAAAGACCAGCGTTTTGGCAAGCAGATTGACAAGCATTTTTCGCCGGAAGAAGTACGCCGCTGGTGGGGTGACAGTGACCCGACCTTTGACCCGGTAAATTATCACATGCTTAATCTCGACCCGCCCGACCATACCCGCTTACGGGCATTGGTGCATAAAGCCTTCACCCCGCGCATGATCGAAAATCTAAGACCCCGCATCAGCCAGATTGCCGATGATCTGATTGACGAGATGGCCGGTAAAAGCGAAATCGACATGATCGCTGATTTTGGCTTCCCGCTGCCGATTACCGTGATTGCGGAGTTATTGGGTGTACCCGCTTCCGACCGTGAGAAATTCCGCGAATGGACGAAAGCTCTGGTCTTCGGCATTGATGCCGACAGCAGCCGCGTGGCCGCGCTGGAATTCGCCATGTATACCAACAGCCTCATCGACGAGCGTTCCCAGTCGCCGCGCGATGATCTCATAAGCGCGCTGGTACAGGCCGAGGAAGAAGACGATAAGCTCGACCGCATGGAGCTGATGAGCATGATTTTCCTGCTATTGGTAGCCGGCCATGAAACCACCGTCAATCTCATCGGCAACGGCACGCTGGCGCTGATGCAGAATCCCGACCAGCTTCAGAAACTGCGCGACGAGCCCGGTTTAATCCGCTCGGCAGTTGAGGAAATGCTGCGCTATAATGGCCCGGTAGAAACGACCACACTGCGCATGGCCTTGACCGATGACGCGGAAATCGCCGGGGTACACATCCCCAAAGGGGAGGGCGTGCTGGCCGCACTGGTCGCCGCCAACCGTGATCCGGCAGTGTTCGCCGACCCGAATCGCTTCGATATCACCCGTGATCCGAATAAGCACATCGCGTTTGGCAATGGCATTCATTTTTGCGTGGGTGCGCCGCTGGCGCGTCTGGAAGGCGCGATTGCCATTAATCGCCTGGTGGAGCGCCTGCCCCGCCTCGAACTGGCGGTTGATCCGCAGACACTCGTCTGGAACGAAAATATTCTGCTGCACGGTATGGCCGCGCTGCCGGTGCGTTTGTAAGCCATTTTCTGACAGAGGGTGATGCACAGTGTCACCCTCTGTTTACCCGCTAAAATACACTCCCCATAAAAGTATTTTTGTCTCGCAAAAGAGGAACATCTTCCTCCATTTACGCTTTCAGGCTGTGATAGCATAAATTAAAGTGTTTTATCAGAAAGAATATTTCATGAAAATTCGACGCGCGTTGTTATTCATGCCCGGTGATGACCGGCACAAAATCGAGAAAGCCGCCAGCCTCGCGGTGGATTCAGTCATTATGGATCTGGAAGATGGGGTAGCATTTCAGCATAAAGCGGAGGCGCGACAGGTCACCGCCACAGCCCTGCGCGAAGTCGACTTTGGCACCAGTGAACGCCTCGTTCGCATCAACCCGGTGCGGCAGGGTGGGATCTATAGGGATGACATCTGGCAGACGGTGACCGCCCAGCCGGATGGTTATGTGCTGCCAAAAGTCGAAAGCACGCGCCAGATCGAAGAAGTGTCCGAGCTGCTCACTCAGGCGGAATACGAGAACAATCTCCCCAGTGGCGCCATTCGCCTGCTGGCGATTATCGAAACCGCTTTAGGCGTGGTTAATCTGCGCGAAATCATCAGCGAAGCCGACCCGCGGCTGGATGCGCTGGTCTTCGGCGCGGAAGACCTCGCTGCGGATCTTGGCGCGATCCGTACCCCGGATGGCTGGGAAGTATTTTATGGCAGAAGCGCGGTAGTGCTGCACGCTAAAGCCATCGGCATTCAGGCCATCGACTCGCCCTATGTCCATTATCAGAATATCGACGGATTAATAGCCGAAACCGAACAGGCGCAATACATGGGCTACACCGGCAAGCTGGCGATTCACCCCGGCCAGGTCGCGCCCATTCAGCAGGTATTCACGCCAACCACGGAAGAAATTGAGCAGGCACAGCGTCTCATCAATGCCCATACCCACGCACAGGCTGCCGGAAACGGTGTATTTGTCGTTGACGGCAAAATGATTGATATGCCCATGATCCGATCAGCGGAACATATTCTGGCACGTGCGCGTGCGGCACGGGTTTTACCTGATGAACTTTAATCTAATGGCAAAGGAGCATTGATGTCTGCACAGATTCCTGAATCACACAAAGCATTATTAGAAGGCCCGGTTGTTGTATCATTTGTCACGATGATGCCCGACGGTCAGCCCCAGGCGACACCCGTGTGGTGTTTATACGATGGGTCGCATATTTTGATTAATACGGCTAAAGGGCGGCAAAAAGCCAAGAATGTCGAGGATAATCCAAAGGTGACGGTTCTCGCTATCAACCCTGAAAATCCTTACAGCTATCTGGAAGTCCGCGGCGTAGTCGATGAAATCACGACCGAAGGCGCAGAGGATGTCATTGATCAGCTTGCCCGGCTCTATACCGGCCAGGATAAATATTATGGTGGGGTTGCGCCGGAAAGCTCCCGCGAAGAGCGCATCACCTACAAGATCAAACCGCTGCACGTCGTCGCCAACTAAAACCCAGCATGAACCCCATTTGATTTAATCAATTCCGCCCCTGCCCAACTTTGAGCAGGGGCTTCAACCTGCTGCCAATCCACCGTAGACGACAGCCATCCCACAGGTTTTTACCTTTTCAACCACATAATATTCATCCTGAACTCATCTTAATTTGTTATATTGATTGAAATATAAAGATTCATATTTCATCAAGGAGGAAAAGATGAATATGGAAGATGATTATGCCAAGCACGACCCGGCACAGTACGAGAGTGAACAGACTGCTAATCGCAAGCTGGATCTGAAGGCTTACCAGTGGGAGAATCGCCTGCTGCTGTTTTTCGCGCCTACGCCGGAAGATGAAACTTATCAGAAACAGCAGGGTGCACTGGAAGGTCACGCCAAAAAAATGGAAGATCGTGATATTCTCACTTTCACGCTGTTTGAAGACGCGCCCTCATACGCGGGCAGTGTCGAAGTCGCGAAATCCGAAGCGAATCTCATTCGCCAGGATTTTCAGATTAAAAGTGGTGAATTTACCTTATTGCTTATTGGCAAGGATAGCCAGGTCAAGATCAATAGCCAGAACGTTGTCCCCGCAAATGACATTTTCGCCCTGATTGACAGCATGCCCATGCGTCAGCAGGAAGTGGTCAACCGCAAACACGAAGGCTAAAAGCTCTAACGCCGGGGGCGTGTATCGTTGATAAACAGCAAAATTACGCCCCCAGGAATCAGCAGACAGCAGCAGATCTGTAGCCCAATGCCGCCAAACGCAAACAAGTTCCAGATGCTGCGCAGAAACGACCAGATTCCGCTGGTCACACTCTCCGCCGCGCTGACTTCCGGCACAGCCGTCGGTGTAATCGTCAATCGTGCTTCTACCGTGGAGTTAATATCCGGCTGAGGCGTGGTCGTTGCGACATTTGCCGATTGTGTTAAGCGTTGCTCAACTTCAGCCTGCACCGTCTGCTCCACCTGAGTCGCCTGGATAGCGTCCTGTGATAAATCCGGCTGCTGCGTCAGTAAGCCAATCCCTGTCAAGATTAAAATCGCCAGTAGAATCAGCCAGAAAGCCAGCCGAAAAAGCTGTGATGTGTTCACGAGCAGTTATCCTTTGCCACGCCAATCGCCCCCGTCGGACGCGATTCTAAAGTCAATGGGATTTCAAATGTGTCATTACCCCGCACCACCAGCAGATTAACCACATCTCCCGGGCTGGAATTCATCACCAGATAGGCCAGCAACTCATCAATGCCACGGACGTAATTGTTATCCACCGCCACGATAATATCGCCACCGATACACAGCGAACTGCCGCGAATCTGCACCAGCCGCGACCCCGGCAATAAGCCCGCTTTATCCGCTGGCGAATCTTCATTGATAGCCGTCACCAAAACCCCGGCATTCACCGGTAAATCCAGCGGATCGGCCAGCGCCGCCACACTCAGATTGCTGCTTTCCGGTGGTGCGGAAATCCCAATCCACGGATAATCGACCTTCTGATTTTCGATCAGTTCCGGCACCACGCGCCGCACCGTATTGGCGGGAATCGCAAAACCGACACCCTGAAAAACACCTGATTCAGTGCGGATGGCGGTGTTCACGCCGATCACCTCGCCGTGAGAGTTCAACAAAGGCCCACCGGAGTTGCCGGGGTTAATGTCCGTATCCACCTGGATAATCGACGGGTTACTGAAAGCCGCAAGTTGTGTATTGATCAGTGATGCCGACGGTAACTGTCGCCCCAGGCCGCTGACAATGCCCACCGTCATCGAGCTTGCCAGCCCAAACGGATTGCCAATGGCTATCGCCCGTTGGCCCACCCGAATCTGATTCGAGTCGGCCAGTGTCACCGGGAACAAGCGCTCCGCGTCCACCCGCACATTTAACACGGCCAGATCACTGTACGCATCAGTACCGACCACTTCCGCTTCGGCCACGAAACCATTGTTAAACGTAATCTGGATGCTCTGCGCAGCGGCCACCACGTGCGCATTGGTGATGATATGCCCCTCAGTATCATAAACAAAACCCGATCCGCGCCCCAGGTCGAGAATATTCGAGTCTTCTTCTGCCGCAATTACCTCGATATTGACTACCGAAGGTGCGCTGCGTTCATAGACATTGGTCAGCAGAAGATATTCCGCGTCGGCATCTTCGATCACCGCGTCAGAAATCGGTGTCGGTAGCTGGAAAGAGGTGTTCATCGGCAAAGCGGCCAGTGGCGTGCTGTGTAACGCTTCGGGCGTGGGTTGATCCGTCTGGCAGGCGCTCAACGCCAGCAGACTGATGATTGCAAAAATGACTTTTAATCTTGTCATGTTAATATTCGCTTTGTGCCATATTCAGGTGACACCTATTATAACAGCGCATTGATGCCCGCTGTGTTGAATGTTTTATCAATAAAATCAAGCATTTTCACGTATATTTATATCAACTAAAAGGAGAAAAAATGAATTTTTCAAAACCATCTCTGGCTTGGTTTTACATAATAGTTTTTCATTTAAGTTTAGTTTTGTATTTTGCTACGGTACCTGATGAAGTGTTGCTGTTTTCAATTGGCTTCGCAATACTATATACATTAGTATTTTTCTTTTCAATTGGCTTGATTGTAAAAACTTCTAATATCACTTCAATAACGCAGATAATAGATGCAGTGCACAATCTTGTTCTAAGTACCTTTAAGTTGCTTATCCCAGTAGGCGGATTTTACATCTTTGGAACCTTAACCAAAATATTTTTATCTAGTATTGGCGATATTTTAATTTTAATTTCTCTTTTGCTGGTTGGTTTTATACTTGTATTTTCTGTTTCAAGTCTATCTGTGTTAACAATCGCACTTGTCTATTTTAGAATAGCAAGTAAATAAACTTTATCGTCTCTAAGTCATGTAGTTACCCACATTCCAAGAATGTATGTTTGTTCCTTACTATAGATAACTCCTCACACAGTTACCGCCTAGCCACCACATGGGCTTTCGACCCGTTCACATTCGCCCTGTTTATCCGACCCGCTTCGCTCAATAATTGGCTGTTTGCATACAGCCCCACAGGGTATATTGTGGTAACGTTACTAACCATTAACTCAGGGAGTTTATATATATTTCTTACGCGACGGCGTTAGGCTCTCGAACGGATTCTCAACCTCATGGAGAGAACAGGGCAAGATAAATCATGATTGAAGTAGAAAATCTCACCAAACGATACGGAAGTGTCACCGCAGTCGATTCAATTTCGTTTGCTGCGAAACATGGTCAGGTGACCGGTTTCCTGGGGCCAAACGGCGCCGGTAAAACCACCACCATGCGCATGCTCACTGGCTTTATGCCGCCCACATCCGGTAAAGCCATTGTTGCCGGCTTTGATGTGTTTGAAAACAGCCTCGAAGTCCGCAAGCGTGTGGGCTATCTGCCGGAAAACGTGCCCCTCTACCGCGATATGACCGCCCGTGGCTACCTGATGTATATCGGGGAAATTCGCGGCATCAGCCGACCCGGCCAGCAGGCCGATGCAGTCTTAGAGCGCGTCGGGCTGGCCAGCCGCGCCAACAGCCGCATTCGCAACCTGTCCAAAGGTATGAAGCAGCGTGTCGGGCTGGCACAGGCGTTAATCCATGACCCTGAAGTGTTGATTCTCGATGAGCCGACGATCGGCCTTGACCCCTTTCAGGTACTCGAACTGCGTGATCTGGTACGTGAGTTAGGCCGGGATCGCACCCTGCTTTTCAGCACACACATCCTGTCGGAAGCCGAGCAGGTCTGCGACAATGTGGTGATTATCAATCGCGGACAGATCATCGCGAAAGGCGCACCCACCGACCTGCGCTCGACCCTGCAGCGCGGCGGTCGTGTTCTCGTGCGTGTCGATGCCCCTGCCAGCGAAACGCAGGCACTCCTTGAAAGCCTGCCCGAAGTCGAGCATGTCGAAGTCGAAATGGACGGATTGCTGGTCACCCCACAGTCAGCGGACATTGACCCCCGCCCATCAATCGCCAGAGCCGTCATTGATAAAGGCTGGAACCTCACCGAACTGCGTGCGCTGGCCGTCAATCTTGAAGATATCTTCCTGGAACTGACGCGTTTACAGGACAAATCCACGCAGGAAGTCGAACCGAAAATCCAGCAGGAGGTGGCTGATGTCTAAAATCTTTGCCGTATTCAAGCGCGAATTAGCGCTTTATTTTCGCTCCCCCGTCGCTTATGCGATTGCCTTCGCCATCTTTTTCTTTTTAGGCGTGCTGTTTAATGGCTACATCGCCCAGGCCAACGGAAGCTTCCCGGCGGATGCCACTTTCGCCCCCAACCTGTTGACCTTTCTCATGTTCCTCATCGCGCCGCTACTGACCATGCGTCTGCTGGCAGAAGAAAGTCGTGAAGGCACCTTAGAGGTGCTGATGACGCTGCCTATGAATGAAAGTCATTTCATCATCGGTAAATTTCTGGCCGCCTGGGCCTATTACACTGTGCTGCTGCTCATCATGCTGGTCTATTATTTTCTGATGGCGCTGGTCGGTATCCCGGATGCGGGTCAGGCTTTTGGCGCTTATTTCGGCGCGTGGCTGTATGGCGGCGCGGTGCTGGCCGTCACCATGATCTGGTCAGCCATCACCGAAGATCAGATCGGCGCGGCTTTTCTCAGCGCGGCCACGGTACTGGTGCTCTATCTGGCTGAAATCGCCGCGATCTGGGTCGCTGGTCAGCAATCCGCCTCTGGCGCTGCCGATTTTATCCGTGAGTTAGGTCTACAGGCACACTACACTGCTACGATGGCACAGGGTGTCATCCGCGCAGAGGACATTTTTTACTTTATCTTTATGATCTTCGGTGCGTTGTTTATTACCACGCGCATCGTGGAGACACGCCGGTGGAGGGCTTAACCCAATGGCTGAACAATTACCAAATCCACAGGTGAACGAAGAAGAACCGTTTATCCCGCCGCACTACCTGCTGCTGCTGGCCCTCGCGGGTCTGCTGGTGGCTTTTATCACCTTCTTTACCCAGCCTACCTTTAGCGTCGTCGGCTGGGGCGGACTGGGCATCATGATTTTATCGCTGGTTGCCTGGGTCTTGATGTCCCCGCAGCAGGCACGTGCCGCGCTGACCGGGCGTACCGTCCGTTTTGGCGGCACCAGCTTACTGGTGACAACCATCGTGATTATCGCCCTCATCGCACTCTATACGCTGGTGCGCAGCGCCGAAATCCGCGTGGATCTGACCGAGCGCGATACCTTCTCGCTCACCGATGAATCGCGTCTGGCCATTGCCGGCATTGGTGCCGACCCCAATTTTGACCGCGTACAGATTCTGGCTTTCTATGGCGCACAACAGGCCGCCAGCCGTGACCGCGATAAACTCCTGTTTGATGATTATCAGGAAACCAGCGCCGGTAAAATCGCCTATGAATTTATCGACCCTGACCGCAATCCGGCACAGGCGCAGCAGTACAGTGTCACCCGCCCCGGCCAGATTGTCGTCGTGACCGAAAACGAAGCCGGTGTGCCGAATGTCGAAAATGCGCAGGTCGTGGATTTTTTCAACCAGGATGAGCTGACCAATGCCATTTTACGCGTCTCGGCAGATGGTGATTTCCGCGCTTATTTCCTCAACGTGGATGATGGCCTGCAACTGACCGATACTGGCCCCACCGGTATGAACACGCTCAATGATGTTCTGGTAAACCAGTTGAGCTGGACAACCCAGCAGGTCGGCCTGCTCGACTTAATGTCCACTGGCAGCGAGGTTGATCTCAACGACCCCAATGCCGATGGCGAAGTGCTGGTCATCCCCGGTGGCAGCCAGCCACTAACTGACGACGAAGTCGCCTTTATCCAGAACTATGTTGACAACGGCGGCAATCTGCTGATTTTCGCCGGGGTAAATCTGGAAGGTGGGCCGTCGATGGCAACTGCCGACAACCTGTCGAATTATCTCTATGAACGCTTCGGGCTGCGGGTGTCCAATAACTATGTCTTGGATCCGGTTCAGGCGCTGCAAAGCATCGAAAACCCGGTCGCAACCCAGTTCAACACCAGCCAGTACATCACGCGGGAATTCACCGCCGACAACTTCATGGTGTTTAATCTGCCGCACCCGGTCGATATCGCCCCGACATTGCCCGATGGCGTCATCGTGAACGAGCTGGTCTATTCCAGCGAAAGTGCCTACAGCAAAGACAGCATTCAGGCGCTGCTCAACGGGGAAAATG
>JBBSQD010000148.1:0-15223 GCA_038258185.1 Aggregatilineales bacterium | reverse complement strand
GTAGGTCGCTCTTTGAGTACATTGAAATCTGGTACAACCGTCAGCGGCGGCACTCGGCATTGGGCTATCTCAGCCCTGCCGACTACGAGCAGCTTGCCTCCCCTGACACTTTTACCGTCCGTTGAATCGGGGTAAGGTCAACTTCCTACCGATGACCCAACTTTTACTACGTACTTTCAAGACGGATATGCAGGCGAGACTCAATTAAGCGTTCGTGGCTCTGGAATACGCAAAATCTTAAGCCTAATGATTAGTCTTACAACTCTTAATTTAGATGAGTATGTTTACATTCTAATGGACGAGCCAGAGAACTCACTGCATGCTGATGCTCAACATTTATTAAGGAAAATTCTCGAGGAGTTGGGCAAGAACGAAAATATACAAGTAATTTATGCGACACACTCTCCGTCTATGATTAATTCAGTTAATCCTAAAGGTGTGAGACTCCTCAAGAGAGCATCAATTAACGACAAAGCGACTACGATTATCGACAATAATCCTATCAAGGAAAATTTTTCGCCCATAAGAGTGAGTTTAGGTTTAACTCCTAGCGATTCCTTACTTTATGCGCCTATCACAATTATCACTGAAGGTGACACTGAAATTAAGTGTTTAACAAATCTTTTTCGTCGTTTTTATGAAGAAAAATTATCGGGATTTGAAGACCTAGACGTGCTTTTGCCACTATGTCATTTTATAGATGCCCAGGGGGATAAATTTATATACTGGTGTCGCTTAGTCAAATCACAAGGATGCCAACCAATATTGTTTGTTGATGGAGACAAAATAAATCGCGTAAAAAGCCTTCAGACAAAAGAGGATTTTCAAGATATCCCAATTGTGACACTAGACGAAAAACAGGAATTTGAAGATATTGTCAGTGAAGAAACATACTTTCAAGCTCTAAAAGAAACTTTAAATGATGAAATAACCTATGAAGCTTTTGAGGAATGGATAAAAGAGGCCAAACTCCATGAAAAAACGATGTTCTCAAAAAAGGTGGAGGCATGGCTAAAGGTCGTATATCCCGATACATACTTCTCAAAAGCAGAAGTAATGCAAAAAGCTTTAGCATTAGCTGATATCGACGACATTAATACAAAACCGTTTATAGAGCTGGTAAGCTATATCCGCGAAGCCGCAAAAAAGTTAAGCTAGCAAAGTTTCCTATGTCTCTATAAACCTATCTAAGCATTTCAGCTTATTTTTTGCTTTATCATCGCTGCTCTTTTGGTTCCGCGGTAAGTTTCATCGCAGGCTTGAATTTGTTATAATGATTGTTAACTGGCTTACCTGTTTCCAATCACTTATTAACTTTGATCAATTATTCCCATAATTCACGTATTTTCGATGTGAGAACCTCAAAGGGGGGATGATATGCCTCGTTCTACACGTACTTTAGTTGCCATCATACTATGGGTTGCAGCAGCTTTTATGGTGATCAACAACGTCACCACTGCCGCGCCATTGGGCGATTGGTGGCTGGCAATCCTGCTGGTGATTATCGGTTTGGCGCTGTGGTTCCTGCCAGACGGCAACGCTGCCACCAGCGCCGAGATCGACGCGCACGACTCGCTGCAAATGAACACTGAGAAGCGCACGGATTCACTCGCGGCCAGTGTGCCGAGTGGTGATGCCACGCAGCAAGACCCGGTGGAAAATATCAGCACTGATGCTGGTGTCACGCTGGAAGATACCGGGGAAGTCTCTGGCCCTCCCGGCGCTTCGATCAGCCATGAAACACCTGAACCCACGCCAGCGCGCACACCGGTTTCCACACCTGCGCCGACCCCGGCGCCTGCTCCTGCCGCAGTTCATAGCGAAGCTCTCAATGAAGTTGAGGCTGTCGATGAAGCGATGACTGAGGAACGCTCCGACGAGATCGCGGCAGAATCCGAACCAAGTGCTGAAGAGCAGGTCAATGCGGTGGAGAATATCAACACCGACCCGACCGCTACGCTGGAAGAAACCGGAGAAGTTTCCGGCCCTCCCGGTGATTCGATCAGCCATGAGGAACCAGAAGCGGCCAGCGAACCGGCTGAGACTGAAGACCAGATTGAGGAAGAATATGAAGCGCACAGCACCTTCACGGCTGAAGGTGAAATTGTCGGCACAGTAAATGTGACGGGCAATCGCGAATCCGTGACGAGGAAGGATGACGCGCGGATTGACCCGGAAATCGTCGGCATTACCGAAGTCGATGAGTCGAAAGAAAGCACGACAGTCGAGGAAAAAGAAGCTGCAGCCCCTCATGAAAACACGGATGCACCGCCAGACCCGAATGCTGGCGCGGATGATGACCCGGATATCCCCAGTGAACCGGTAAGCGATGATGATGCAAAGCCTGCCGAATCCCTAACAAGCGCGCCGGACGATGACGCGGATATCCCCGGTGAACTGGTAAGTGATGATGCACAGCCTGCTCAATCCGAAACAAGTGAGCCGGATAATCTGAAAAGGGTTGAAGGCATCGGGCCGAAAATGTCACGCGCCCTGATTGCGTCTGGCATTGATACATTTGCTAAGTTGTCGAATGCCAGCGAAGATGAAATTCGGGCGGCGATTGACGCGGCGGGGATGCGCTTTGCTCCGAGTGTGCCGACGTGGGCAAAGCAGGCGGAATTTGCCGCCAACGGGGATTGGGACGGACTGGCAGCCTATCAGTCGACCTTGTCCAGCGGACGTGAAGTCAGCGAGTAAATAAAAACAGGGGCGGATCGTGATGATCCGCCCCTGTCGTGTGTTCAGTCAAAAACTGGATTACGCGGGTGGTGCTTCCAGCTCATCTTCCTGCTCTTCGGCAGGCTCCAGAACCAGTTGGTCAGCGTCATTGGTGCGGACACGCACTTCACTGGCTAACGTAAAGCGGCCCGACAAAATCCCATCGGAGAGCACATCCTCAATTTCGTTCTGAATGAGGCGGCGCAGCGGACGTGCACCGTACTCCGGATCGTAGCCATGATTAGCCAGCCAATCCTGAGCTTCATCGGTCACATCCAGCGTAATGGCATGTTCGATCAACCGACCGCGAACCTTCTTCATTTCCAGTTCGACAATCTGCTTGATTTCGTCACGGGTCAGCGGACGGAAGACCACAGCCGCATCCACACGGTTGAGGAATTCAGGCCGGAAAGCGCGACGTAACTGTTCCATCACATGCTTGCGCATATCGGCGTAATCTTCAGCCTGTTCCTTGGCCTCTTCTTTCTTGAGGTCAAAGCCCAGAACCGCACCACGCTTGATGGTATCGGCGCCGATATTGCTGGTCATGACGATAATCGCGTTCTGGAAGTTCACCGTGCGACCACGGGCATCCGTTAACTGGCCTTCTTCCATCACCTGTAACAGCATGTTAAAGGCTTCGGGATGGGCTTTTTCAATTTCGTCAAAGACAACGATGCTGTACGGACGGCGGCGAATCGCTTCGGTCAACTGACCGGCATCTTCGTAACCGACGTATCCGGGAGGCGCACCAACCAGACGTGCAACCGAGTGGCGTTCCATGAATTCGCTCATGTCCAGTTGGACGAGGGCGTCTTCACTACCAAACAGGAATTCGGCCAAGGTCTTGGTCAATTCGGTCTTACCAACACCGGTCGGCCCCAGGAACATGAATGAGCCAATCGGACGACGCGGGTCTTTCAGACCAGCGCGGGCACGACGTACCGCCTTGCTGATCGCTTCGATGGCTTCGTGCTGGCCGATGATGCGATTGTGCAGGGCTTCTTCCATGTGCATCAGGCGTTCACTTTCCTCGCCTGCGATGCGCATGACGGGGATACCTGTCCACATAGCAACCACTTCCGCGATATCCTCAGAGGACAGGCGGGGTTGTTGGGTTTCTTCGTTCCAGTTGGCCTTCAACAGCGCCAGTGTTTCGCGCAGATTATCGCGCTGACGGCGCAGTTGGGTCACTTCTTCTTCGCTGTCACCTTCACCGTCCAGCATTTTCAGATCTTCTTCGATAGTTTCCAGTTCGCGCTCGGCATTCCGCACCTGAGCCGCTTCCGGGCTTTTGTACATCCGCAGTCTGGCGGACGCTTCGTCGATCAGATCAATGGCCTTATCGGGCAGGAAACGATCCGGCACGTAGCGTGCGGACAGATTCGCTGCGGCATCAATCGCTTCGTCGGTAATTTCGACGTTGTGATGTTCCTGATAAGGGATTTTAATCCCCTGGAGGATTTCAATGGTTTCTTCGATGCTCGGCTCGCCAACCATGATCTGCTGGAAACGACGCTCTAACGCAGCATCACTTTCGATGTGCTTGCGATATTCGTCCAGCGTGGTCGCGCCGATACATTGCAGTTCGCCACGGGAAAGTGCAGGCTTGAGAATATTGGCGGCATCCACGCTGCTGCCGGCTGAACCAGCACCCACCAGCATGTGAACTTCGTCGATAAACAGAATGCTGTCGGATGATTTCAGTTCTTCGATCACGCGCTTGAGGCGTTCTTCGAATTGGCCGCGATACATCGTACCGGCAACCAGCGAACCGACATCCAACTGAAGGACACGTTTGTGCAGCAGCGGCTTGGGGGTATCCCCATTAACGATGCGCTGCGCCAGACCTTCGACGATGGCCGTTTTACCTACACCGGGCTCACCGATCAAAGCGGGATTATTCTTACGGCGACGACTGAGAACCTGAATCACGCGTTCAATTTCTGTTTCACGCCCGACGACAGGATCAAGCTTGCCTTCCTGCGCCAGCGCAGTCAGGTCGGTAGCGAGCTGGTCGACCAGAGGAGTTTTACCCTCCTGGCGACGGCGGCCCGGTTTATCTTCTGGATTGGGCTGGTTTGGTTGCATAGGACTCTCTTGCAGTACGCGCCGTGTTTGACGGCGTACCTCCTCTGGACTGACCCCTAAACGTTTCAAGACATCAATCGCTACACCTTCAGATTGGCGCACAAGGCCCAGTAGCAGATGTTCTGTCCCGATATAATGATGACCCATACGACGAGCTTCATCAACTGCCAGCTCAAGTACACGTTTGGTTCCCGGAGACAAGTCTAATTGCGAACTTGGTGTGCGCGTTGTGGCGCGTGTCAGGCGTTCCACAAGTTCTTCTACACGACGCTGTTCGAGGCCAAGATCACGTAATACCCGGCCAGCAACACCGCCTTCTTCACGCATCAAACCTAACAATAAATGTTCTGTCCCGATGTAATTGTGTTGAAGCCTTTCGGCCTCTTCCTGAGCTAGACTAAGCACACGCCGCGCCCGCTGGGTGAAGCGTTCCATCTTATTTGGCACGGTTCAATACCTCCGTCCGAAGTGGTTTCCGCAACCACAATAACCAGCTATACACTCTTACACTTTATATACTACTTCGTTCATCCCATTATAACAGCAGATGCAAATGGATATATCCCAATAATATCAACACTTCGTTAGAAATTGACATTAGAAAATACATCCCTACGTTACGATTTTATCACAAACATATCCCAAATAAAACGGGGGCAACCTGTGGAAGCCCCCGAAATTAGTGTTTATTCATCTGACTGCCGAACCTCTGTCACTATTCCCAGTCGAGATCAAGATCCATGTATTCAGCAGAGTTCACACGCTTCAGGCTAAGACCGAGGCGGCGATTCTCAATATCCATCTTGACCACACGCAGCGTCAGTGTATCCCCATCCTTCACTACTTCGCGGGGATGGTTCACGCGCTGGTCGGACAGTTCGGAAATATGGATCAGACCTTCAATTTCCGGGGCGTCGGTCAGGCGGGCAAAGGCGCCAAACTTGGTCAGCTTGGTGATGGTGCCCTGTACCAGTTGGCCGATGTTATAATTGATGGCAACTGCATCCCACGGGTCGGCTTCCTGCTTGCGCATGCTCAGGCCGATACGTTTGCGATCAGGGTCAATGCTGATGACTTCGACTTTGACTTCCTGGCCCACTTTGACCAGTTCACGCGGGTGGTTGACATGCTTCCATGACATTTCTGTCAGGTGCACCAGACCCTCTGCCCCGCCGACATCCACAAACACGCCGAAATCCACCAGACTGACTACGCGTCCGGTACGGATTTCGCCGACTTCGAGGTCGGTAATCAGATTTTCCTTGCGCGATTCGCGCACGACACGGGCAGCGGCACGTTCCGACAAAATGAGACGGTTCCGGCTGCGATCCACTTCCATCACCTTGACGGCAATCGGATCATTGACCATTTCGCCCCAGCGTTCTTCAGGCGTCTCGCCATCCATCACGCCGCGTCGTTCCGCGCTGATCTGGCTTTGCGGCACGAAACCACGCACCCGTCCAAAGCGGACAATCAGGCCGCCTTTGTTGTAACCCGCGACCATGCTCTCATAGACTTCCTGGCTGGCGCGATATTCTTCGGCCTTCTGCCAATCCAGTTCTTCCAGGGCACGATTGACCGACAGGATGGTATTCCCGTTATGATCGTGAGGATTCACGACAAAAACAGGGATCATCTCACCCGGTTTTAACAACTCAATCGTTTCGCGGTTCATGCGTTCCAGTTCACGTCCGGGGATAATGCCCTCGGACTTTCCGCCAATATCGACCATCACCGAAGTCGGTGATGTCGCTGTGATCGTTCCTTCGATCACATCACCCCGTTTAAAGGCCGGCACATCTGACTGGCCTTCCATAGCCTGTGCCATTGTCTGGGGTTCAGCGGCTTCTGCTTCTGGGGACGACTCTTCTTCCCCGGTATTTTCAGCGACTGGTGCTTCAGCCTCGGCTTCAGCAACTGAGGGTTCTTCTGCGGAATTAACTTCTTCCGTTACAGGCGCTTCTTC
This sequence comes from Aggregatilineales bacterium, assembly GCA_038258185.1. Taxonomy (GTDB): domain Bacteria; phylum Chloroflexota; class Anaerolineae; order Aggregatilineales; family Phototrophicaceae; genus JAIOHN01. The sequence goes on along the minus strand of JBBSQD010000148.1, from coordinate 8,445 downwards.
AACCACTTCTGTTGTAGCGGTCGTTTCTATTTCGTTAGATTCTTCTGTCACCGGCGACTCCGATGGTCCTGCGTCCAAAGAGGTCTTTTCCATCTCTTCGGCATCGCCCGACCCTGATAAATTAGACATCATGAGACTTACTCTCCCGCACACATGGGTACGATTGTGATTATACCCAGTGCATAGAGAAAATCAAACACGAATCGAAAGCTTATCGCCTGTTAACCGTGCTGAGGGCAATACAGGAGGGAATGTTAGAGTAGGGTTAAGAATCTATTTAAACCTACTCTGCCTAAAATGAGGCCGGATGGGGCTTTAATTGCCCAGCAATCCGCGTGCAAAAAACCACAGATTGGCCGGACGCTCGGCCAAGCGTCGCATAAAATAAGGATACCATGCTTCGCCAAAGGGCACATACAGCCGCATTTTATAACCGGCAGCGGCCAGTTCATCCTGGCGCGTGGCACGGATGCCATAGAGCATCTGAAACTCATAACGCTCGGCTGGAACAGCGTTTGCTTTAATCGTGGCAAGCGCCGCCTGAATCATGTTTTCGTCATGGCTGGCGATGCACAGATAAGCCTCAGCAGAGGCCTGCAGATAAGCATCGGCCAGTCTGATAAAGTTGGCATCCACATCGGACTTGGCCGGAAAAGCCACTTCCGCAGGTTCGAGATAGGCCCCTTTTACCAGCCGGATGTGCGAGCCTTCTGCTACCAGTTGGCGCATATCCTGGGCGCTGCGGTAGAGATAGGACTGAATGACAGTGCCGACATTATCAAAGCCGTATTCGTCGCGCATGGTGCGGTACAGGCGCAGCGTGACATCGACATAGTCGCTGCTTTCCATATCAATGGTGAGGGGGATGTGATATTGCTGCGCGTCGGTGAGGATATGACGGAGATTATTCTGGCAGAGTTCTTCGCTGATATCCAAACCGAGATGGGTCAGTTTCAGCGAGACACTGGCCTGCAGGCCGCGCTGGTGAATCTGCTCAAGGATGTGGCGGTACGTGGCGACGACTTCGTTGGTATCCTCAGCCTGTTTGACACTCTCGCCGAGGTAATCCAGCGTCACCAGCAGACCACGCTGATTGAGTTCGTGGGTCACGCGCAGGGCATCTTCAGGCTTTTCGCCAGCCACAAAACGCAGAGCGACCCGGCGGGCAAGACCCAGATGGGTCACTATACCCCGCGCCCAGGCCGCAGTAGACAGATACAGCAGGAAACGTCGCAGCATGAAAAGCCCTCAAGCTAGAAATTCATGCCACTCATTGTAACGTTTCAGCTTAAACTTTGCTCACTGATGGTACTATGGCAGGTCTGGCAGTCCCACAGATACACTACCGGGCTGATACCCGCTGCTTTGGCGACACGCTCCGGCCAGTGCTGCGCACCCAGGTAAAGAAATTCGCCACGCTGCCCACAGCTTGGGCAAGCGGCATGAAGGGTACTGTTGCCCACAACCCTCTCTGAATGATTCATAGACGATAACATCGAAAAACTCCTTCGGCACCGTATGTCTATATGTCTTTAGACGCTAAAATGTATACAGACGTTTCGTCATATAAGGATTTACTAACAAAGCCGGCGGGCAGGGGTAGGCTGCGCGTCAGATTGGTCAGATCATTTGAATTTCAGATGCAACTCTAATTCCGTGTGCTATCAATAACCTTGCAGGGTGTGTAAAATATTGCTACGTTCACAAACATTTGAATACTGATAGATATAAGGATTCCTGATGACCACAAAACATGGTTTTGAGCTAGTCCGCGAGCAGAATATCCCGGAGATCAATACCACTGCCCGTATCTGGCGGCACATCCGCACGGGCGCACAGTTAATCTCTATGGAAAATGATGACGAAAACAAGTCTTTCGGGATTACCTTTGCCACCCCTCCGCAGGACTCCACAGGCTTACCGCATATCCTGGAGCATTCCGTACTCTGTGGGTCGCGCAAATATCCGGTGAAGGACCCGTTCATCCAACTGGCGAAAGGCTCGCTGAACACCTTCCTCAACGCCATGACCTTTTCCGATAAAACCACCTATCCGTTTGCCAGCACCAATCTGCAGGACTTCTATAACCTGCTGGATGTCTATCTGGATGCCGTGTTTTATCCGCGCATCACACCGGATGTGCTGGAACAGGAAGGCTGGCATTATGAGCTGGAAAACCCGGATGATCCGTTGGTTTTCAAGGGTGTGGTCTTTAATGAAATGAAGGGGGCGTATTCGTCACCAGAAGGCGTGCTGGGGCGTTACAGTGAACAATCGCTGTTTCCCGATACGATTTACAGCCACGACTCCGGCGGTGACCCGGAAAACATCCCTGACCTGAGCTACGAGGATTTCAAGAGCTTCCACGAAACCTATTATCATCCCACCAATGCCCGTATCTGGTTTTATGGTGATGATGATCCTGATGAGCGTTTGCGCCGGATTGATGATTTCATTCAGGAATTTGACGCGATTGATGTGCATGCCGAAGTGCCGCTGCAACCGCGTTTTGATACGCCGCGCACCCTGACGGTCGGCTATGAACCGGGCGAAGAAGAAACCGCGATGGTCACCTTTAACTGGCTGCTGACCGAACACACCAACGCGGAAGCCTCACTGGCGCTGGGTGTGCTGGAGCATATTCTCATCGGTACGCCGGGTTCGCCGCTGCGCAAAGCATTGATCGACAGCGGCCTGGGTGAAGACCTGACCGGCGGCGGTATTGATAACCAGGTGCGCGAAATGTTTTTCTCAGTCGGTCTGAAGGGTATTCAGGAGGAGAATGTCGATAAAATTGACGCGCTGATTACCGATACGCTTCAGCAACTGGTGGACAATGGAATCGATCAGGACATGATCGAGGCAGCCATGAACACCGCTGAGTTCCGCATGCGCGAATATAATACCGGCGGTTTCCCACGTGGGCTGGCGATGATGATTACAGCGCTCAGCACGTGGCTGTATGATAAGGACCCGCTGGAACCGCTGGCTTTTGAAGCGCCACTGGCCGCGATCAAGGCGCAGTTGGAAAAAGGCGGCGGTTATTTTGAAGGTCTGATCAGCAAGTATCTGCTGGACAACCCGCATCGCAGCACAGTTCTGCTGGAGCCGGACGCGGATATCGCCAAACGCCGTGACGAGGCTGAAAAAGCGCGTCTGGCAGAAGTGCGTGCCAAGCTAAGCCCGCAGGATGTGCAGGATATTATCGCTAACACCGAAAAGCTCAAGCTGATGCAGGTCACAGGTGATACGCCAGAAGCCCTGGCATCCATCCCCACCCTGGAACTGAACGATCTCGAAAAAGAAAACAAGCTGATCCCCAGCGATCTGCTGGACGCCAATGGCGCGCCGCTGCTGTATCATGACCTGTTCACCAATGGCATTGTCTATGTCGAAATTGGCTTTAACATGCGCACACTGCCGCAGGTATATCTGCCATATGTCAGTCTGTTTGGCCGCGCACTGGTCGAGATGGGCACGGATACCGAGGATTTTGTCAAGCTGTCACAGCGCATCGGACGCAAGACCGGCGGCATTCACGCCACGAGCTTTGTCTCGTCCGTTACCGGACAGGATGAAAGCGCGGCATGGTTAATCCTACGCGGCAAAAGCACGATGGAACAGACGGAAGATATGCTGGACATCATGCGCGATGTGCTGCTGACGGTCAATCTGGATAGCCCGGAACGCTTCAAGCAAATGGTGCTGGAAGACAAAGCCGGTATGGAAGGCGGTCTGGTCCCCGGTGGTCATCGGGTGGTGAATGCGCGACTGCGTTCGCAACTGAACGAAGCCAACTGGGTATCGGAACAAATGGACGGCATCACGAACCTGTTCTTCCTGCGCAAGCTCGCCAAGCAGATTGATGAAAACTGGGCGGGTGTGCTGCAAACACTGGAAGATATCCGGCGCATTCTGATCAACCGCAACACGATGATCGCCAATGTCACGCTCGATCAGGAGAACTGGTCGACTTTCCAGCCGCAGTTAAACGGCTTTATCGGCTCCCTGCCGAGCGGTTCTGGTGATCTGGCGATCTGGACACAGCCTTATGGTCAAACCAATGAAGGCCTGACCATTCCGGCGCAGGTGAATTACGTCGGCAAAGGTGCCAAGTTGTATGACCTGGGTTATGAACTGCATGGCTCGGTCATGGTGATTCAGAATTTCCTGGGGACGGCTTACCTGTGGGAACGGGTGCGCGTTCAGGGTGGCGCTTATGGTGGCTTCGGCTCATTTGACCGCCATTCCGGCATCTTCTCGTTCCTGTCCTATCGCGATCCGAATCTGCTGAAGACACTGGATATTTATGATGCCGCGGCGGATTATCTCATCAATCTTGATCTGCATCGTGACGAGCTGACCAAGAGCATCATCGGTACGATTGGCTCGATTGATGCTTATCGTCTACCAGATGCGAAGGGTTACAGCGCACTGGCGCGGCATCTGATCAATGATAATGCGGAAACCCGCCAGCGCATCCGTGATGAGGTGTTGGGCACGACTGCTGCCGACTTCAAGCGCTTTGGCGAAACCCTTAAAGAACTGAATAAAAATGGGCTGGTCGTCGTGCTTGGCTCCAAAGATGCGATTGAGGCGGCCAATGTCCAGCGTCCGGAATTCCTGAAGGTGCAGAAGGTGCTGTAAACCTCAAGCGCCTGCTTCACTGAGATAAAAATATAAAATCGCGCTTTGGCTTTGGCTAAAGCGCGTTTCAGTTATATTCTATAGAATACACTTTGGGTGATGAACATAAAAAGGAGATCTAACATGGCGTTGTCAGCAGAGCAACGTGAAGAATTATTCAGCATATTGGAAATCCGTTTTGAGAAAAACATGAACCGCCATCATGGTCTTGACTGGTCTAAAGTCCAAGCCAGACTGGAAGCAGATCCCGAAAAGTTAGGGTCACTGTATGAAATGGAAAGCACAGGCGGCGAACCGGATGTGGTGGGTCATGATAAAAAGACAGGCGAATACATTTTTTATGATTGCTCAGCAGAAAGTCCGACAGGCCGCAGAAGTATTTGTTACGATAACGAAGCGCTGGAAGCCAGGAAAGCCAACAAACCAAAAGACAGCGCGATTAATATGGCAGCCACTATGGGTATTGAGATTTTAACGGAAGAAGAATATCGGGAATTGCAGAAACTTGGGCATTTCGATACGAAAACCTCAAGCTGGGTGGAAACACCCGCTGATATCCGAGAACTCGGTGGCGCTATCTTTGGGGATTACCGCTACGACAAGGTTTTCATCTATCACAACGGCGCGGACTCGTACTATGCCGCCAGAGGATTCCGCGGCTCGCTAAGGGTCTAGATTCTGCATAGATCGCTAACGCTGGGATTTCAGAGTTTTCCGCACAAAGCATACTTGTATGTTGAAGGAAGGTACCCAACATCCCTTGGAGCAATGGATTATAGCCAAAGTGATATTGCGTAATCCCTAGCCAAGTTGAAGGAATTAACTATGAGACATCGGCTGCTGACAGGTTTATTTGTATTCGGATTCGGTCTAGGGTGGAGCGCATTCTGGGACGCTAAAAATATCCATATGACACAAGCAATCACGCAAACTCCAGTCAGCACCGATGATCTTCGGGTTTTCCCAGGGGATTTAGTGTGCGGAAAGCGAGAAGAGACACTTAACGAGGACGGGCCATCATGGGTGGGGATTATAGTTGGGAAATCTTCTCTAGCTGACGTTAGAAATCTGCTTTCGACATTCAGCAATGATTATGAGTTTATTGAAGATAATTATAATACTCGCTTCATAGATCCCAAATTTTTACATGAAACAGAATTCCCGTCTTCAATTCGACTTTGCCTTCAAGACGAAACAGCCGAAGTGATAGCAGTAGCCTATAATTCTCCTTTATCAGTTCCACGTCCCAATTTAAATGATCTTGTAGCGGAGTTCGGCTTGCCAGATGCAGTTACTTGGACTGAGAACCCTGCAAGTCGTATTGTTTTCTGGTTTAGTCAGGGGTTTGCAACTGTTGTAACAGTCATTCCGAATGAAACAGATAACACTAATTTCCAGCCGACTTTTGGGCGTATAACTGAGGAGATTTACTTTCCCTACCAAGAGATTGAAGGTTATGAAGATCGCTGGCCTTACAACCAAACCCGCAAATTTAATGAATTTTTGATGCATCCCGAAGAGGCAGACTTTGGGCCGGAAAACCCTTTCGATTTCGAAGAGATGATTGCCAAGATTACAGCAGAGCAATCTCGAACACCCACGCCGACGTTTGCACCTATATCTTCAATCCCAACGGCTACGCCTTAAATTTTTGTGTAAACCACAGGGAACAGGTGAGGTTGTAATGGTATTTGACACATAAGTCCGGACATGAGATTAGCCACCTATTTCCCTTCTGAGGGAATTACATCGAACAGTATCCTCATGGCACCTTTAAGACCATTTTTGACAGTATCCATAGTAGACTAAGTATTACAGGACGAAGGCAACTGCGTCCCGTTTTTGATCGGTTGAATAGCGAGGCGCGAACCATGAATCCAACCAACCCCCAGTTTACCCATATTGATATCCCCACCTACCAAATTCATCGCAGCAACAAGGTTGAGCATGTGCTGCTGGATGTGCGCGAGCCGGAAGAATATGCGATGGGGCATATCCCCGGCGCGATCAGCATGCCGCTGAGTGAGGTGCCAGACCGTGTGGAGGAAATCCCGCAGGATCAGGTAGTGGTGGTCGTGTGTGCTCATGGCATCCGCAGCGTCATCGGCGCACGGATGCTGGTGGAAGCCGGACATAATGGCGTTTATAATCTGAATGGTGGCACGGCTGAATGGGAAATGCGCGGACTGGAACTGGAATGGTAGCCCGTTAACCTTGCTTGCGTGGGCTTTGCGTAGGGCGAAGGGCGAGAAGCAGGGCTGGTTTGATGTTAGGGTAAGAGCACATCAATTCACACTCACTTAGTTTCCGGAGATGGAAAATGCCCCGACGAAATGTTCGTTTTATTGGTAGCCTGATCAGTGCGCTGGCGCTGGTAAGTGTTATGGCGGTCAGCGCTCAGGATGAGCAACCTGCCGTCGATGTCGCTGCGGCGCTGGATAGCCAGTATGGCCGCAGTGCTGAGGAAATCCGGGCGTATACCGCGCCGGATTTCGAGCAACTCACCGTTGATCAGAGCCTGCTGCATGATCGCAATTATGTCCGTGTCAGCGGCAACGTCAATATTCATGATGCCCCCAATGGCAATGTTCTGCGTACACTGGATGAAGGCTTTAATTTTTTCACCACCATTCAGAATGCCGATGGCTGGACACAGATCAACCGCGACGAATGGGTGCTGACGGAAAATCTGGCTAACAGCAATTACGTCATCAGCAATTTCACCGGGCTGTTTCTGCCGGACGAAGCATTGCAATATCCCACCGCATGGATGCTGGTCAATGCGTATGTCAGTGAATATCCCGATGGCCCCGCATTAGAGACGAACCGGCTGCTGTATCGTTATGATCGTGTCGATATTTTCGATGTGGTCGAGGTGGATGGCTGGCGCTGGTATCAGGTCGGTGTGGACGAATGGGTTGACCAGCGCAATGTCGCCAAGTATGTCCCGATTGAAAAACCCGAAGCAGTCGAAACTGAGCGCTGGGTCGGCATTGATCTGTACGAGCAGGTGATGACAGTCTACGATGGCGAAAAGCCGATTTTCACGACGCTGGTCGCCACCGGTTTACCACGCTGGCCAACTTATGAAGGCGACTTCAACATTTATTTCCGCCGCACGCGCACCGATATGTCGTGGGGCACCCCCGGCGATGATTTCTATCTGCTGGAAGAAGTGCCGTGGACGATGTTCTTTGATGAAGGCCGCGCCCTGCATGGTGCCTACTGGCATGATGGCCTCGGCTACCGGCGCAGTCATGGCTGTGTGAACCTGTCCATCACCGATGCGCACTGGCTGTATACCTGGGTGGCAGAAGGTTTTGAAAGCCTCAACTCACCGGATGTAGAGGTTGGCCCGGCGGTGCATGTCTACAGCAGCGGTGAATACGTCGAGTAGACAGCTCCGAATATCCTTGAAACGAAATCAAAAGGGAGAGCCAACTTGTGGCTCTCCCTTTTTTTCTTATGCTTTAGGCGGTTAGATTAAGGCCAGGTGTAACGCACGGTGTAGGTCACAATCTTTTCTTCACCGGGTTCGACATTGACGCGGAACTCAATTGTGGCAGAGTCGATCCTGGTGAAATCGTCGCTGTTGTCGATAATCTCCCAGTTGCTCCAGCGGAACAGCGACTCCGGAATGCGGATTTCAACCGTTTCGTCGTCCTTGCGATTGCGTAATTTAACCTCGTAGGTTTCTTCGATGACATTGCGGGCGACCCGTTCAAAATTAACCTGACGGCGTTCCCCGACCAGATCAAAAGCGTTCCCCAGGAAAATATCCAGGGATTCGCCCTTGGG
>JBBSQD010000147.1:0-15349 GCA_038258185.1 Aggregatilineales bacterium | reverse complement strand
GGGCGTAACAGCTTCTGCTTCACTCATAGGGAACCTTCTGTGATTGCGCTATTTAGTCAGACCGTCAGTATACGGTCACAGTCTAACGATAACCTTGCACTGGGCAGCAAAAGCGATCACCATCGATTCCGCGAAACCGGAAACCCCCGTACAGCCCATTTGATTTGGTAGGGACGAGGCCCGCCTCGTCCGCCAGAAACACGCCTTCCTAAATGACTTCTAACAGGCTGATCCGATCCTGGTAGCGCTTGAAATAAGTTGTATTCAGTGTCAGCAGTGATTGGTATCAACAAAGATTTTACCGGTCATCGTTGTCGTACCGATCCTCACGGCGCATAGCCATCATCATCACCTCGTTTTACCGGTCATTAGTGCGCTCTGACGGGTCAAAGGTCACTTTCTGGTAGACCTTCGACAATGCCAGCGTACAATCAATCGCGGGCAAGGCCACTTCGCTGTCTAACCCGGTGACGCTACTGTAGAGCCACTCACCCGATTCGTGGCGGATATAGCGTTCGATACGGGGTTCATGTTGTGATACCAGCAGATAGGCTTGCACAGTTTCGATCAGCGTATATTCCATCAGTTTATCATTCCGATCCAACAGGACGGTTGAAGGGGACAATACCTCAACCAGCACGACCGGATTCATGATGGTGTCGGTGCGTCCCCCCACATACGCCGGATCGCCGCAAAAGACCATCACATCAGGATAGCGATAGGCTCGCTTGCTGGCGATATAAATTCGCACATCAGGGCTGGTGACCGTGCAGTTACGATCTCCCAACTGATTGTTGAGCTGGGTGCCGATATTCATCGTGATCACACTATGACGCACACTCCCCCCCGTCATGGCATAGATCCGTCCCTGGCTGTATTCGTACTTGAATTCGCTTGCCGCTTCAAACGTCAGATATTCCGCTTCGGTCATCGGAATCGATTCTTCGGGCTGTGCTGCATACATCACATCATTCCTCAACACACTTTTCTTCCATTATAGGCCCTCACACCTCGCCATAAGGATATTTCGTGCTGGTTTCGATCAACCACCCCCCGGCTCTAACAGCGCGATTCGGTTTTGGTAGCGCTTGAAATCAACCGTATTGAGTGTCAGAAGTGTGTCAATGCCGTTCACTAACATCGACGCGACGATGTTCGCATCATGAATCTGTTTGCCGCTGACTGAATAATCTCGCAGCAGCGTGAGCAGCATACTGGTTGTGGCGCTAGTTTCGTCGGCTATGAGGAATAATGTGAGAACTGTTTCTATCTGTGATTGTACCTGCTCGTTGGTAAGAGGTATTTTGAGCGTGCGGGGATGCGTCAGCTGGACAAGCAGTTCACGTATCACCTGACGGCTAACCCACATCTCTTTTTCAGCTTTCCGCTGTTCCACCATCAACGCCCGACATGCGGCGGACTCAGGAAATTCGTCAATCAGGCTTCGTAGCAGCACATTAGTATCGACAAAGGTTTTATCGGCCATCGTCGTCGTACCAATCCTCGCGCCGAACAGAGGGGGCTTCATTGACCTCAGCGCTTAGCACCGCAGCATCCAACAACTCGATCCATCCTTTTGCGGTAAGCGGCTTTTGTTTGCGATATAACAGCCGTTCCAACAATGCCTTTTGCTCCGCTTCCGGGAGCTGCTCCACCAATTCGACCAGGGTTTCATAGGGAATTGTCAACTGGACTGCCATCCGCCGCACCTCTCATCACGCGTACGTTATTCGTTGATTATACCTCGCCATAAGGATATTTCGTGCTGGTTTCGATCAACTGGCGTTCTTCCGGTGTGAGGTGGAAGGCATCATACACAATCGCATTCAGGCGGGTTTCCAATGCGATGATCGCCTCGGTGCGGACGTGATGCTCGGCCTTTTGCTGCGCCAGAAAACCGCGCCAGTCTGAGCGTTTGCCCAGCGGAATTTCGCGCTTGAACTGTTTTTTAAGTTCGTCGCTGAGGGCTTTTTCGTCGGCAAAGTCCCACCAGCGATAGAGCGCCACGCGGGTATTGATGGCCTCTCCGTCAAATTCGCTGATGATGGTGCGGCGCATATCCTCGTGCAGTTGATAGCGTGACCGCGCCAGCGCGGTGGTTTCCTCGGCGATGGCGGCCAGTTCACTTTCCTGCTGGGCGTTTAATTCGGGAATGGGCAGGCGCTCAATGTATTGTGTAAATAAAACATATCTCCAAAGCCCATCTCGTATATTGCGGGGTGCAGAAATTTGTGACAATGCGAACCACAGTATTCTTGATTGTAACAATGCCAAAATAGTCCAAATAGAATATTGCCCATTTGAAATAAGAAAGTAGACACTATTATCCATGTAACTGCCAGATGTATCGATGCTAAATCGGGGATATTTAGCAATACCAGGGTACATTATCTTTTTATCATCGAACTTCGGATAAACCCCCATTTGTGGCTGTTGTAGCTCGTACCATGCATGACTTTTAATTGTTGCTCGTTTCTCAAGTTCAGGACGATATTTTGTTAGATAATCTAATACTGCGGGATATTTCTCTATATCTATGCCGTGATAGGTAAATATCAAATACTGATCACTATTTAAGCTATAGTAGGGTCGCAAATCTTGCCCTTTAAGTAATGGCTTTAATATCTCCTTGTTCTGAGGATCTTGCGTTATCAAACTTTGCCATGCTTGTCTATCAATGATAAATGCATCATTTAACCCAGTCTTTACACCATAGTTTATGTCAGCACCTGTTTCATGCAATAAAGAACTATTTAGAACAATTTTGTTCTGAAGATTAGTTAACTGAACAGGCTGAAAACGCCATTCGTTATCCCCTAGTTTCACATTAAACGAGTCAAATCCTTCATGAAGTAGTACAGCTTGTAAATTTGTTGGCGCTATTCTCCCTGTAAGTGTGACAGCTCTAACCAAACTATTGCTTTTAGTAGTATGCTTTAAAATAGATACAGCAACATTTGTTGCCAAATCAACTCCTTTAAAAGGTTGAATTGCCCCAAAATCAACTAGCCATTCAAATCTTGCAATTTGATTAACGTAAGAACGGAAGTTAGTAGCACTATTGCTGTTCATGAATGTACCAGATGTAATAAAGCCTAAGTACTGATTTTGTTTTAGAAATTGCAATCCACGCTCGTAAAAGTATAAGAACAAATCGGCACGGCTCTCGTGGCTTTCATAGTGTGTTTGCAGAAATGGTTTAATAGGCTTGATTTCTTCCATGCGCACATAGGGCGGATTACCCACCACCGCGTCGAAACCCGGTTCGGCTTTGGGTTGGCCGTCCTCATCAAAGAAAATCTCCGGGAAAGCCAGCTCCCAATGGAAAAACTGCTGTTCGGCGGCGATGCCTCTGGCCTTGCGCACCACATCACGCACATACGGTGGCAGGTCATCAAACGCCAGTTGACGGATCGCCTCCCATTCTTTTTTGTCGAAACTTCCCCCCAGCGCGTCGGCCAGCACCAGCCCAAACGCCCGCGCCGTCCACACATCGGCGGCCTGCTGCCACACACTCAGCCGTTGAGTCAGCGCGGCGTACAGTTGTTCCTGATGTTTCACGTCGCTCACACTGTCGGCAGTCGTGACTTCAATCGCGGCCATCTGCTCCACGGCGAAGCGCACCCCGCTGATAAAATCGGCCTCGGTGAACATGGCCGCCTGCCCGCTGGCGGCGGCTTTTTCGGCGGCTCTGGCACGCTGTTTGCGGCGCTTTTCCTCGTGCAGGTCGTCGGTAATCTCGAAAATGCTCGTCCCCACCAGGCTGTTACCCACGCGGATATGATGGTCGAGAAATGACAGCGGCTTGCCCTTCGCCAGCGTGGTCAGCCACATACTCAGCTTCGCCAGTTCCACCGCCAGCGGGTTTATATCCACGGCATAAATGCAGGCGCTGGCGACCTGGCGCTTCCAGTAAATCAGTTAATCCTCGTCACCCAGGTCATCAGGCCGCAGCGCCAGTGAAGTCAGCCACTCCGCCATATAACTGGTGACATCCACTACAAAATGACCGCTGCCCGTGGCCGGGTCCAGCACATTCAGCGCCAGCACCTCGCTTACCAGCGCTTCGCTGTCGCGTACATGCCACAGCCCCTCGTCGTCCAGGTCGGCATGGCGGGCGGTGATGGCCGTCAGCAGCGGTTCCAGCGTTTTCTCCACGATAAAGCGCACGATATAATCCGGCGTGTAATAACTGCCGGTCACTTTACGCTCATTGCTGCCCGTCCGCAGGAAAACCTGCCCCGGTTGTTTCACCACCGCGTCACCGTCTTTGGCCGCCACAAACTGCTGATCCTTGCCTTTCAGCGTCAGCGCGACGGTGGCGATATCCAGTTCATATTCCAGCAGCTTCTCGTAAATGCTGCCCAGGTGACGCACTTCCAGATCCCGATAATCGACAAACACGCGCTCTGTCCGATTTTTCTCGGTCACATTCACCCGCGCCAGTTTATCCAGCGCCGGGACAAGGTAAAAATCTCCCACGACATGATTCGCTAAAAACGGATGCTCATGATCGGAGAATAAACGTCCGTTATAGGGCGGCACAGCATAACGGGGGTTGCCCGCATCAATAGCAAAGAACAGATCGCGCAAACGGCTGTAATACTGGCTGCTGTCCGCGTCGAATTTTTTATTGAAGCGCAGGTCAACCCCCACAGATTTTTTGATTGAATCCATGCTGATCTGGCTTTTATAATCGGCATTGTCCAGCGGCAGAATTTCGCGGCTCTCCGCATAAAAGATGAACAGCAGCCGGTACAACAGCACCAGACTTTCCTCATAAATCCGGCGCAGGGTGGCCGGGTTAGCCTCCAGCCGGTTGCGACGGTAATCCAGCAGCCCCTGCGCGATCAGCTCCAGCGCTTCATAAACCTCATCTTCCAGTTTATCGGTCAGCTTCTGGGCGAAATCCTCGCTGCCCGCCAGCACCCGTGTCAGCCAGCCGGATGTAAACGCCTGCTGCCGGAAGAAAGTGTAGAAATAGAGGAAGGCATGCGCGTCATCGTCTTGCAGCAACTGTTCAAGGTCGACCGCGTAATAGCTGTTGTATTTGCTTCTGTCGCGGTGATACAACCGCCAGAAACGGCCATCGGTCAGAATGCCCCACGGGAGTTCGCTGTAACGCAGGTATTCATCAATCTGCTGGGCGGGGTTGCGCTGCCCCGGCGCGGACTGGTCGAGGTTGACCCCCCAGCGTTTGGCATCCCCCAGCGCCAGCGCGTGGGCGATCTGCTCTGGGGCGTAAATTTCGCTGGTCAGGGCGCGGGCGGCGGCATCCGTCGCCACAAAGACATAATCCGGCTTGCGATGGCCGCGCTCCCGATAGCGGATTTTCACCTGAACCGAGTAATGCAGATTCAGCGCATCCAGCACCGGCTTGACCCATTGTTCCTCAAGCTGAGCTTCGTCCAGCGCGGCGGGATTGGTGCGTTCCCGCAGGTCACGCAGGTGTTGCAATACCGCTTTTGCCTCGGCGAACAATTCCCCATCTCCCCATTCCGGCAGAGACGGGACAATTTCATTCAGGTAATAATCGGCAAACAAGCCATTGTTCAGATGGGATGAGCCCGCTAAGCGTTGTTCGGCCATAAGGTCATATTTTCTCTTTAGGATAGCTGCGATATAGCGCAGTTCCTATTATAACCTTTTCCCTGATTTAGCCAGAACGCCGCCCTGTTAGCCAGGGCGATTGCATCAAAATCAATCACGCGCCTAAAATGCCCTTTAGACCCCCTCCAAACCTCCCCCGCCAGCAGGGGAGGCTTAGTCAGTAGGTGACTCTGCTCCCTCTCCGTTGACGGGCTGCGAAGCGTCCCTGTGGGAGAGGGCTGGGGAGGGGTCAGAAAAGGTTAAAAATGCCGACTAAATTTGGTGCGATTACCCTGCCCTGTTAGTCTGCTCACAGCACATAGCGACTCAGGAAGGCATTGGCGAATTTGCCCTGTGGGTCATACTGCCGGACAAGGTGTTGAAAATCCCCCAGACGCTCGTACTGGGCGCGGACGGTAGCGGGTGCAAGCGTGAACACTTTCCCCCAGTGGGGACGAATCGCCAGCGACTGAAGTTTTTCTTCGATCAACGCGGTAACTTGCTCCACTTCGGCCTGCAAGGGCTTCCATGTAAAATGAAGCGCAACACTATCCCGTTGATAGCAGGGACTCAGCCATAAATGATCCGCAGCAATCGTCCGCACCTCAGACGTGAACAGCAGCGGGGAAATCGTGGAACCCAGCTCACTTAACAGGCTGATCGCGTTCGTAATCTGGTCACGTGGCACAAAATATTCTGTCTGAATTTCATGACCCTGGCTGGGGGTAAATTCCAGGCGAAAATGCGGCAGGCGGTCATGCCATGCACCCACATGCCCCATTTGTTCCGTACACGATTCAGCCGAAAGTCCCGGCAAGGGATGTGCCGACTCCGTCGCAGGTGTCGCTCCGAAGAAGTCCGACCTGGCCGCGATTTCAGCCCCCTGTGACGCAATCGACTTCGTCCATACCTGATAAAAACTTGCTTTCGACCAATTGGTAAACAGGCTCACACTATAGGCCGTGTCCTGAATAGCATCAAAATGAGCAATCGCTTGCTCAAAGGGCAGCTCCAGCCAGACATTTTGCTGCATATCAAAGCGGGGTACGACTGTAAGCGTCATGCGCGTCACGATGCCATAGGCACCCAACCCGACCACAAGTCCGTCAAATTCGTCCGGGTGCTGGACGCGGTTACGCTGATAAATCGTCCCATCAGCCGCTACAAACTCGATGGACTCAACGGCAGTTGCAAGGTTGCCGTTGTGTTGACCGGAACCATGCGTGCCGGTCATACACGCGCCAATGACGGAAATGTGCGGCAGCGAGGCCATGTTATGGACGGCAAAGCCGCGCTCATCCAGATAGTTTGCCAGTTGCCCATAAGTCACATTCCCGGTCACAGTGACCTGCTGCTGCTGCGTATCAAGGCTGATATCGGTTTCAAAATCCTGCATGGAGATCAAGGTTTCGTCTGTATCAGCAATAGCGTTGAAGGTGTGGCGCGTGCCGATCACGCCAATGTGCGTACTGCGTGCGATAACAGCCTGCAACTCCTGCATGTTTTTGGGATAAACAACGTTTTTCGCACGGTAGATGTAATTGCCTGACCAGTTTTGTAACTGCTGCGTATTTGCGCTTGCCATAGGTGAATCCTGTATTCTGTACTGAATCAATGACGAATACTTATAGTATCTCATTCGAGATTGATTATCCCTACTGACGATTTAACCCGAAGCTGCACCCCTCTACAACATCTACCTACACATTAGACAGAAGCTGACTGATTTTCTCAGCGGTTGGCGTGTCGTTGCAGGGCGTATGGATCAGCAGCAGCAGATCGTCGACCTCGACAGTCTGGAGCCAGATAATGTCGAACTTCAGCTCGCCTGCCAGCGTTAGTTAGCTCTTGAAAAAGTCGATCAGCACAGGCTCGAGCGCTTCCGGCTGAACTTCATGCGTCTGACCGTCAAGCGTGCGCTGCTCCCCGTTTGGCATTGTTTCGGCCAGTGCTGCCGCCGCAATGTGCATGAACGGGAAACTCGCGCTGCCATCCATGACGAGCGTTGGCACAGAAACACGGGCCGCTTTGTCGTGAGGGATGGCTGATTCGTCGCCGAGCGCGGCGGCATCATACAGCAGTGTATGACCCATTGTCGCCAGCAGCGCGAACCAGGGTTGTTCGCGCATACCCGGCACGTCATCGGGGGACATGCCGACAAGCATCATGAACCGCAGAACGGCATCATCGCCGCGGCCTGCGGCGATATGCTCCTTGATGTCATTTACATAGTTCACCCAGTTCTGGCGGGCCTGCGGATCGTCGTTGTAGGGTGCTTCGTACATGGCCATCTTCTTGATCTTGCCGCCGATCTTGAGCGCCGCCTCCATAGCCAGCGCCGCGCCCGACGAGACGCCATACACAAACGCCGAGCCATCTGCATGGTCGATCAGGGCTTCGATGTCCTCGATCTCGCGTTCCAGCGTGTAGGGCTGATTATCGCCGCTGTCGCCGCGCCCGCGTCGATCATAATGATAAACGGTGAAATGCTCGGACAGCAGAGCGGCCAACTGTCCCAACCCGCTTTCAAAGCCGCGACTTCCAAGCGCGCCGTCGACGAGGATAACCGCCGGACCGCTGCCGCTCTTGTCAAACGCGATTGTTGTGCCATCTTTAGACATGACCGTTTGCATGTAATTGCTCCTTTAGCGCGCCCTGGCGCAAGTAGTTTGCACAGATGTTCTATATGATAACCCTTTCACATCAAAAATGCACTGTTGCAAAGATGAATGAGGTGGGTAAAGAAGAGTGCATGACACAGATAGTCAAATACCTCACGAAAGTCGCTATGTGAAAGTGGGACACATGACCCACTAGATGGTAAGCCAACGGCTGCCGCGCTACTCGCACCCGAAAAATCCGCGCGCTTCACGCAACTGCAGTTGGTGGCGTGTGTGCTTTTGATGTTTTACATTGACCTGAGCTACCTCGACCAGGATTACTGCTTTAAGAGCTGAGGCAGATTTCTCAACGCTGTGTAATGCAAAGAGGCGCACACTCTGCGCCTCTTACTTTTACAGTTTTATATTCTGATGACGTGCAGTTACACTGACTGTTAGGTGATAAGCTTTATAAGCCTGCTATCTCGGTTTACGTGGAAAGAACATGGAAGTCGCACGTTTGTATTGTAGATACTGTTCACCGAAAATCTGCTTGAGATCACGTTCCTCTAATTGGATGGCAATAAGGATGTATAGGGTAGTTGAAACAGAGAACAACAGATGTCCAGCTGTCATCACCGGTGTTACCCAGAAAGCGATCAGGAAGCCCAGCATAATCGGATGCCTAAGGAATTTATAAAACATCGGTGTCCTGAAGCCAAGTTCCCTGTATTCATCATTACGTAAATTCAGATATACCTGCCGCAGCCCGAAAAGATCGAAGTGGTTAATCATGAATGTACTCAAAAGAACGATGAGCCAGCCCAATCCGAAGAGACCGTAAAGCACGGCTTGAGCAATCGGATTTTCCACAGTCCAGATGGCTGTTGTGATGGGTCGCCACTGCCAGAACAGGAGCGCTAACGAGAGACTGGCGAGCAGAACATAGGTACTTCGCTCAATTTGCTTAGATACGATTGTTGTCCACCATTTTTTGAATTCGGGGCGTGCCATGAGACTGTGCTGGATAGCGAACAAAGCCAGCAGCATTACATTGATGATGATCGCCTCCTGAATGGGGGACTCCGTGCCGGAATCGATGGATTTAGGAACTAAGAGATTACCGACAAAGCCAATGGCATAGAGAAAGGTTACGAAAAAGATTACATAGCACACCACGCCATAAATCGCAGCAAGCACTCTTCCTGTGACACCATGCGTCCCTGTGGAGTCGATTGTGGAAGGTTGATTTCCGGTGATATTTTCTGACGACATTTGGGTTCTCCTCTGTCTCATATTCTGTTGGGCTGTTGGAAAATTAGGAATGGGTCAGGTCACATATTTCCGCCGTATATGCAAATGCTGACTTTCAGTTTAGGCAAGAAACGGCTGGCTGTATCCATTCATTTGAATGGGAAATGAATGGAAAAGTTCTCCCACATCGAGTAGGATTAAGGGTCACCACCCCGGCTTTAGAAACATGATCATCATTTGGGAATGACACCATGGAGGAAAAAGCACCTTCACCGGATCAACTAACAGAACGGGAAAAAGAGATTCTGGCTCGCCTGTCAGCCGGACTGTCGGACCAGCAAATCGCGGCTGAACTTTTCCTCAGCCCCAATACAATCCGGTGGTACAACCGTCAGATTTACGCCAAACTGGGAGTCGGCAACCGAACTCAGGCGATTCACCGGGCCAGAGGTCAGGGGCTGTTGGAGCCGGAAGCGACCATCGAATCTTCCCAGGTTGAAACCAACCCTCAACACCGTGTGACGCACCAGCGCGTCCAGTTCACCCACAGTTTCGATGGGACTCGTATCGCCTATGCGGTGAGCGGGAACGGCCCACCGCTGGTCAAAATCGCTACGTTTATGAGTCATCTGGAATACGATTGGGAAAGCCCGATCTGGCGGCACTTGCTGGGAGAACTCAATCGCAACCACACCTTGATTCGTTACGACGAACGCGGCAACGGTCTATCGGATTGGGATGTCGAAGACGTATCCTTCGAATCGTGGGTGCATGACCTGGAAGCGGTAGTAGATGCTGCCGGGCTTGACCGCTTCCCGCTGTTTGCCAATTCACAGGGCGGTACGGTCGCAATCGCCTATGCCGTCCGTCACCCCCAACGCGTGAGCCACCTGATTCTGTATGGCACATACGCACGTGGCTGGCTGCACCGTGATCTGACTGAACAACAGCTTGCAGAAGAAAAACTCATCATTGACTTGATGCGCGTTGGGTGGGGGCGCGAGAATCCGGCTTTCCGGCAGGTGTTTGCTATTCAACTGCGACCCGACGCGACTACCGAGGATCTGCGGGCATTTGACGAACAGATGCAGATTTCAACCTCTGCCGAAAATGCCGCCCGTCTGGAAATCGAGATGCATCGCACCAATGTGACGGCCATTGCACCACTGGTGAATATCCCAACACTCGTTATACACGCGCGCGGGGATGTTGGTGTGCCGTATGAGGAAGGACGCCTGCTGGCATCGCTCATTCCCAACGCGCAGTTCGTGACCCTTGAGAGCAACAATCACCTGCTGACCGAGTATGAACCCGCCTGGCAGAAATTTGTAATGGCCTTCCGCAGTTTCCTTAGCGACGATGGATAAAAACGGGTGTAGCCACTTCCGTTTGTTTTGGATTTAGTGTCAAAGTTAAACTGTTTTTCCTACGCAATCCAGCGAATTACTCACCACAAAAAGCGAAGTAAAGACTATCTCCCCTGGGGTATGTATTAAGAAATATTATATATATTAATTATGCTGTAATAATCTTGCTATTTGTTGTAAGGTATAGTAATATTCTAAGAACAACCTCACACACAAAAGGATTTTCACTTGAATATCTCGCACCAAAAATATTATGTTCCAAATTTTGTTGTTGTGGCAGTACTGCTAATTGCTGCCGCTTTTGGCGGCTCTGTAACAGCGCAAGCCCAGACCGCCCCGACTACAGGCCTCATTGCCTTCTACAGTAACGTGGATGGAAACAATGAAATCTACACTGTGACAGCGGACGGGACTCAGACGACACGCGTCACTACAAACGAGGCCAATGATGTAGAACCTGCTTATTCGCCGGATAGTTTGCGCATCGCCTTTACAACTGACCGTGATGGCAACGCTGAAATCTATACGATGTTCAACGATGGTAGCGACCCGGTTAACCTTACTAATGATCCGAGTGGGGATATTGAAGCCACTTATTCACCGGATGGTTCACGCATTGTATTCCGCTCAAACCGCGACGGTAACTGGGAACTCTACAGCCTGGTGGCTGCCGATGGTAGCGACCTGATCCGTCTCACCAACACCGCGACAGATGAAGTAGACCCTGCTTATTCTCCTGACGGAAGTCGTATTGTGTTCGGTAGTCAGGAAAGCGGCAACTATGAAATCTACAGCATGCTGGCTGCTGATGGCAGCGACCGCGTCCAGATCACCAGTAATGGTGCCAGCAATGTTCAGCCGTCCTACTCGCCCGATGGAACCCGCATCACGTTTCGGAGTAACCTCGATGGTGATTATGAGGTCTACACCATAGCGCTTGATGGCAGTGACCCGATTAATCTCACCAACAATAGTGCAGATGATGGTTTGCCTGCTTACTCTCATGACGGAACCCGCATCGCGTTTGCGAGTGATCAGGATGGCGATTATGATATTTACAGTGTGGCTGCTGCTGATGGCAGTGACCTGATTAAACTCACCGATAACGATGCGGCTGATTTGTTCCCTGCCTACGCATCGGTGACGCTCGGTACGGGCGAAGTCCAGGTGACACTGAGTTGGGATAACTCGGCTGACATGGATCTGCACATTACCGATCCAAACAGCGAACTCATCAACTATGATAATAAGACATCCTCCACAGGTGGCGATCTGGATGTGGACTCCAATTATCCCTGCGGAAACAACGCATCCGGGGTCGAAAATGTCTTCTGGGCGAGTAATGCGCCTTCGGGGCAGTATAATGTCAGTGTCATGATTGGCGATGCCACCTGCAACGCTGAATTCCCCAACTGGACTCTGACCGTCAAGGTTGGCGGTCAGGTTGTTCTGGAAGAAAAGGGCAACACTGCCCAGGAATTTACATTCACCGTCAGCGAATAAACAGATAAACGCCTATAAACGAGCAGCCCAGGCAATCGCCTGGGCTGTTTTCGTGTAAGCATCCTTCTCAACACTGAACCACTCACGGGTTGAAGCTGTAAATCAGGCGTACATCCCCTTTGCCTTTACCGCATTTCACGAGCTTAGGGACATGGTGCTGACCTGCTGATCGCGCACCAACACGTCGTGTGCGCCGCCTTCTACAATGCTGACCGAAGACACCAGCGTGATTCGAGCATTTTGCTGAAGCTGCGGAATAGTCAGGCTGCCGCAGTTACACATCGCGGACCTGACCTTGCTCATACTGAGCGCAAGGTTATCGCGCAGGCTGCCAGCATACGGTACATACGAGTCGACGCCTTCCTCGAACGAAAGCTTGCTATCGCCGCCGGCATCATAGCGCTGCCAGTTACGAGCGCGGGCGCTGCCTTCGCCCCAGTATTCCTTCATATAGTTGCCGCTGACGACCACTTTGTTCGATGGGCTTTCGTCAAAGCGGGCGAAATAGCGACCTAACATGCAAAAATCGCTGCCCATCGCCAGTGCCAGTGTGATGTGATAGTCGTAGACGATGCCGCCATCCGAGCAGATGGGGATATAGATGCCGGTTTCCTCGAAATATTCATCACGTGCCTGAGCGACTTCGATCACGGCAGTCGCCTGTCCTCGACCAATCCCCTTCGCTTCGCGGGTGATGCAGATCGCACCGCCCCCGATGCCGACCTTGATAAAGTCCGCGCCTGCGTCTGCGAGAAAACGGAAACCATCGCGATCCACCACGTTCCCCGCGCCAATCTTCACCGTGTCGCCATACTTCTCGCGGACAAACGCGACTGTGCGCTGCTGCCATTCCGAGAAGCCTTCCGACGAATCGATGCACAACACATCAACACCCGCTTCGACCAGCGCTGGAATCCGCTGTTCGTAATCTCGCGTGTTAACGCCCGCGCCGACGATATAGCGTTTTGAGGAGTCCAACAGTTCGTTGAAATTGGTCTTGTGTCCGTCATAGTCTTTGCGGAATACGAACGACACTAAGCGCTGATGCTCATCAACGATGGGCAGCACATTAATTTTATGCTCCCAGATGATATCGTTGGCTTCGCTCAGGCTGGTACCATCTTTGGCGTAGATAATCCTGTCCAGCGGGGTCATAAAGCTGGATACTTTCGTATGGATATCCATGCGGCTGACCCGATAATCGCGACTGGTGATGATGCCGATGAGCTTGCCGGTGGATGTCCCATCCTCGGTGACAGCAACGGTGGAATGCCCGGTCTTTTCCTTGAGGGCCAGAATATCTGCCAGGGTGTGGTCGGCATGAACTGCCGAGTCAGTCATGACGAAGCCCGCTTTATAACTTTTCACACGGCGCACCATCTCAACCTGTCTTTCGATGGTCTGTGAGCAGTAGATGAACGACACACCGCCTTCACGTGCCAGGGCAATCGCCATCGTGTCGTTGGACACGGACTGCATAATTGCGGAAACCACCGGGGTATTCAAAGACAGGGCGGGTGTTTCACCCCTCTTGAATTTGACCAGCGACGTTTTCAGCGAAACATTCGCTGGTACACATTCCGCTGATGAGTATCCGGGAACTAACAGGTATTCACTGAAAGTACGCGAGGGTTGATCGTAGTAAATTGCCATTTCTCTTCTCACCTATGTTAAGCACCGCATGATGATAACATAGGGATGGCGGAAGGATGAGATTAAAATGGCATGATGCGAACGACGGTGACAGGTCTTGCGTTGCCTGTCACGTCGCAATGGTAATTTTGTTCGATTTTCCTGATTATCGGAAGCCGCGAACTGCTGACGACCAATTCGTTGTTATCGAGAGAGCCATCGTCGTGGCTAAGCAAATCTTCGTTTCGCTTCAGGAGGCAAACTCCGCTAGTAATTTTTGCACAACAGCATCCAAATCCAGCCCCTTGCCACGTTCCAGCGCCGCCGCCAGTTCATCAGGCGGAAGCGCTGCCTCTAATGCCTGTTTGAGGTTAAGGAGTTCATGCATCCGCAGATACTCATCCAGCACCGGATGCTGCTCGACCAGTCCGGCAAGTTCAGCAGCAAAAACTTCATCCTTTGTTTGAATGCGCCAATGTGCCACCCCTACGAGGGTTTCCAGAGCCATGATCGGTACATTGATCGCCTGACACTCTGCCAGGGATTCCTGAAACCACGCAGCGGCAGCAGTCAGATTGCCCTGAGCCAGTTCAACATAACCCAGACCATTTAGATTCCCCACGAGGACCATACGATTGCGAGACTCACGGTTCATAACGAGCGCCTGCAGAAGATAATCGCTGGCATTCGCCAGATCACCCTGGTCGTAGGCCCACATGCCCAGATTGTTCAATGTAGCGGCTATCTTCTGGCGATTGCCGATAGAACGGTAAATAGGCAGTGACTGATCGGCGTAGCTTTTGGCCGTTGCAAAATCGCCCTGAAGGGCTGCTACATTGCTCAGATTGGACAGATTATTGGCAATGCCAAAGAGATTATCCGTCTCACGGTTGATGACCAGGCTTTGCTGAAAATAGTCCTGCGCAAGCGCATAGTCCCCCTGATAGTATGGCACGATCCCCAGACCGTTAAGGCTGTCGGCAATGCCCTGCCGGTTATTAATCTCGCGGTTGATGACCAGGCTTTGCTGATAATAGTCGGTGGCAAGCTCATAATCCCCCTTATCAGCCAGCACCTGACCGCGAATAAGCAGGCTGTCCGCCATGCCCTGCAGGTCATTGATCGGTTGAGCCACCTGCCATGCCTGCTCTGCCCGCTGGAGGGCGGCGGGGTAATCGCTTGTTCGCCATCCAATCACGCCAAGCAGGTTGAGCAGTGCCGCCCGCTGTGGGGCGGCTTCTTCCACCAGCGTCAGCCCATGTTCTGCTATAGACGTTCAGAAAAAGGAATGGAAAAGGGATAGGCAAAAAAGGAGATCGGAGGCAAACTGGAAGTGTCCAAACCACCAGAGAGCCAACGATCATGCCCATAAGAATACGGATGAGCAGTGAAACAGTCAAGGCG
>JBBSQD010000146.1:0-15443 GCA_038258185.1 Aggregatilineales bacterium | reverse complement strand
TGGCTCTTCCGCACTGTGATGTTGTTGGCGAACTCCAGATCAGGCAACCAGTCGTGCGAAACGCGATTGGGGAGGCTGCACCCTTCACGGATGGGAAACAGCAATTCAATCGGATAGGTATCGATGACGGTGAACAGGGTGGCCTCGGCCAGCAACCGATCCAGCCAGTCTGCGTGGGCTTTCAAGGCGCGTTGCAAACGCGTACGATGCGGCAGGCCCGCGAACAGGGCTTCATAATCGCGTTTCAGCCAGCGATAGAAGGCTCGGAAGTGACCGCCTTTGAGAGCGAACAACACCCCAATCGTGACCAATTCACTCGGATACAGCTTGGCTTGACTATGTTTCGGGAGGTTTGGCATCCGATCATCGACTTTACAAAAAATATGCACGATAATATCTTCAGTAGTCACGGCTCTCGCTCCTTCTTGTTGCTTCACACTTCAAGGATGCAGCGGATCCGTGACTTTTTCAACTAGCACCACTGGTTAATAGGGTGCTGACGATGAGTTGGGATCAGACATGATCGTAGGTTACTCTTCGATCGGCTGTTTCATAAGGGTAGCATTGAATGTGACAGGGTTCAAATCAGAGAACTGTTCTCCAATTTTAGGTTAATAATAATCGAGCTTGAGATCTATCGCTGGCCTTAACCATGTTGCGTGGTGCAGGTATCGGGCTGTCAAGTATCCCAAATGTGGAGACGAGTGTCTGAGAAATTTTGTGCAGCATAGACGGAAGTGGTGACCTTGATGGATTAACAATCCCAGACGCACTATCAGACGCAGAACCTGTTGCTATATAAGACCTCGGTTTCTATGTAACATCCGTAACACAAATAAAAACGGATTAGCGTGTGTAGCCCGTTTTTTGATTCTCATGAAAAGAAGAAGAGAGCGACCAAGATTTACCTTAGTCGCTCTCTGAAATAGTCTCTATCAAAGTCAGCCAGGAAGTTTATGGCTTAAATTTTTAGTATTACTTTTGCGGTTGCCAACCGTGCTCACGCGCGACATTTCGCACAAAATCGAGTGGGTCATCAGTTAATTCAGCGGTTCGGAGTCGTTCATAATAAGTACGGGTAGCCGGAGTCAGATAGGAGAGAAATTCATCGGAGGTCAGCCACTCCCAAAAATCACCATCCACTTCCTGCCCCCATGTCTTCAGGGGAACCCATTCAGCTTGGGCGGAATAGTGTAATGTCAGACGATTGGCATCGGCTGCACAGCGTCCACGATGTAACGCATGGGCATCCATAAAGACGATATCACCTGCTTTAAGTGAGGCTTCTACTTCTCCCGGCAATTCAATTGTACTTTGCTGATTAACGGCTTGCCATTCAAGCGCACTTAAGGCACGACGATGTGAGCCGGGGATAACGACAAAACTATTGTCGTCATATAGAGCAGCATTAAACTGAATATGATCCTGCTCTTGTGGTTTGTACTGCACATAATCGTACAAGGACTTATCACCAAAATCTCTGTGCCATTGCAGATCGTAACCGTAAAGCTGAGGATTCCACAGAATTTTTATGCCCCAGGCACGCGGATTTTTAAGCAATCCATTTAAAGCCTCATCAATCTTAGGTTGGCCTAACACATTCACCAGATCAGGCTCGAAAAGCTCACGGCGGGTAATAGCGCTAATGCCCCAGGTCGAAAGTGCCCGATCATCTGCAGGAATATCCTCCACCTTCTCATGGTTTTTATACCAATACCGCGTGCCCCCATAAAAATGAGTATTGGTTTTTTCACGCACCCGGTCTGCCAACTGCCGCAGATGGTCAAGTTCCGCACTACCGAATACGTTGCGGACAATCAAAAAACCGTCATTCTTAAACTGCTCCACATCAGCAGGTATAAGCATTATAGTCATCCTTTTGATCATATAGAGGTGGATTATAATCCACCTCTATCAAAGACTTTAGAATTACATGCTGTCCATGAAAACAGCAATCTGCCGCTGATACTCTTCCTGAATCGTGCGTGCGATAGGTGCAGCCTGGTCAGCGAACTGTCCCCACCAGGTTTCAACATCTTCAACTACACCGCTCATAAGGGGTTTCCAGAATTCGTCTTTCAACGCATTAAGCTGTGAGACTTCGTTCAACACAGGTTCATCGTTTTTCGTGAAGCCCAACAGCACATCCGCCTGGAAATTACCCGCATTGGCAGACCAGATATTCCAATCCACCGCACCAGGGGCAGCATTCGCATTTTCACGATTTGTAGTAGGATTCCATATCCAGGCGAATGGGAACCAGGGGTATAACTCCTCAAGCGGACGATACTGATCTTCTCCAACGGCTTCCCAGTTACGTCCCTCAAAGCCATAAGCCAACAAATCATAGTTTTCTTTCTGATTAGCCCAATCGAGCAAAGCAATTGCCCTCTCTGGGTGAGCCGCTGCCTGATTGAGACAGATAAAGTTGTATTGCAGGAAATTGACAACGCGCTGTTCGCTCTGATCAAAGAATGTGACCCATTCCACTTCCCCGCCCAGATTTTCGACATTGCGCTTGACACTCGCGTTATAGCCAAAGTCATTGGCCTGTGCAACGGCTGTACGGCCACCATCAATCGCATATGGATCGCCAGATGCCGGGATTTCGGCAGGGATCAGGCCATCTTGCAGCCACTTCTGACCCTGAAGAATGTAATTCCAAAATAGTTCCGGGCGTTCATCAAAGACATTGCGTACTATGCCATCGTTACCACTCAGATAAATGACATCAAAGTCAGGCGCACCGATTGAACGTAATGAAGTGTCAAAATCATGGAATAATGCGTGGCCTACCGGGGCGGCTTTCAGCGGGATAAGATCGGGTTTTGCTTCCTTGACGGCATAGAGAAAACCTTCAAGATCTTCCATCGTTTTAATTTCAGGATAACCAATTTCTTCACGAATATCTTTACGGATCAGCCAGGAACGCCCCTGATAATGATAGGCTCCTAATGGTATGCCCATTACCCTACCGCCAAATTTATTCGCCTGCCACATCAGTTCTGGCCGGTTGGCTAAAATAGTCGGCCCATAAGTTTCCAGCAAATTCCCATAAGGGCCTTCGGCATTATCAAGCTGGGTATAGAATTCCTGCGCAATATTCTGATTAATCGCCAACCAGGGTGCATCGAATACCAGATCGACATCCTCACCCGCCGCCAGGGCAACTGAGATTTTACTCAGGTCAGCCCCCCACGGCACAAATGTGATATCCAGCTTGGTATTCATGCCAGCTTCCAGCATCCGGCGTTCTGCTTCGGCGATAATTTCGTCCATAATCGCCGGGCGTTCTGCCTGCGGTAGCATCAGCCTGATAGTTACTTCTTCCATCATGTCCTGTTGAAAGGGTGCAGCCAGTGCAAACTGGGACGGAAAAAAGCGATTCCCAACAGCGACAGATGCCGCGCCAGCACCCATGAGCTTAAGCATGTCACGACGAGAAAGTTTTTTGTCAGACATTTCCAAATCCTTTTCACAAATAGCTTAATTGAACAAATAATTGTTTTTAGATTGAGTTCATTTAGATGAGCTTCTTTCTCCTTTCGGCTAGATCAGCCTTTCACTGCACCGATCGTCATACCTTTGACAAAATATCGCTGCACAAACGGATAGAACAGAATAATTGGGCCAATAGTCAGAATGGCCGTAGACATTTGTACCCCATAGGTTGGAATATCTTGATCGAACACCACATTCGTACTGTTGATGTACTGGGCAGCATTTACTAGAGAAAACACTTTCCGAATCATCATCTGAAGGGAATGCAGACTGGGGTCATCAATAAACAAGAGTGGCAGCCACCAATCATTCCAGTAGCGCAACGCATAGAACAACGCGACTGAAGCAATTGCGGGTTTAGCTAATGGCAGAGCGATGCGATAAAAAATCACAATATCATTCGCGCCATCAATCGTTGCCGCATCTATAATTTCCTGAGGTAAAGTCCGGAAATAAGCGACAAGTACAAAAGCATAAAACGGATTGACGAGATAAGGTAAGATCATCGCCCACAGGTTATCTTTTAAATCCAACCAGCGGGCAACCAGAATATAGGTGCCGATTAAACCACCACCAAAAATCATCGTGAAATAGGTCATAAACGAGAGGAAATTGGCATATTTGGCTTTACGACTAGCCATGACATAGGCGAAAGGTGTCGTGATCGCCATACCCAGCACTGTACCAATTGTAGTCACAAATACTGTGATGCTATAACTCCGAAAAACCTGATTGCCACTCAGTACAAATTGATAAGAGTACGTCGTAAATTCCACCGGCAGTAACTGAAAACCATAGAGACGAAGTGAGGCTTCTGTGGAAAATGATCCAGAAATCACCAGCAAAAAAGGCACAAGACATGCAATAACAAAAAATAATATAAAGCCATAAACAAGAAATTTAAATAATCTATCAAAGATACCAGAACGCCATGACCTCTCCTGACCCGTGCCGAAAGGCATTTTTTCCATAGTTGTTGTGCTCATTAAAATAACCCCACTTCACTATTAATACGTTTCACCAGCCAATTGAAAAAGATCACCGCAATTAAGCCCAACACAGACTGATATAGCCCCACGGCAGCCGTCATGCCAAAATTACCCAGCTGGCGCAATGCACGAAAAGTATAGGTGTCAATCACATTAGTGGTGGAAAACAAAATCCCATTATCACCAACCAGAGAATAAATCATCTCAAAGTTGCCATAAAAAATGCGCCCCAGTGCGAGCAGCCCCAGAATGATGGCTGTTGGGACTAATAGCGGCAGGGTGATAAAGCGCATCTGTTGCAGTTTGTTTGCGCCGTCAATCATCGCACTTTCGTAGTATTCATCGGGTATAGCGGTAATCGCCGCCAGGAAAATGATAGATGTGTAACCTGCCCCCTTCCACACATCGACCAGTGTTAGCAGCAAGGGCCAAACACCCGGCGTGGAATACCAGCTCACCGGGTCAATACCAACATTGGTCAAGGTTCGATTGACAAGACCATCAGTGGAATTAAACAGTGCAAAAAACATCACACTAACGACCAGCCAGGAAATAAAATTGGGTAGTAACACGAGCGATTGTGCCATCCTTTTGAACAGCACCATGCGCAATTCGTTTAAGAAAATTGCCAGCAGAAGGGCTGTTCCCAGGCTGGCTATCACAAACATTAGATTCAGGAAAACGGTATTACCAGTGACTTTCAGCCAGTCGCCGCTGCTGAAAAAGAACTCAAAATTTTTAAATCCGCTCCAATCGCTTCCAAAAATACCGAGATTGGCCCTAAAGTTCTTAAAAGCAATGAGGTGCCCAGACATCGGGATGTAAGCGAAAATCACCATCCAGATAATTCCAGGCAGAGCCAGCAAGTATAAAAACCGGTTACGGTAAAGTTCCTTAAAAACTCCAGTAATCGCTTGGCCAGCGGATTGAAGCCCAGCGGATAAGCCAATCTGATTCTGAGGAAAACTTCTTGGCAATATGCTCTGTAGAATAAACCATAGACAGGCCAGCAGCGTAAGCCAGAAGCCACTTTGCAGAATAGTCTGGTCGTCATTCCTGTAAATCAGCGCAAAGTAGATAACGCCTGACAGCCCAATAAGTGTGAGGATAGAGGCAGTGAGTCGTCGTATGTGTCCCCGGCGCAAACTCAGAATAGCGACTATGCCTGCCAAGATTGCCAGCGTGGGCAGTACAAACCCAGGAGTAATTAAAGTGATCGGTTCGCTTTCAACAGAAAGCAGCTCGAAAGCCGTTCTGGTCTGATCATCTACTATAATCCAGGGCAAAAACATATAAGAAAATAACAAAATTGTAGCGCTGAAAAGTGATATAATTTCGACTATTAAGCTACTGCGATGATTCCATACGCTGGATGGTTCAATTAAATTCCGAGTATTGATCATCAAATCCTCCTTTAGGCTACTGAGCCGGTCGAGGCTCGACCAATGAACTCCACAGGCAATACAATTTCATTGGCTTCTAGCTGCTGAGAATCAATCAGCCGAAACAACATATCCGCTGCGGTACGGCCAATATCGGTGGCTGAAAAATGAATTGTGGTCAGCGGTGGATCAGTATGCAGACTATCTGCAACATTATCGAAACCAGCAACTGAAACCTGCTCTGGCACTTTATAACCCTGCTCTCTCAGCCAGCGTAATGCCCCCATAGCCATCCGATCATTGAAGGCAAAAATTGCTGTCGGCGGGGCTTGCAAGGCCATAAGTTTCGCTGCTGCTTCGAAGCCAGACTCAGGTCGAAAATTCCCATAAAGGAGTAGATCCGAATCAAATTCCAGATCTGCCGCCTTCAGTTCATCAATATATCCGCGAAAACGCGCCTGCATAGCTAGCGGATTCGATCTGGGCCCACTAATCACGCCAATACGTTTGTGTCCTAATTCGACTAAGTGACGGGTCATGAGTTGGGCACCGCGGTAATCATCCGGGTAAACGCAAGGCAGGGTGTGCGTGTTGTAACCAATCACAACACAGGGGTAACCGCTATCCGCCAGCAACGTTACGCCTTCGTCACCCAACCCGCCTTCTACCAACACACCATCTGGTCGGAAACCGCGCAGTAGTCGATTGAAGGCGCGCATGCGTTCATCTATGGTACGGGGCGTGGACAGGATAAGGGCGTAATCTTCTTCGGTTGCACGGTCATCAATGCCGTGAATGACTTTTAGCAACATAGGATCGCTAAAGAGATGATCAGGGTCATAGGCAATGACAATCCCGAGCATATTTGTCCGGTCACCTGCAAGGCTGCGGGCTGCACTGCTAGGGATATAGTTGAGTTCAGTAATGGCGTGGAGAACCCGCTCACGCGTTCTTTTAGAGACTGAATGACGGCCCGAAAGAACTTTTGAAACGGTAGAGATAGCAACACCAGCATATTGGGCAACATCATAAATAGTCGTGGACATTTATCAAATAACCTATAATTAAAAATGGAAAGCGCTTTCCATTTCCAAAGTATACGAAAATATGCAGGCTTGTCAATCATATTGAGATTAGAGAAAAGTTTTACAATAATTGATAGTGTATAAGATCAGAGCATCTACATGGTGAATTAATAACCCTGCCGCAGGCTACGCTTCTTCATCCAGCTTCTATCATTCACTACCCATAGCGCAGCTTGAGTTCCTTCTTCGCCCGGCGGGCATCGACGGTCTGGGCATAGCGCAGGGTGGTGTCGCCGCGTTCGTGACCGACGACCTGCTGAACAGTCGAAATGGGCGTGCCGGTGGTCAACGCTTCAGTGATAAACGTGCGGCGGGCATCATGCGGCTTGGCCTGGATACCGGCCAGTTTGCACGTCGCCGCCCAGATGCGGTAGACATCCGTGCCGGTCAGCGCCCGATCCTTACTACACTGGCCTCCCCGCGTCATGGGTGTGAAGACAAAAGCGTAGCCCTCCGGCTGCGCTTCCTTCCAGTCTTGCAGCGCTTCGAGAGCAAACTCGCCAGCCAGCGGAGCCGACCGCGCCTTGTCGCGCTTGCCGTGGCGAATGGTCAGCACCCCATGCTCAAAATCGACATCCGCCCACAGCAGCGCTGCCGCTTCCGCTCGGCGTAACCCCGCCAATAGTAAGACCGCGACCAGCGCCCGGTTGCGTTTCTCCTGGGGCGTTTCACCATCCCACTGGCGCAGCAGCTTATCGGCTTCGGCGGGCGTGAGGGCTTTCCTGGCGCGTTCCTGGGTTTTGGCCTGATCACTCATGGCCGGGGCTTTAATCACCTTCAGCGCCTCATGTAGTCGGCGGGCCTCATCATCGCCGGGCGTGAGGATGAAGCGCATCTGGGCCAGCTTGCGCAATGCCGACAACTGGCGCTGGCGCGTGGCTTTGGTGGTGTCGGCACTGGCGAGGAAGGCCAGCACCCGCCGTGGGGTCAACTCCATCGGGTCAACGGCCTGCTCCGTACACCAGTTCTGCCAGGCGCGCAGCGTCTGGGCATAAATCCGGGCACTGCTGGCACTGACGGTCGACAGCAGCAATTCGCTCAGGGCGGCGAAATCGGTGTCGGTGGCGACGGCTAAATGGGTATTGGAGGGGACGATTTGAGACGGCATTTGTGGCTCCGGGTGGTGTACGAAAAGGGCTTTTTTCATACTCCATTGAAAAACTGGGATTGTTGCCTTTGCTTCTACCGTACTTCAGAGGATCATTAGCTGCTTATTATGAAATAGTGCTACGGCTGGTAGTATCGACATTTTTCAATGCGGGGGTTTCATCTCGTTTACCATTTACTGGTGTCTGAGGCATTGAAGATTGAAGAGCCCACCAGATCACCGCAAAGAGTACAAGGGCATCAATGATTCTTCGTACCCACGACATGACATAGATGAATGTGCCTGTTGTCACATTCAAATCCGCCAACCACGCGCTTTCTCCATTGATTACAGAGGTCAATATGGGGCCAAAAATGGCATCAAGGATAATCGAAAGCACGATTAAGGCGGCGGTCGCAAGAAGCGCTTTACGCCACATGCTACTTATCTCCTTAACCTGTTACGAGAAATTTATCAAACCACGAAAGCAGGTATTTGGCAATCCCATATGTCTGCTAGTACAGTTGTCAGCACGTTTGATCTCTGGCATGAGCTTCTCGGTTTCAGCAGTTGTTTTGGCGAAGAGGTTGTAGACTATTATGAAATTTTCTTTCAAACGCTCACTTCCAATTGTTTTAATACTAAACATCACTTGGGGATTATTTGTATCGCATTTACTGAGGACTATTCAATATGATGAGGCGTATACATACTTTAATTATGCCCAATCTCCTCTAACGGCTCTTTTTGTATACACGGCACCAAATAACCATCTGCTTCACTCATTATTGGTTTGGTTAAGCACTATGTTTATTGGGGACTCGTTGATTGCAATTCGTCTTCCAGCACTAATATCTGGTTTGTTGACGGTTGCGCTACTGTATCGAATTGGAAAACAAATATTTAATGTGTCATCTGGGTTGCTAGCATCAAGTTTTCTAATCGTGATGCCGATTTTTGGCGAATATTTTGTGAATGCAAGAGGTTATAGTCTTACAGCCTTGTTGAGTCTGGTCTTTTTCTGGATGGTTTGTGTTTTACCCCCTTATAAATTATTGTCGCGAAATTATGAAAAATCGCTCTTTTTTTTGACTATCATGATGGTAATAACGTTGCCGACAATGGTGCTACTTATCCTACCATTAATGCTCTTTATACTATTATTCAGAGAAAAGCATTTTTGGAAGAATTACTTTCTTCCTATAACGTTTGGTACAGTCACAGCAACATTGTTTTACATACAGGCGCTGGCATCCGGCAATTTTAGTAGCTTTTCGTCACAATTCGGTTATGAGAACCCGTTTGAGTTGTGGTTGGCTTTTCTTCAAAGTCTCGGCGCCAGTTGGATTATCGGCCTAATAGTCATCGGTTTATTCCTCAGCTTACGGTTTTTGCCGGTTGTCAAGAGAAATGTAGTGGCGCTACCTGTCGCAGTTACCGTAGCAACTGCCATCGCCCTGTCATTCTTGCAATATTGGCTCACAGATAGCGTATTATTTCCTCGTAACTATGTCTATCTGTTACCGCTCATCGCGTTGGTGGCTGCGACGGGTTGGGTATCATTTATCAATCGTACTTTGTCAATTGAATCTGCGCCTTATGCGCTTATAGTTAGCTTATTGATTTTTGCTTCGATCCAATATCAGTCTTTGAGCAATGTGTCTCAGGTCGATATGCTTGAACAGACTCTACAAGAATATGCGAATGAGCAAGATCAATTTGTGATTGGATGTTGTTTAGATTTTCCCATTTACTATCAGTATCGTGATCAGCAAAAATTTACTATTGAGAATCCGCCTGAACGCCTTGTTATTATTCCAACAAGGTATGATGATATTGACACATTGTGGGAAAGCTATAATTTAAATGATAACCTTGTTTGTGTGAAGACTACTTGGGCAGACTATGAGGTCTTTATATGTCCATTTCAATAAATGAGGAAATGAATAAACCGGTAATGTAGCAAAACCTGTTGGCCAAACACCAAGTTTGGTCAATGACATCATTTATGCAAATTCATGGCACCAATTAAGGTTCTGTTGCAAAAATTTAGTGAAAAGGCAATAGGCAAAGCAAAGAGAAGGTGAGGTTGGGCTTAGGTGTCAAAACCGAAGGAGTTTACCGAAAAGGTGAACTCACCTGTCACCGATATCCCTGAATCATACAAGCCATTGCCACGATCTTGGACTGGAACAAATTATCCAACTGCCAGTTGCCTTTGACGGCATAAATGCGGATGTGCTTTTCGGCAGCCACCGCGAGAATCTCCATACACTCCATCATCGAGCGACCTAAGCGCGACAGCTCACTCACAATCAGCACATCGTCCGGTTTCATCTTTTCGACGAGATCGCCGATGAGGCGTTTCTTCCAGGCGATGCGACCCGAAGCCTTTTCCTCGACCCAGGTCACATTGCCGAGCTGCTTGTTATTGGCGATCTGAAGAATATCATATTTGTTCTTTTCGAGGTCTTGATCGATGGTGGTGTCACTTTGAGAATTATTTGGCGTAAAAATTTCAGAGATAAATGGCGCGACATGCTATGATGTAGGCATGGTCTATTGGTGTCCAACCAGCCATGTGTTTCGCTTCGAACCATCCCCGCTTGATCCCAATTTAGTCCTAGCAAGTTATACCGCTAATTGCCATTAGCAGTTATAATATAGGGTACAGCTTCCGAATTACATCTGCTAATGCAGCGGATAGCGTTCAAAATTTACATCTGCTAATGTAACCAAGAGAGCAATGACCACTCGTCCATCCAAGCCGACACTATCCACACCCGCACAAGCGGCCTTGGCTGCCTACGAGCAGCACCTACACGATGAGGTCGATTTACGGCCTGCGACGGTTCGCAATTATCTCAGTGACTTGCAGCACTTCATGGCCTGGTGCGA
The DNA here is from genome assembly GCA_038258185.1 of Aggregatilineales bacterium. GTDB lineage: Bacteria > Chloroflexota > Anaerolineae > Aggregatilineales > Phototrophicaceae > JAIOHN01. The sequence continues at coordinate 4,501 of JBBSQD010000146.1, read as the reverse complement.
AACCGTCTGGTCGGAGGGCCAGGAGACCGAGCAAGCGTTCGCACTCGAGCGAGTCGCCACGCCAACCCTGACGCGCTATCGGGCATATCTCCAACATGATGTTCAACTCCAACCCGCCACAATCAACCGGCATCTGGTCAGCCTCAAGCGCTATTTTGGCTGGGCTGCCGATCATCAGTTCACCGCCCGAAACCCAGCCTCAGTGGTCAAGCTCGTCCCGCAAATGGCACGACCAGCGTATCATCTGGCCGACCATGAGGAAGCGGCACTGGTGGCGGCGGCGGAACAGGCCGGTTCGCTACGGGATCGCACCTTGATTGTCCTGATGCTTCACACTGGTTTGCGGGTCAACGAGGTTTGTTCCCTCAGAGGTGAGCACGTGGTGCTGCACAAACGCAGTGGTTACTTGAAGGTGTGGGGCAAGCGCAACAAATATCGGGAAGTGCCGCTGAATGCCACGGCTCGTCAGGCCCTGACCGATTATCTGGCGGCTCAGGAGCAACAGACGCTTTTTCTGTTTGTGTCACAGCGGACAGGGGAACAACTGACCCCGCGAGGTGTGGGGTTCCTTATCAAGAAATATGCTCAGAAAGCTGGGCTACCGAAGCTTCGACCGCACGACCTGCGCCATCGCTTTGGCTATCGGATGGCGGAGGCTGTACCTTTGCATCGGCTGGCACAGATCATGGGTCACGACTCCCTGGATACGACGATGATCTATATCCAGGGTACTGAACACGATTTGCAGCAAGCCGTCGAACAGATTGCCTGGGAGTAAATACCCCTAAGCGAAAGGCTTGGCCTATGTCGGAGTTGGCCGAATCGGAACGTCAGGTCGCATTGCAGCGTTTTCAGCTTCTGCGTCCGCATCTCGAAGCGGGTGTCACGTTGACCGCTATCGCCCAGGAGCACGGGCTGCCGCTCAGAACACTGCAACGGTGGGTGCAGCGGTATCGGGATCAGGGGCTGGTCGGGTTGGAGCGCAAGCAGCGTGCCGATCAGGGCCAGCACCACATTCGCCCCGAACTCCAACAGGCAATTGAAGGTTTGATCCTACAAAAACCTGCTCCCTCACTGGCCTCGGTTCAACGCAAAGTGACCCAGATTGCGCTGGCCCAGGGTTGGGCGATTCCCAGCTATGGAACGATTCGCAACATCGTGCTTCAGTTGGATACTGGCATGAGGGTGCTGGCGCAGCAAGGAACGAAAGCCTACCGTGAAGCCTTTGATCTGCTACACCAACGCGATGCCACCGCTCCCAACGAAATCTGGCAGGCTGATCATGCCCTGCTGAAAATTTTTGTGGTGAACCCACGTGGCGAACCAGCCCGTCCCTGGCTCACTGTGATTATGGACGATTACAGCCGTGCCATTGCGGGCTACTATGTGGGCTTTGAGCCCCCAACTTCTCTGGCGACGGCGCTGACCCTGCATCAGGCCATCTGGCACAAGCCAGACTCCCATTGGTCTGTCTGTGGCATTCCCCAAAGCTTCTATACCGATCACGGCGCAGACTTTACGTCCCACCACATGGAGCAGGTGAGTGCGGATCTGAAAATGCGCTTGATATTCTCCACTCCGGGAATGCCGCGTGGGCGAGGCCGTGTAGAACGTTTCTTTCGCACGGTGAAACAGATGCTGCTGGCCGAACTACCAGGCTATACACCCAATGGTCATCTTGTGGACGAACCCGAGTTGACACTGGAAGCGTTCGACATCGCATTTCGACATTTTCTATTGCATACCTATCATGAGCGCGTGCACAGTGTGACCGGACAGCCGCCTCAGGCCATGTGGCGCAACAGCGGCTTTTTGCCGCAGCTGCCTGAGAACCTGGAACAACTTGACCTGCTCCTGGCGACTGTCCCGCGTACCCGTCGCGTACGGCAGGAAGGTATTCGCCTCCACAACCTGTGGTACTTTGATCTGAACCTGAGTGCCTACATCGGTGAGGAGGTCGTCATTCGTTATGATCCCCGCGATATGGCCGAAATTCGGGTTTATCATGATCACCGCTTTGTCTGCCGCGCCATTTGCCATGAACTCGCTGGAACCACCACCAGCCTGAAAGAAATCCAACGGCAGCGCAATGGCCGTCGTCGCCAGTTACAGCGTGAGATCAAATCCCGCCAGGCGCAGGCGGATGCCTATCTCAAACCACGGCATGATTCGCCCGAGTCTAAACCGGAGATGGATGACTCCCGCCAACCGGCCACCCCGTTAAAGCGCTATCGCCATGACTAAACGCCAGAAATTCTGGGTGACCCAGGAGCACAAACGCTTTGCCGAGTTTTGCGATGCCTGTCGCCACTATCGCTACATTGGTCTGTGTTACGGTGCTCCCGGAGTCGGCAAAACCGTCTCGGCCCGACGCTATGCCCATTGGGATCAGATTGACCCTTGCCTGGACAACTTTCCCGATCAGTGGACTGAGACTATCCCCCAACTAAGCCAGTGTTCGAAAGACGGCCAACAAGATAAAATGTAGTGGTATGAGCAGACGAATCGATTTCACACTAACAGACGAGCAACTTGGGACGCTTGAAGCAGCCATCAACACGTCGCGGTATCCGGAGGTGCGGCAGCGAGCGATTGCCGTGCGAATGCTGCATCTGGGACAGCACCCAGAGCAGGTGGCGCAGGCGGTGCTGGTGACGAGCAATACGATTTATGCCTGGCACAAACGCTGGCGGGAGCACGGCATCGCTGGACTACGCGACGGCCACCGAACGGGTCGACCGGCCAAGGCCGATGAAGCCTACCTGGATGAATTGGGACGCTTGCTGGAGAGCGATCCACGCGATGAAGGGCTGCCGTTTACGATCTGGACAATTAACCGCTTGCGCTTGTATCTGGCGGAAACGACCGGGATTGGGCTCAGCTACAGCCGCTTTCGGGCCTTGTTGCGGCGTGCAGGGTATCGCTGGAAGGAACCCAAGCACGATTTGACGCACCTGCAAGATCGGCCAGCCCAGGAAACAGCGCAGCAGGTGCTGGACTGGTTAAAAAAACATCCCACTTAACCCGATTTCCGAGTCCGAACTCCTCTTTGTGGACGAAACCACCGTGAGCCTGCATCCGCCGCTGCGGCGCTGCTGGATGAAACGCGGCCAGCGCAAGCTCATTCCCGCACCCGGCTCACCCCACCACCTCCATGTGTTTGGTGCTTACAACTGGCGCAGCCCACGGGTCACCTACACCACCGCCAGCCGCAAAAACAGCGATACCTTCATTGCCTTTATTGAGCATCTGCTCGAAGAATATCCCCGTCAACACCTGATCCTGGTGATGGACAATGCCTCTTACCACCACAGTAAAACCGTGCGGGCGGCACTGAGTTTGTTCCAAGAGCGCTTGCTGGTGATCTGGTTACCCAAGTACAGCCCGTTTCTCAACCCCATCGAGCGTTTCTGGTTGCACTTCAAGCAACTGGCTGTTGCCAATCGCTTGCACCGCTCACTGCAGGAGCTTGTCCAAACCGTCACCCAGGTGATGGCTGACCAGAACACCTTTAACCATCCCAACCGCCTCCGTCTGTTGGATAAGTTTCGGCTAGTGGCTTAGCACCCCGCCATTTGTTGACCCTGCTGTACACGCCCAATGTTGTCCACACGCCTCAGCGCGTTCGCCATCAGATTCGTGATCTGCGTGCGGCCCTGATGAGTTATCGCTTCCATCAACTGGAGCGGCTTTATCCCCATGAACCCTTCGAGCAGCGCCTTCAACATCTCCGCAAGCGCGAATTGTTGATTGTCGATGAAGCGGATCGCTTGAGTATGCATGGCTTTGAAGAAGTCCGTGATTTCTACGAGCACTTTGACCTGGCCGTCGTATTTATGGGGATGCCCGGGATCGAAAAACGGTTAGCACGCTATTCGCAGCTCTATTCCCGTGTTGGCTTTGTTCATCCCTTTCGCCCGCTGAGTCAAGCCGAGATGCAGCCCATTATTGAATATCATTGGCACAAAGCCTGCCCACAGCCTTTTGATCGTGAGGATCGGTCTCAGGTGGATGCCTGTACGGCCATCCTTGCCATGACCCGAGGCAACTTTCGCTTGCTGGATCGCTTGTTTGCGCAGATCGAACGGGTTTTGAAAATCAATCGTTTGGAGGCCATTACCCGTGAGGTGGTGGAGGTTGCTCGTGAGGGTTTAGTGATTGGCACTGTCTAGTGCTTCGCGCCATTTATCGCTGAAAAATTTACGCCAAATAATTCTCAAAGTGACAATCACGGCGCAAATAAGCTAAAGTGGTCATGAGATTAACCGTAAACCCTGTCCCGTATAAGAGATACGGCAATTATATCCGTGATATACGGTTAAGAATAGCGATAGTATATACGAACGTTTTCAGTTAAGGAAAATTGCGCGGAAGTGATCTTTTTTATTGTTTAAACTCTCTTCAGGGATCTGCTATTATTTGGCAATTTAGAAACACTTGCGATACTATTAAAATAATCAGAAATTCGTTGGCAGATCGCGTAAAGAGTACACCTCACCCT
>JBBSQD010000145.1:0-15595 GCA_038258185.1 Aggregatilineales bacterium | reverse complement strand
CGCCAGTGGGGGCCGCCCTGGCAGGGTGAAGGCGCTGACCGCCAGAGCGCTTATTTCCTGAGTGTGAACCGCAACAAACGCAGCCTGACCTTAAATCTGAAATCGGACGAAGGTCAGAAAATCGCCCGTGAACTGGCCGCGCAGAGTCACATCGTGGTTGAGAATTTCAAAGTCGGGGAAATGGCGCGTTTCGGCCTGAGCTTTGCCGATCTGCAAGCGCTCAATCCGTCGCTGGTCTATTGCAGCATCAGCGGCTTCGGGCAGAGCGGCCCCTACAGCCAGCACGCCGGTTATGATTATGCCATTCAGGCCATGAGCGGCCTCATGTCGATTACAGGCGCGGCGGATGGCGAACCTTATAAAGTCGGCGTGGCGATTGCCGATGTGCTGACCGGATTATTCGCCTCAACCTCGATTCTTGCCGCGCTGCATCATGCGCAAAATACCGGCGAAGGCCAGCACATTGATATTTCCCTGCTGGATTCTCAGTTGGCAGCGCTGGTGAATGTCGCCAGCAATTATCTGGTTTCCGGTCAACCACCTGTGCGTTATGGCAATCAGCATCCCAATATCGTCCCCTACCAGACTTTTCGCGCGGCTGACCGTGAATTTGTGCTGGCCGTAGGCAATGATCGCCAATTCTGGCAGTTATGCCAATTGATTGAGCGCGAGGATTTAGCTAATAATCCGTACTACGCGACCAATCCCGCACGAGTTACCCACCGTGATGCGCTGATCGCTGAACTGGCATCCGTGTTTTTGCAGCGTCCAGCGCAGACCTGGGTGGATGCGCTGCTCGAACTTGGCATTCCGGCAGGGTTGATTAATGATTTGCCGACGATTCTGAATGATCCGCATATAAAGGCGCGGGGTCTGGTGGATGAAGTCGGTGGCTTTATCGGGCCGGTGCCACAGCTTTCCGCCACCCCGGCAGAAGTGCGCCTCTATCCGCCGACATTGGGCCAGCATACCGATGCGATCCTGCGCGAAAATCTCCATCTGGATGCCGCCACTCTGGCAGACTATCATGCGCGCTATGTGATTTAATCCCAACCGAACATTTGGCCTGTACAAAAGTCCAGTTTCTGCAACAAATGGCGCAAGCATTGCGTAAACATTCTTGTGATGCCTTACTTCTACAAGAAGGGAAAACAATGCGGATCATTTTACTTTGCATGCTGACTTTACTGCTCACCGTCGCCTGTTCGCCCGCTGGCACTTCAGCCAATGACGCCGCTTTACCGCCGGGAGATGCCAGCAGTGGCGCGGCCTTATTTACCGAGTCAATCGGGGGCGCACCGGCCTGCTCGACCTGCCACGCACTGGACGACTCCAAGCTGGTTGGCCCCGGATTGCAGGGATATGCGGAAAAAGCTATAAATCGTGTAGACGGTCAATCGGCAGAAGAATATACGCATACCAGCATGACCCAGCCTGCGGCTTATATCGTCGAAGGTTTCTCCAACACGATGTTCCCACAGTATGGACAACGTCTCACACCACAACAAATGGCTGATCTGATTGCTTATCTATTGACACTTTAGGGGGAATGATATGGATATTGTACTGATTGTATTACGTCTGCTGCACATTGTCAGCGCCTTTGCCTGGGTTGGAATCGGCGCGGCAGCCACATTTTATATCTTACCGGCGGCCATCAATTCTAACGAGAGTGGACTGCGCTTCCTCAAGGCGCTGTTTTCCACCACCAATTTTGGCAGCATTATCGCTATGGTCTCCGGCCTGACCACATTAGCGGGTCTGCTGCTGTATGCGGTAGGCAACGCGCCGTCTCACTTTACCTCCACCGGCAATATCGTTCTGGGGATTGGTGCGTTGGCAGGTTTGCTGGCGACCATTCATGGTGGCGCTGTGGTCGGGCGCACCTCTAAGGCTGTAGAAGCCGCCATTGACGAGAATGTCGTGGTGGGTCAATCGATTTCTAATGAAGTCGTGAATAAGCTCATGCCCATGTTGACCGAATTCCAGAGCCACGCCCGTCTGAGCATGGTGCTGATGATTATCGCGCTGGTGTGCATGGGCAGCGCCCGTTACCTGTAATGATGTTGAAATCAGCGGCGCACCAGATCACCCGTGTGCGCCGCTGAAAACAGCCTTTAAGGTCGCCAGCTTAACGGATACGCAAAGCGCACATTGCGCACGCGGTCATCTGCCAGAGTCGCGCCAGTGTACAGAATATCGCTGTCCTCACCATCGACGCGCATGTCAATCAGATTGAGATAAGCAGGTTGATTGATATCGTCCGGTAGCGTATATTCTAAAGTGCTTAAGCGACTGCCATCAGGTGCCAGCGCCAACCCCTGAACATAATGTCCCCGACTCAATAGATTGACTTGACCATCACTGAGATTCATCTGATACAGCGCCGTGCTGGTTTCGCGCGGAGTGGCGATTTTCCCCGCACTGAAATACAGATACTGACTGTCCGCCGAAAAAACCATACTGGCGATCACATCCCCGCGCCGGGCAGTGGCGTAGGTCAGCGGCGTTTTGCTGCTGTCTGATAAGTCAAAAACACTCAATGTGTTTTCGTTATTGGGGCTGGTGACCACCGCAGCAAGCCAGCGGCCATCGGCGGAGGTGAGCGGTAGCGGGTCAAGCGGACGGGTGAGCGCCGGTAACATCACCTGACGGTCAACAAAGTCATCAATCGCCATATCTTCGATCAGGACCTGTATCAGGCCAGCCGTGTGCGCCGTGACTCCATCAGCAGTGGACAGGAAAGCGGTCTTCGCATCCGGGGAGAGCAGCAGCAGATTCGTCCGGCTGTAAGGTGCAAAAGTGCCGGATTGTGGCTGCGTGCCGATCAGCGAAACGCGACCATCACTCAATTCCAGCCCATAAAGCTGCCAGCTTGATCCCTGATTGGGGCAGCGCTGCACCACCGCCACCACCGCATTATAAGCATCGGTCAGGCGCGGATTGGCGCTGGTAAAGCGGCACTGCGGGTCAGATCGTAAAGTCGCGACTTCGCGCGTATTCTCTTCGCCTTCCCACCAGTGAATCACCAGTTGATCGACCTGATTGCGGCTGTTGGTGAAAAACTCACCGAATACCACGCCGGCATTATTCAGATCAAACCCCGCCACGTGATCATGCTGATAGGCTTCAGCGCCATCCGCAGTCTTGACCACGCGCAGCATGCCCGTCACAAATTCGCCGTTGGTGGGATTATTGCCGTAATTGATATACGCCAGTTGATTACCATCCGGTGTGTAGCGGAAAGTCCCGCCCCCCAGACACGACAGCAACCCGGCCTGACCGATCTCAACCGGTGGTGCGTGATTGTCCATCAGATATAACGTGCCTTCATTGTTGCCCACATAAAATGTGAACCAGCGGCCATCGGCTGACGTGGCTTCATCCCCACAGGCTTTGACATTGCGTACCGCGCCGGGGACATCCAGCAGCGGCGCAATCTCGCCATCCGCCTGGATAAAGCCGATCACCCCCGGCGTGTTGAGCGTGCTCTCGTAAGGATTGGGGCCGCTGTCCTGCCAGACGAGGATATTCTCGTCACTGACCGGCGCGGAGGGTGTCACATTCTGGGTGGACGAGTCCGACGAGCAGGCCGCGATTAAGATAACTAAAGCGATAAGACAGAATAGAAACTTGATTTTTGTTTGATCTTGAGTCATTTACCATCACATTTTAGACATGTATCCTATAAGTCATGATACCGTACAACCGAGGGAATAACCGTCCAGAAAAATGATGATTGCATCAGCGTAGGCATAACGCCTGCTTAAAACCACAGGTTATTCACAGCCCAGCCAGGCCACGAACGCATTTGAAGCGGTGGGTAATCTGGTCAGTCCCTCACCATTGGCTTTCATGCTGAACAAGGCATAGGTTTCATCCGCCCACATCTGAAAGATGATGTGTTGACCATCGGGTGACCATACCGGCCTGGCGTCGCCGTCGGTCTGGATAACACCAGTCTGGGTCAGCTGCGTGGTTCTGCCGGTAGCGTACTCCATCGTATAGATATGGCGCTGACCTGGGGCTGCCCCAAAAAAGACCACCTGCTCCCCATTGGGTGACCAGCCGACCGCACCGGGCCGCAGCAGGCTTAGATGTTCCAGGTCGTGACTATCCAACCGGGCCCGGAAAATCCCACCCCGTTCCCGATCCGACCATAACAGCACAGCGTCACCATCCCGACTCCAGCCGAGCAGTCCCTCAGATTTCCCCGTTTCAGGGGGAAGGAGGATTTCATGGGTATCAGTATCCAGATCGTATAAAAAAATTCGGCGTTGCACCAGCGGTTCAACGAGTTCATAGGCAAGGATACGCCCATCGCGCGACCAGACGCTGTGGACAAATGCGCCCTCATCAAACGTCTGGGTTTCCAGGAGTAATCTCGCCCCCGTGCCATCCCGATTAATCAGGTAAAGCTGCCAGGTGTAGCCCTCAGCCTCAGCGAAATCCACATACACAAGCTGCGTCTCATCCGGTGACCAATCCACCCAGCGGCACACATGCGGGCATGTCAGCAGCGTCCTTTCGAGAGTGCCAGTTGCGTCCAGGATAACAATCTGACTCTGGTCAGCGTGCTGGGTGATCGCAGCGAAAGCAGCGCCCGCTGATGACGGGAAAAGCTGAGTCACACGGGCGGCCAGGGTGGCATCAGTGATAAAGGGGCGAGTGTCGCCAGCGGCATCGAGCCGCATATAACCGTCGTGATGAGCAATCAGCATATCGGATTCACATCCGGTTGTGGCTTGTGCCGCGCCAAAGGCCGGGTTGATAAACAGCACCAGAACCATAAACAGCAGATGTTTCATCAGTACTTGCCTTCCTCCCTGGTTTGGATTCTGTTGTTGCAGTTTGTAGAGCATGAACGGGTTGGACTAGGCAGCAACTGCCAGACGTATTCTAACAAACGTCAGCTCACTTTATAACAGTTGACCTGAAGTAAGAGAGTGCCCGGTCACGATCTCTAAATGATACCAAATATCATTTATATACTCAGGAGAACAGATTATGTATGATGTGGCGATTATCGGAGGCGGGGCGGCAGGTTTGAGCGCGGCACTGGTGCTGGGTCGGGCGCGGCGTAAGGTGCTGGTATGCGACAGCGGCCAACCGCGCAACCAGCCCTCACACGCCGTCCACGGTTTTTTCACACGGGATGGCATTTCCCCGGCGGAACTGCTGCACATCGGGCGCGAACAGCTTGCGCCGTACCCGGTGGAGATTGTTCATAGCAAAGTCACAGACATCATCCCCGGTCAGGCGTTCAGCATCACCCTCGAAGATGGCCGCACCGAGCAGGCCAGAAAAATCCTGCTGGCGACCGGCATGCAGGACAAGCTGCCTGCCATCCCCGGCATGGCAGACTTCTGGGGAAGCAGTGTTTTTCTGTGTCCCTACTGTCACGGCTGGGAAGTCCGGGATCAACCGCTGGCGGTTATCAGCTCTGGCGAAGAGGGATTTATGTTTACGCGCACCATCCGCAATTGGAGTGCCGATCTGGTATTGTGCACCAATGGCGAATCCGGCCTGAATGCCGAGCAACTGGCGCAGCTCAATCGCCTCAGTATCCGCGTGATCGAGACTCCCATCCAACAACTGACCGGCACCGATGGACAACTGCAACAGCTTATCTTTGAGGATGGCACCGTGCTTGACCGCAGCGCGCTGTTTGTCCGCTCGCAGTTTTATCAGCACAGCCCATTGGCGGCGCAGTTAGGCTGCCAGATCGACGAGCATGGTCTGGTGAAAATAGATGAAAAAGGCTTTACGGGTATTCCTGGTGTCTATGCCAGCGGCGATATGGCGACCCAGAGTCAGGTGATTCTCGCGGCCAGCAGTGGCGCGAAGGCCGCTTTTATGCTGAACTTTGAGCTGATTTTTGAGGATCAGGCGCTTCTGGTCAGTTAAGTTCGGTATTTATTGATTCGCAAACGTCGCATCCAAAAACCCGATGACGCGTTCGGTATAGTCCTCCGGTGCGCTGGCATAATAATTGCCATGTCCTGCACCGGGGACCTCCCACAGTTGCGCATTGTCTCCGGCGGCCTCCAGTTGCAGACGCCCTCCGGCCAGCGAAGGCTCATTTTGACCATAAATCAGCAGCAGCGGACGCGGCGCGATCTGCCCAACCACCGACAACGGACTCAACACGCTGATATCCAGCCCGGTAATCCCCCGATACCCTACATGCGTCCCCAGTCGATACAACGGCGCAAACCATTCCCCGCGCACCTGATCGTCGGTATAGCGCTCAAAATCATAATAACCACCTTCCGCGATCACCGCTTTAAGCTGTGGATAACGCGCCCCGGCCATGATGCTCGTCGCACCGCCGGTCGAAAAACCCTGAATACCCACACGTTCCATATCAACATCGGCGCGGGTTTGCAGATAAGCCAGCGCATCTCCCACCTCGCTGACCTCACTGTAACCCAGCGAAATCGGCTGTCCCATGCAACTGCGTGATTCATAATTGAGCAGGGTATAACCGTGTTCATTCAGCAGGGTGTATTCGCGCCGCCAGTAACCGGCACCACTTCCGCCTGTCGGTGGCAGGATAATCGTCACACCATTAGTGCCATGCACAAAAAAGCCCTGAACCGGTTGATTCAATTCGCTTGATTTAAATGTGATCGCCTCGTAACGCGTCATACCCTCTACGGATGGCGATTGCTCACCGCCGCAGGCCATATGCGTAATCAGCCAGATAAACGCACAGCCGAAAACCGTCGGCAGGATCAGCAGTAACGGCAGGGTAATCAGCACAACCGACCGCAGCAGACGAAACAGGCGAGCGCGTAACATCATTAAAAGGGGCATAGATAAACGGCCTGTAACTTCACAGACCGTTTATCACATCGGGTTCAGGGGCGGCGGAACACATAACCCACACCCTGCTGCGTGTGGATGTAACGCGGACTGTCCGTGCTGGGTTCCAGTTTCTTGCGCAAACGGCTCACATTCACCCACAGATACTGAGTTTCCGCCTGATATTCAGGCCCCCATACTTTGTCCAGCAGTTGCTTATGCGTCAGCACGTGATTTTCGTGCATCGCCAGCGTGTTCAGCAGATCATATTCAATCCGCGTGAGTTCAACCGGCTTGTTGGTCAGGAAAACTTCGCGTCGCGCAAAGTCGATATACAGGTCGCCCAGGTCAAGCGGCTCACGGGTGCGGCTTGGCAGATCGACCACACGCTTCAGCACCACATCCACCCGCGCCATCAATTGATCTTCAGTGATCGGCTTGGTGATGAAGGCATCGGCATGTTTCAGCGCGCGCACTTCTTCCGCTTCCGACGCTTCATCGGCCAGCATGACAATCGGCACTTCCGTGCGCTTGCGAATGCGTTCGCAGATATCCAGCCCATTCGCATCCGCCAGATTCACATCCAGCACGATCAGATCCAGCCGAATGGCATTCACATCACTTAAGGCATCCTCGCCCGAAGCATACGTCAGGATTTCGTAACCCTGCGCCTCCAACCGGTCATGCAGGGTCGATACCAGTTGTGACCGGCCTTCGATCACCATGATGGTTTTCGGCTGGCGTTTCTGCACACTGTAACCACCGGGGCGGTTTTCTTCACGCTCGGCTGGCAGGGCGCTGCTGGCAATCGCGACCGGTTCGCTGTATTCCACCGGGGCAGCACGCGGCGGTAAGCTCACCACACCGTTGGATTGGGTCGTCGGCAGCGCTAAGGTAATCATCGTGCCTTTGCCATCCAGGCTTTCTGCCCAGATCGTCCCGCCATGCCGGTTAATCATCTCGCGGCTGATGTACAGACCCAGCCCCAGGCTGCTGTTTTCGTTGTCTTCATCCATGCGGTAGAACGGGTCAAAAATATGATCGAGTTTTTCCTGTGGAATGACACTCTGATCCTGAATGCTGATATGCACTTCGTTGGGGTTGCTGTCCATTTTCAGTAAGATACCTGCGCCTTTGGGCGAGAAATCGACCGCATGTTGCAGCACATTGCTGATCACCCGCTCGATGCGTAGCTCATCCACTTTCACCAGCGGCAGACGTGACGGCGCTTCCACCCGCACCTGTCGGCGGTTCTCATTGAACAGGCGACTTTCCAGTACATGCTGCACCACATCGTACAGATCAGTTTCTTCGCGTTCCAGCACCAGCCCGGTCACGTCCAGGTTGTACATATCGAGGAAGTCTTCCCACAACTGGCCGACATTCTCGACATTTTTCTCGATCTGGCGTAAGAAGCGGGTACGCTCACGGTTGCTCAGGCGGCTGTGATGCTCAAGCAGCGTGGTCACCAGCCCGCGCAGCTCAGCATGGGGCACCCGAATCTGCTCGGACATCATATCCAGCAGCAGCATCTGCTTGCTGAACATGCTCTTAAAGCGCGTGTTATCACGGATCACGCCGATCCAGCCCAGATACTCACTGTTCAGCGTGCCGATAATCTGGCTGAATTCGATATGAATATCGCGTTCCGGGTTTAACAGCGTCATTTCCAGAATCGAGTAGCTGTCATCGGGATTATCGAAAATGCTCTGTGTGGCCTGTTGCAGTTGCGTGTGCATTTTGGTCGTGTCGTTGGATTGATCTGCCAGCCGTTGCAGTAATATCTCCGGCGGACGGCTTAGCACATCAGACGGATTAATGCCGGTCAGTTCGGTAAACTGCGTGTTGGAGAAGGCCACCTGTCCGGTGTTATCCACAAAGAAGATACCTTCATAAATGCTGCGCAGGATTGCTTCCAGCCGTCCGCCTTTTTCGCCCATAGCGGTCGTCAGGATATTACGCACCAGCGTCTGTCCAGCGGCATGCGCCAGACTTTTCATCAGGTTGGCATCTTCAATATTGAACGCGGTGTTATTGACCGAGCTGACCAGTACACCGCCGGCCAGATGCGCCGAGTCCGCAATGGGGAACAGCATCAGCTGCTGCGCCCGCATGACACGATACAACGGACCGAGCGGATCTTTTTGCCCGCGCCCAAGCTGAAGCGTGATCTGCAGACGGTCGTCCAGGTCTTCATAAATGCGATCAATCTGACCTTTGGCGTACAGGTCGTGGAAAATATCGCTTAATTCGCTGTTTTGCGCATTCACCACCACCGCTTCGCCCATCTCATCTTCGTACAGCCAGACGAGAACCTGACCCACACCCGGCACGTCTTCCACCAGACTACGCAGATTGTCGGCAATATCTTCCGCACTGTTGAGCGCGATCAGCCGTTGCCATGCGCGCAGCAGATGCGAACTGGATTTCACCCGATTTTCCTGATCTTCATAATGCTGGGCATTTTGCAGCGCCGTCATGAACTGAGCCGCGAACAACTCGAAGATAATCAGGTCGTCGTGATCCACCGGACGACTTTGCGACCCAAACACACCGATGACGCCATAGGTATATTCGGGATAACTGAGTGGCACGAGAATGGCCGACTCCGCTTTGGGCAGCACCGGAATCTGCATGTAATAGCTGTCGCCATTGATATTCGAGAACGTCTGCACGAAACCGCTGCGAATCACACGCCGGAAAGGGTCATACTGATGCGCGGCCACGACACTGTCATGCAGCGAGTCGCGGTTAACGCCTTCGCGTCCGGCATAGATGTGCAGGAAATCGCCTTCATTCAGCACAATCGTCATGCCATATAAATTAAAGGTCCGACAGGTGAGATCAATCGTCTCAGCAATCAGTGACTTCGGGTCAGTCGCATTGTGCAACCGCCGCGCCAGTGAGGTCAGCGCCTGCAGATTATTATTGCGTCGCGCCAGTGCGCGGTTCTGACGGCGCTGCTGCAATACCAGCCGCAGCCGCCGATGCAGTTCATCACCCTGAATATCCTCTGCCAGAAAATCCGTGGTACCGGCTTCCATCAGGTCGGTCTGGTAACTGTTGTCCTTACTGTCCGACAAGACCAGCACCGGGGTGATCGGAAAACGCCGCCGGATTTCCTTGACCATATCGACAATGACACCGTTGAGTAAACGATCATCCAGCACCACCAGATCATAATCTGCTTCATGCAGAGATTTCATGGCTTTACCGGCATCGCTCACGGTTTGTACGGTATAGGCTTCCTGATTCAGCGACTGGATAAGCGCGGAGCCATCCGCACTCACCAGCAGCATTTCAATCGGTTGAGCGATCATGACCATAAATGATTTTCCCCAAAACCTTGTCCGAATCTTCGTTATTATAACCTATTGTCGCAGATGGTGGGATGTTGTTTAATGGTTAGCCTGAGAACGAAAACGAAGGAATGATAAAAATTCGGTAAAAAATTTGTGAAATTTTATCGTAATTGCTGCAATGCAATTCCAGAAGGATTTAACTCGTGCTATACTGAAAATCAGAACCATAACAAGTAAGTTGGTTAATCTGACTAAAAAAAAGATTAGCAGGCTTATGACAAAAAGACTTTTGAGTGTGGATGATTATGTTCGTGTGACATTGCCGCCTCAAAAGTGATCTATCATTTAGCGAATTTCGTACTGATTGACATAGAACACCCTGAATTCTGAGTGAGGAGATCGAAATCATGCCCGGCGATACCCGCAAACTCATAAATGACAATGACAACGATGTGATGGCATCGAATGAGATCAAAGCCATCGACATGGGCATGCCGCGCCCGTGGAAGATTGGCCTGCGCATCCTTCAGAAGGATCAGTCGTTGATTTTTAACATGGTCGGCCCGATGGTGATTGGCCGTGGGGAAGAACGTGATAACGTTTTCCCGGATGTCGACCTGGGGCCGTACAGCGCCGATGAATTTGGCGTTTCGCGCCAGCACCTGACCTTAAAACTGGACGGTGACCGCATTGTCGCCTGTGACAATGGCAGCCGCAACGGATCGCTGTTGAACGACGAACGCATGAAACCTGATGAAGATTATCCGCTGCGTGATGGCGATGAAATCTCACTAGGGCTGATGCGCCTCAAGATCGAACTGCTGATGAATCCTTTCAACTAACGCTGCACCGATTGGTGCTAATCAGCGCTGGGGGCAACGCTGATGGGGGCTGGTAACCATGAACACAACCTGTAATGCTGGGGGCATACCCGACCACACACTCGGTGGCTTTGGGCCGCCTGTCTCCAGACCCCGCTGTTAACATCTTTCTTATAGTATTCACACCTCGACGTTAGCATTTTGCTGGCAACCGCGTCTATAATTACAACCAAATAGGAGTTGAGTGGACAAGGACGCATTCCATGAATTTTCTCAAACGCCGCCAGCAGGAAGAACAGATCAAAAGCGAAGGGCGGCTGCCACCCGGCCAGTCCTTAACGCAGAAATTTCCCGTGCTGACCTACGGCCCCAACCCACCCTTTGACGCAACCACGTGGGATTTGCGCGTGTGGGGCGAAGTCGATCAGGAGTCACGCTGGAACTGGGATGAATTCCTGGCACTCCCAACCCGCAAAATCACCGTCGATATTCATTGCGTCACCCGTTGGAGCAAGTTCGACATGGAGTGGGAAGGTGTGCCTTTCAACGAATTTGTCAAACTCTTCGGCGTGAAAGACACCGCCAAACACGTCATCGCCCATTGTGATTATGGCTACACCACCAACGTCACCCTCGCAGAAATGATGGATGACGATGTGCTGCTGGCCTATAAATATGATGGCAAATTTCTGGAAGCCGACCACGGCGCACCGGTTCGCTCGCTGGTGCCCAAGCTCTACTTCTGGAAAAGCGCGAAATTCCTGCGCGGGCTGGAATTCAGCGTCGATGATAAACCGGGCTTCTGGGAAAAAGCCGGTTATCACAATCACGGTGACCCCTTCAAGGAAGAGCGTTACGGTCGGCGCGGTTTCTTTTAGAGAGCACTTCACAGGGCGGGGAAATCCTCGCCCTGTTGTTTTAACCCTCTGGCTTCACCAACTTCTCATAATTGATCTAATACCTTTACGCTTGTTACCCTGAAAATTTGTTACAATTCTTAATAATACCAATGTTTCCGTAATAAACTTTAACCCTGAGCATCCGGTAGAAGTTTCTTGCTGGCTTAGTCTTATTCTGTGATCGTCAAATTTATGAAACTACCCAAGAGGATATATGGCTAACAACAAACCCTACGTGATTGAAATGCACCCTGATCTGCCCATCATGATGACGAAATTTGAAGAAGATTTCGTGTTCATGCACGATGGCCTGCCTTACAGCGCGGACGTGAAGGCTTTCCTCGACATGCAGACGTCACCGATTTTCTATGTGTTTGATCTCAGCGCGTGGCATCTCATGTCGTTTGAGGAAATGATGCTCGCCGCGGCCCAGGCCGCCAAAGGCAAGCAGTCCAATTTCCATCACCCCATGAATCGTCACACCCTCATCGTGACCAACAACAATCTGGTCAGCAACAGCGCCGAAGGCATGAAAAGCCCGGCTTATGGAGAGGTCAAAATCAAAGTCTTCAACAGCGTGGATGATGCCCTCAACTTCGCCAAAAGCGAAATGCACTAATCCGGCAAATCGTAGGGACGGCATTCTTGCCGTCCGCTATGCATGCCCTTCGTAGGGACAACGCCTGCGTTGTCCGCCTTTCTAATCACCCGCCCGTTCGAGATTCAACGCCAGCAACCGCCGCAGAATCGACTCCTCACCCTCCGGCGTATACAGCGACTCGGCCAGATCATCCCAGCCATACGCCACGCACACCGCTGCATCCAGCGCCCGATGCAATTCGTCCAGCCGTGGCGCGAAATCGGCTGCATCCGGCTTGACCTTGATCGTCTCCAACCCGCGCCTGTCGTTGAGCGCATTGTACAGATTCGTCAGTGTTCGGTCTTTGCGTATATTTTTTTGGGCAGGCCCTTCCAGCAGATCATCATCCGGGTTCAGCCATGCGTCCCGTTCTTCGTGCAGACTTTTCGCTGCCGCGCTGATGGCCTGATACGCCGCGCTGCTTTGATCTTCCTGACCCGGCACCCACGGAAACGGGAAGGTTTCAAACGTCGTGGTCGGCGTGTAACGCGGATCGTTGCCCTTGCCGAGCCATGTCCCCATCCGCAGTGACCATACCTCATGCACTTTGCTGTGCAGCACCCCGAAGAAATAATCATCCTCACGGGCGAAAACATATAGTTGATGGTCAGGAATAGCTTTATTTTCTAGCCAAATAAAAAGGCGATGTTTTGCTACAGATGGAGTAGCAATAAAACGTGATAAGTTTTCTATAGCTATTCTCATATCAGGGGCAGGACGGCGATGCAACCACCAAAATTTTCTTTCACGTTCATTACGTACTTTTTTACGTTCGGATTTAACATTTTTCTTTAGATATTCAAATGGTAATTCGTATTGTGACGCTTCGACTTCAGAGACATTTACACCAAAATCAATTATCCAAACGTTCCTATGACCTCGTGTAACATCTAAACCATTGTAGTATGGTCGCACTACATCACTATTGGACTTCTTATTTTTGTTGATAGCATTAAGCATTTGTTGAGCGGTTTGAGCATCTATATCGAAAGATCCACCTTTTTCATCACTACGAAAACAAATATTTTTATTCTCTTGTAAATTTTGCGCTTGTGTAATATTTACGGCATCTGTCAAATCAGGGTTGACATGGGCAACAATCTCTCCATCCAACCGCTTTTCAGGCTGGGTTCCATCGTCAAAGCCGACCATCGACACGCGCACTGCCGCGCCATCCAGCACCCACGCGCGGTCAGCCCAGGCCATAAAAATATCACCGCTGTCCTTAATGCGCTTCAGGACTTCGCGGTTCGCACCACCGCGTATCGAGTTGGTAGACAATAGCCCGGCACGTTGGGTTTTGCCCTGCTCAACCTGTTTCCGTGCTTTCTCAAACCAGTAAGTCACCAGATCAGCCCCGCCGGGTACACCCCCCTTATAGAGCTTCGTCAGTGTCTCATAATAACTATCGCCAAGCTCGCCGCGCAGTAGGCTTCCCCCCAAAAACGGCGGATTCCCCACAATCACATCCGCCTGCGGCCACTCCGGTTCGCTGCCGTCGGCGTTCATTATTGCGTCGCGGTTCTGGATTCTGTCCGGCTCGTCCGGGCTGTTCTTATCCCTCAGAATCGGGTGCGGCAGTTGCCGGGGGTGTGGTCGGCTGCGCGGAAGCTGCGGGTGCAGCACGCCTTCATCTTCATAGCGCCATTGCAGATACCCAATCCACGCCACCACATGCGCCAGTTTCGCCGCGAATGGGTCTTTCTCAATGCCATACAATTGGCGCGGTGTCACCACATCGCGGAAGGGCAGCCCCAACGGCTCAAAGAATTTGCGGACTTTGGCTTCCAGGTCTTTCATCGTCCGCAGGCTCACATACAGAAAATTCCCGCTGCCGCACGCCGGGTCCAGCACCGTCGTCTGTTCCAGCCGCGTCATCATCTGCTCATACAACGCCGTCAGTTGACCCTCGGTCTCAGCTTTGGCGCGCGGTGTGCTGCCATTCAGATAAGTTTGCAGCAGCGGCTCGGCTTCCGTCCGCACACTGTCCCATTGGCGGTTCAGCGGTTCCATCAGCACCGGCTCCACAATCAGCCGGATATCCTGCTCACTCGTAAAATGCGCCCCCAATTGCGCCCGCTTGCTGAGGTCAAGCGCCCCCTCAAACAACGTGCCGAAAATCGCCGGATCAACCTGCCGCCAATCCGCCTTACTCACTTCTTGCATCAGGTCAATTGCGTCGATAATCTGCGTCACGTCAAGCGCTTCCGCGCCATCACCAGACCCCGGCACCTCATCGGCAAACAAACCCCCGTTAAAATACGGGACAGCCCGACCACCATAACCTGTAACTTCGCCGTTCATCGCCCTGAACAAACGCTGCACTTCTCCGGCAAAGGCTTCCGGCAATTCTTTAGCCCCTTCCACCAGATAGTTGATAATGCGTTGGCCGCCCGGCCTCGGCATCAGCTCAATATCCTCGGTGAACAGAATAAACACCAGCTTGGTCAGAAACCGCGCAATCTGCATCGCGTCCCATACCGCCTGACCTTCTTCGTCGCGGTGCTGGCGCATCAGGTCGGCCAGCGTGGCAAATTTCCGCGCCAGCTTCTCGGTCAGTTGCTGTCGCTGCTCCGCGTCCGCCAGCCGCGCCTCAAGAAAACGCTCCGGGCTTTCCAGCAGCCAGCGAATATAATTCTGGGCTTCGCGGTTTAGTAAATCTTCATTGCGAAAGACAAACGGCTGGCCGCTGCTGTTCGGCCATTGCGGATAAATCCGATATTCCAGAAAGTCACACACCACCAGCAGCGGCGGATTATCCAGCCCGCCCCGGTAGGCCAGCAGTTGCGCATAGGCCGCGTCTAAATCCTTGTGCTTGCCTTTATATTCCCACGCGAAATGCCCCTTGTACCACACATCCGCTCGTCCTTTGCCGCCGGTCGCTTTTTCAACGTGGTTTTCAAAAACAAAAAAATCGCCGTTGGGGTCCAGGTAGAACTCATAGTCCCAGTCCTGCCCGTTCACGTATGGGGCCACCCGTGCCATGCTGCGGCTGTCATCAATGGAAATGGCGATCAGCTTTACGCCGGTCTTTTCCTGCCAGCCTTCATATTTCTCGGCAATGGCTTGCAGCTCGCGCTTGCAGGGTGCACACCACGTTGCCCAGAAGTTGATGATGTACGGTTT
>JBBSQD010000144.1:0-15697 GCA_038258185.1 Aggregatilineales bacterium | reverse complement strand
TCCACACTGATCGTGGATGAATTATCAGCCTCAGCTATCCCTGAAACACCTTTCTCCACACAAGTACCTGACGTGTCCTCCCCAGCAACATTGACCGTTCCAGCCACGCCGACCGTCATGGTAGGCGAACCGGCAACGCTGACTCCAACAGTCTTACCAGCATCAGTGGGGATAGCGATCACGGCCAGCACGACGCACTTGCCACAGTCAACTGTGCTTTCCGCCAGTATTATGACCGAGGGTTTATGGCTCCCTAAGCATTTTATGCTTACTTGTCTCACCGATTCCACTGTCCTGCGGGGAATCTGGTCTGTGCCGGGTGATCTGCTTGCGACCGATGAGATTACGGTCTCGGACAGTGGTTTTCAGGTCAATGGTCAATGGCAACTTACGGGTGAGTACAACCAGTCTGCGCAGGAAACGCCCACTACAGGGCTTTTATGGACGCTGAATTATGAGGTATTGGTTTCTGATTTAACATCACTCCTGTGCTGGCTACAGGAAATTGATGACAGCGGGGAACACCGCTTGATCCCGATTCCCGCAGTGGAGTTATTTGTTGAAGTGGGTACCGGTGACCTCCCCCTTTCACCAACAGTGAGCTTAAGCGATCCGCTGCCGACACCCGTTAACATATCCCTGTCCGGAAATGTCTTGTCCGTCTTTCCGTTAGACGAGATCATGATCAGTGTGGCTGGGAAAGGCTTTGACGGTATGAGCATGGTCAGTGAAGGCGCATTTACATTCGATCTCGCTGCCGGTGACTACCAATTGATTGTTACTGCACCTTACCATATCGGTGTTGCACTTGATGTGACTGTTTCGGATCAACCCGTTGTACTACCAACGATTATTCTCATTGGTGGTGACATAGATGGTAATGGCGCTATCACTACTGCGGACACGGATCTGATTAGCCTGTACTATGGACTCGCGGTGCCTCCTGCTCCTGCATCTATGGACTTGAACGGAGATGGCCTCATTAATCTATACGATCTGGCGCTGGTGGGTGCAGGAATTCATTAACCATAAAAGCCGCTTGTCTCAGTCTGCTAAAGAATGGGGACAACAGGTTGGATGAACATGAGCCTAAGGTCGAGCCAGTATCACCCGCGTGTTTGCGGGACCTATGGCAGGCCACCTGTGAAGCTCGGAATTGACGGTTGTGAGCCAGTCGCTGCTGCTCAGCTATCAGCCTCCTTCATCATTATTTCGAGGTAGTTGCCAAACTTCAGGGGTTCGTTAAGAGGCATTTGAGTGGCAATCCTCTTAAGTATCATACTCTCTAATAACGGTTAAAATTAAATGGACGATGCTTTATAAACAGCGTTTTAAACCTGAAGATAAGTAAGCCCCTTGACCAAGGAGAAAACAAAACATGACTACCATTTTGCTGGCAGAAGATAATCAGACATTGCTGGAAGATACTACATTTGCGCTTGAAATGCGAGGTTACACGGTGATCCAGGCAATAGATGGACAGGCCGCGCTGGATATTCTCCAGGCCCGCCCTTTGCCGGACATCATTGTGAGTGATATTGCCATGCCGGACGTGGATGGCTTCAAGCTGCTGGAACAGTTGCGGTCGGACCCACCCCTGACAGCCATCCCCTTCATTTTTCTGACGGCGTTTAATTCGCCCAATTCTCTGAGGATCGGCAAGGAACTGGGTGCGGACGATTATATTGTGAAGCCATTCCAGATTGATGATCTCATTCTGTCGATAGAGAGCAAATTGAAACGGATTAAAGAACTTCGGGGATAAGACCGGCGTAATCTGTAGCAGTCCCATTCAGGTGGTAGTCCAAAATAGCTTGCAGCAATAACGGCTCCGGTATGATCAGTGATCTGGCTGATATGCTGTTGATGAGGGTGTATGAATATCGAAAAACTTCAAAGCAAGATCGAGAAACTACGCCTGAGTGATGGCAGAGCGGTTCCATACCACGATATTGTGGCGTTGCTCGATGAACTGGAAATCTACCAGACCGAGATGGAACTTCAAAATCATGAACTGCGAGAGGCCAAAACTGAGATTGATCATTTGCGCCAGGGCTATATGGATCTTTATTTGCTGGCCCCAGTTGGTTATCTGATTATCGACGAAATGGGAACGATCCTTGATCTGAATGTCATGGCGGCGCAGAAAATGAAATGCAAAAGACATGCTGCGATAAATGCTAATCTTGACGCATACCTGACCGCCAGCGCAAAGCCGCGATTTTCCACGATGTTAAGCGCCTTGAAGCTGTCCCCGGCACCGCACACAGTGGAATTAACCCTGAAGCAGAGCCCTTCACCAGCCGAAATGCATGTTCGCGTAGTTGCACAAGCATACTACGACGGTGACCAGATGAAGGCACGACTGACGATGACGAATATCACCGACCGGATTGAGGCCGAGAAGCATTTGCGCGAAAGTGAAGCGCGTTTCCGGCGCGCGGTGATTGATGCCCCTGAACCTATCATGGTTTATACGGAAGATGGTGAGGTCATTCTGCTAAGTCAGGTCTGGGCAGAATGCACCGGCTATAATCTGCATGATTTGCCCACAGTTGCCCACTGGATGAGGCATATCAGTCCCAACATGGTGGATCAAAGTCAGTCGGATGTTGAAAGATTGTATGAGATGGGAATGGCGCATCACGACATCGATTATGTTATTAAAACGCAGCAAGGGCAGGAGCGCATCTGGGAATTCAGTTCTTCGTCGATGGGGGCTTTGCCGGATGGCCGCCGGATTATGATGAGCATGGCGCATGATGTGACCGAAAGTAGGCATTATGAACATGACCTGCAACAGAGTGAAGCCCGCCACCGGGATATCGCTGAGAATATGCCGGGGATTGTGTTTCAGTTTGTGATGCAGATGGATGGCAAAACCTACTTTTCCCACCTGAGTGGAAATGAGAATGCTGTTCGAAAATTCGGTTTTGCGCTGTCAGATGTTTTGGATGACCCCACAATTTATTATAACAGCATTGTGCCAGAGGATTTCATGACCTATGGGCAGGTGCTGCTACAATCCGCGCAGACAATGAGCAGTTATTCACTGGAATTTCGGTTACGAAGGCCAGTAGATGACGAGTTAGTTTGGTTACATGCCCGGGCTACCCCGAGGCCTCTGACGCATGACTCGATTATCTGGACCGGTATCGTTACGGATATTACTGATTATAAAGCGGCTGAGGCAGCAGTGAAGCAACTGACGGTTGAATTGGAACACCGGATTGCAGAGCGCACGGCTGAACTAGCCGGGATCAATAAAGAACTGGAAGCCTTTAATTATTCGGTGTCGCATGACCTGAGGGCACCACTGCGGACCCTGGACGGTTTCAGCCAAGCGCTTATAGAGGATTATGGCGATCAACTGGATGATGAAGGCAAGCATTACTTGAATCGCATTCGGATCGCCAGCCAGAATATGAATCACCTGATCCAGAGCCTGTTGGATTTGTCGCGCCTCTCTCGCCAGGGGTTCAACCAGCAAACGGTAGATCTGAGTGCATTATGTCGGGAAATTGCGGATGGACTGCAACAGGATGACCCTAATAAAGTTGTGGAGTTCAGCATTGAGGACGGGCTGGTGGTGCAGGGTGATAAAAGCCTGCTGGCGGTTGCGCTGCAAAATCTGCTGGGGAATGCGTGGAAATTTACCCATCCAAACGTCACAGCCCACATTGTGTTTGGCCGGACAACCGACATAGACACGCCGGAATTTTTTGTGCGGGATAATGGCGTGGGCTTTGATATGGATTATGTAAATAAGTTGTTTGTGCCGTTTCAGCGGCTGCATACTCGTGCCGAGTTCGAGGGGACGGGGATCGGGCTGGCGACTGTGCAGCGGGTTATTCACCGGCATGGGGGCAGCATCCGCGCGGAGAGCGTCTTAGGTAAAGGTGCATCTTTTTATTTCACGTTGAATGCAGGCTGAGGATAAATCTTCATAATTGCAGTGAGTTTAAAGTAGAAATATTAACAAGTCAAGTTTAACTGGAAAGTTATAAGTTTCTAACAAAAGTTTGTAGTTCATTCTTATTTCTATATACTTATCAGTAGCAGGTGATTAGATTTATGTGAATAAATAGTTACGTGGATGGGAAACGTGGAGGAGAAAGTGATTCTCTTAGTTGAAGATAATCCCGATGATATTGATTTAACACTGCGAGCTTTTAAGAAAAGTAAATTACAGAACACAATTGTCGTAACCCATGATGGGGTTGAAGCCCTGGATTATTTGTTTGGAACTGGGGTATATACGGAGCGCGATACCAGCATTATGCCGGAACTGGTGCTGTTAGACATCAAGTTGCCGAAAATGGATGGTTTAGAAGTGCTGGAAAAAATCCGCGCACATGAGCGGACTGCTGCTCTGCCGGTGGTCATGCTCACCTCCTCCGATGAGCAGGATGATCTGGTGAAAAGTTACCAGCTTCATGCCAACAGTTACATTCGAAAACCAGTAGATTTTCAGCAATTTATCGAAGCCATTCAACACCTGGAACTCTACTGGTTGGTGATGAATATCCCACCACGAAAGAAGTGAGATTAGACCATTATGATTTCTCGGTTACTCCATGTTCTGATACTGGAAGATTCAGAAGATGACGCGTTTCTGTTGATACGCGAAATGCGGCGTGGTGGTTATGAGGTACAGTATGAGCGGGTTGACAAGGCGGAGGCGCTGCACCTGGCACTGCAATATCAACCGTGGGATCTTATCCTGTCAGATTATACCATGCCCAACTTAAACGCCCTGAAAGCGTTGACGATTGTCAAAGGTTACGACGAGGAAATTCCCTTTATCATTGTCTCAGGCACGATTAATGAGGAAACCGCGGTTGCGGCGATGAAGGCCGGAGCTTCCGATTTTTTCAGCAAAAGCCGATTAGCCTTGTTGCTGCCGGCTGTCGAGCGGGAACTGCGTGATGCTGAGCACCGTCGCCAGCGCAAACTGGCCGAGCAGGAAGTCAACTTTCAATCCAGGCTGCTGAACATGGTCGGTCAGGCTATTATCGCCACTGACCTCGAAGGACATATCATCTACTGGAACCGCGCTGCGGAACAGCTCTATGGCTGGCCGTCAGACGAGGTCCGCAGCCTTAAAGTGACCGATATCACACCCCATGCACTTTCTCAGCCGGAAGCCGAAGAACTGATGACCCAACTGCGACGAGGCGAAACCTGGCAAGGTGAATTTCTGGTGCAGCGTAAAGATGGCACCAGCTTTCCGGCACTGGTCGCCAATGCCCCCATCCATGATGATAACGGCCAACTCAGCGGGATTATCGGCATTTCCAGCGATATCAGCCATCTCAAGTCGGTTGAAACCGCCCTGCGTGAATCGGAGCGTTTTGCCCGGGCCACGGTGGATGCCCTGGCGGCCAATATCGCTATCCTTGATGAGACGGGGCAGATTATCGCGGTCAATCAATCCTGGATTAACTTCGCCAGAGAAAATGACAGCCCCGACGAGCAGGCTTATCTCGGCGCGAATTATCTGGACGTGTGTCACCGGGCGGACACTAAATACTTCCCAGAGGCCAGCGAGGTCGCAGTGGGTATTCAAGCCATCATGAGCGGTGAGCAGATCATGTTCACGCTGGAATACGCCTGTCATTCCCCAACTGAGCAGCGCTGGTTTACGTTGAGTGTGACGCGCTTTCACGGGGATGGTCCGCTGCGGGTGGTGGTCGCTCATAAAAATATCACCGAACGCCGGGAAAGTACCGAGCGGCTGCGGATGTTATATGAAGTCAGCAAAAATCTGTCTTCGGCCATCGTCGATGATGCCTCGCAGCTCTACACCATTCTTTATGAACAACTGGCAAAAAATCTGTTTCAGGCACCCTGTTTCATTATTGCGCAGTATCACGCCGAAGAACAACAGGCTACCTGTGAGTTTGCAATTATCGACCATGAAATTGCTGATCCAGCCAGTTTACCGCCGTTTAAACTGGGCGTTGGCCCCATCAGCACGGTCATCCGCGACTGGGAGATCCTCATCGCCAACCCGGCAGACGAAACCGGCCAACCCAACAGGACAGAGCGAATTATCCACTCGGCAGATGGTCGCCTGCCCCAAAGCGGTATTTACATTCCGCTGATTGCCGGTGACAAAATCTACGGTGTGCTGATTATGCAGCACTATGAAGCCAATGTCTTTGATGAGAAAGATGTCACGCTGGTTGCGACGATTGCCGGACAGATCGCTACGGTGCTGGAAAATGCCCATTTGTATCGCACCATCCGTTCCCATGTGGACAATCTGGAGCGGCGTGTTCAAGAGCGCACGTCTGAACTGCAACATGCCCGTGATCGTGTCGAGTTGATTCTTTCCAGCACCAGTGATGTGATTATCCTGGCGGATCAAAAGGGTAATCTGATCCAGGCTAATGCGGCCTTTAAGCAGCAGTTCCAGTATGACCCGGACGCGCTGTTCAGAAAATCACTGACTGCTCTCATGGTCAAATCATTTGCCAGCGCCTTCACTGATGCCGTTCAAACCGCTATCACCAGTCGGCAAACAACCCCGTTTGAAGCGGTCTGCATCCGCCAGGACAAAACCCTGTTCGAGGCCGAAATGGCGATCACACCGCTGTCGTATCAGGGGAAGGATGAGTCGAGTGTCGTCTGTGTGATTCATAACGTAACCCATCACAAACAGATCGAAACCAGTTTGCGTAGTGCTCTGGAAAAGGAAAAAGAACTGAACGAACTGAAATTACGCTTCAGTTCGATGGTTTCGCACGAATTTCGCACACCGCTGTCGGTGATTCTGTCCTCTGCTGGGCTGCTCAAAGCCTATTCTGATCGTTTGCCACCGGAGCGTAAAGAGGCGAAATTGTTCGATATCGAAAATCAGGTGCATCGCCTGGTAAGTATGCTGGATAAAATTCTTGCCTTAAGCCGGGCGGAAAGCATTGCGGTTGAAATGAACCGTAAACCGACCGACCTGACCGTTATGTGCCAGGAGATAGTGACGGAGATTCAGCAGACCACCACGTCCCATACGATTGAGATCAGCGTCAGTGGGGAAAACCGTCTGTTAGCGCTTGACCCTGATCTGATGGGGGATGTAATCCGCAACCTGCTTACGAATGCTGTAAAGTATTCACCAGCGGGTGGCAGCGTCCAGTTGCGTTTGACGTATGAGGCCGAATACGTCACGCTTCAGGTGACTGATTCGGGCATTGGCGTCCCGGAAGAGGACTTAGGGCGTTTGTTTGAGACATTTCACCGGGCGAAGAATGTGCGTGATATATCCGGGACGGGCTTAGGCTTAGCCATTGTCAAGAGCGCTGTCCTGGCGCATAACGGAACGGTCAGTGTGGATAGTAAGCTCGGCGTGGGGACGACCTTCACAATTGTGCTGCCCGTTATGGAGTTACCATGAGCGACCTAACAAACGGCCTCAGGTTGCATCAATAGTAAAGTAGAGTGTTGTGCCTAAGTTCAGGCTGCTTTCTATCCAGATGCTGCCGCCGTGCCGGTGAATAATCCGCTGCACAGTCGCCAGCCCGATGCCAGTGCCTTCAAATTCGGCCAGAGTGTGCAGCCGCTGAAACGGCATAAATAGTTTGTTGACATAAGTCATGTCAAAGCCCGCGCCATTATCCCGCACAAAGAAAATGGGCTGGCGACCCTGCTGAGACGTGCCTATTTCGATGCGGGCCTCCGGGTTTTTGCTGGTGAATTTCCAGGCGTTTTCCAGCAGATTTTGCAGTGCAATCAGCAGTAGACTGTGGTCCCCCTCCACGACAAGGCCCGGCTCGATAATCCACTCCACGACTCGACTGGGATTATTCGCCGCAAGCTCGCTAAGGATATCGTGGCTGATCTGGCTCAGATCCACTGGAGACCGGGTCATTTCCTGATGTGAAATGCGCGACAGATTCAACAGGTCATCAATCACCTGGCTCATACGCTGGCTGGCCAACCGAATACGTTCCAGGTAGTGCTGGCCTTGTGCATCCAGCCGGTCGCCATAATCTTCCAGCACGGCCTGACCAAAACCATTGAGTGCGCGCAGGGGCGTCCTCAGGTCATGGGATATGGAGTAGTTGAAACTCTCCAAATCCTTATTCATCTGCATCAACTCGGCTGTTCGGTCCGCGATACGCTGTTCCAGTTCGTCATTCAGTCGGCGGATTTCGTCTTGGCTCTGAGTCAATTTGTCATTGGTGCTGCGCAAATGCTGATTGGCTTGTTGCAGCTCCTGGGCACGGGCGTAAAGCTCGGCTTGCATCTGGCTTATCTGGTTTTCGGCGGTTGTCCAATCCTGTGGGGCATGGGCATTTTGCGTACGGATAAAATCAGTCACGTCCTCTACCCGATGGATGATATAACTAACCTGCCCATTCGTCCCCAGCACTGGGTAATTGACCGGACTCCAGTAGCGCACTTCAAAGCCACCACCATCTGCCGCGGGGCGACGGATATCATACTGCTGTACGGCCATCGTATCGCCAGTGCCGGTGCTAAGGACACGCTCCAGCGAAGCGCGTAAACTGCTCATCCCATTCAGACTGTTATCGTCCGGGTTATCGGGGAAAACATCAAACAGCTTGCGCTCTAAAATGGCTGCACGCTCAGTCATCGTCGCCCGCAGATAGGCATCTGTCACCGCGACAATGATTAAATCCGGGTTTACGACCAGACACGACCCCGGCATATATTCAAATAGAAGGCGGAAATCCGGCTGGGGTAGTGTCATCACTTGTGCCGACATCACCTTAATCCTCACAGTCAACAGACTAAAAACCTAACCACAACAGTGACCAGGGCTTTCTAATCGAAAACATACCTTTCCTTATTTCCTATAATACCGCTGTTATCCGGTTAGAGATAATTAAAGTTTAACAGGTAGATTGTCCATTGGTGAGACTATGCCGGGTATGTATGAATTCCCCCTGAATAATGTTGTAAATCATCCCCAAAATCAATTGACAAGTATGAATTTAGTGAAACAATGTTAATAGTTATTTATTCTAAAGCAATTAACTAATTGATAAACCTGCGGTTTCTTGCCGCTGAAGGGGTAGATTGTGACAAAAATTCTGGTTTTGGATGATGAACCAGCTATATTAAATGAGGTTGAAGAATGGTTGAATCTGGAAGGATATGAAACCATCACCGCCGGTAATGGCCGGGATGGTATACAGAAAATTCGCGATCATCGCCCTGATCTGGTCATCAGTGATCTGTCCATGCCGGAGATGAACGGTTATAGCGTGCTGGCGAAATTGCAGAAAGAGCCGGGGCTGGCTGCAATCCCCTTTATTTTCCTAACCGGACACAGCGATAAAGCCTCGATGCGGGCCTGTATGGAACTGGGTGCGGATGATTACCTGACCAAACCCTTTACCCATAAAGAAATGCTGGCGGCTATTCAGTCTCGACTGAAGCGTCGTCAGGTCATTACCCAGGATATTAAACAGGAAATTGACGAACTGAAACAACGCCTGATTCGCACCGTGAATCATGAGTTGAAAACGCCGCTGATCTCGTTGTCCTATGTCCAGCAGGTGATTGAACGTCAGCTTGAGCAGTTATCCCGCGAGGATATCAGCCAACTGCTGCAAGCGCTGCGAGATGGCACCAACCGTTTGCAGCATCTGGTGCAGCAAACGGTGACATTGGCGCACATCGACGCGGGTGAGATCAGCGCGGAAACTATTCGGGAGAACACCAGCCCGGTTTACCTGTGGCAGATTATCCCCATGGCGACGGACAATGCCCGCCGGTTTGCCTATCGCAACCGGGACGGGATGATTACGGTCGATCAGCGCGACCCGGATAGTGCCTTGTATGGTGACCCGAAACTACTGACCCAGATTTTGGGCGAACTGATCGCCAATGCGCTCAATTTCTCGCCAGAAGGTTCCGAGGTCAGTATAACGCAGTGGAAATCCGGCGGGCGTGTGTGGTTGAGTATTTTAGACCGGGGCAGCGGCATGGCTTCGGCTGATCTGGTCAAGGCCCAACAGCCTTTCGAGCAAATCGGACGGACAGTGCGCGAACAGCAGGGTATGGGCCTGGGTCTTGTGGTGGCAAAACGGATTGTCGAACTCCACGATGGTGAACTGCAATTAGGCTCGGTCAGTGAAAAAGGCACACAGGTTACCCTGAGCTTTCCCCGTTATCGTGGTGTATAAGCTGGTGCAACCGGTTTAGCTGCGTGGGAAACACAATTTGACCACGGTTCCGGCCTGGGGCTGGCTGGTGATGGAAACCACACCGTTACACAAGCCGACACACTCATTGACGATGGCTAACCCCAGGCCAACCCCCTGCTGTGGGTTATCGGTCTCATAAAACTGAGCGAAGCGCTCCCAGACCAACGGTAGATGACTTTCGGGGATGCCGATGCCCTGATCAATTACTTCGATGAGGACATAATCCTGCTGGTGTTTGACTGTCACCGTCACCGGGGCAGAGGGGTCAGAGAAAATCACTGCGTTCTTGATGATTTCGCTCAAGATCACGATCATGATTTCGGGTGAACCAGGGATCATCATCGGGGCTGAAGCCCCTTGGAGCCCAATTTTACATTCGTCCAGGTCAAAATCAGCCCGGACTATGCTAACAGCGATCTCCATGCAGTTTATCACATCGAATGTGTTCGTGTTTTGCTTCACCATTTGTGTCAGTTTACCCTGGTCAAGTTGCAGCAAAAGCCCGATCTGACGCACCAACTGAATGGCCTTAGTGGAACATTTTTGAAGGGCTTCCCAGGCTTTGTGCGAAAACTCATTGGGCATCACATCCAGTTCTTCTAAGATTGCCGGCATGTTGACTTCGGCAAACAAACTGCTTGTGGCAGACGCATTAAGCCCGTGCGATGCGGACAGGCTGGATGACCGGGCCAGTTCTACCTGGCGTTCGGTGCTGCGCTTCCACTTTAGCATCCGTTGCAGCTTATTCTCGATTGCAATCACCAGATCATCCACGCTAACCGGCTTCACCAGATAATCATCCGCGCCCATCTTTTTCCCCAGGCGCATTTGCTCCTGCGAGTCCAGGCCAGTGAGGAAGATAAACGGTATGTCAGCCCATTGTGGGGTACTCTGGACAATTTCCAGCAGTCTGTAGCCGTCGATATGCGGCATGTTGATATCACTAACGATAATGTCCGGCAGGATGGGATGGGTCTGCAAAGCATGAAGCGCAGCATCGCCATCATAAGCCTTGACGACATCATAACCCAGCATCTCCAGGTGCAGGACGATATTTTCCAGATGTTGCGGACGATCATCAACAATTAATATGCGGCACATACACTCAACTCAACATTTCATAAAGAGAGATCTCAGATCTCGAAAATCTTATATCTTAATGATACATTGAAACTTTTGTCAAAAGATTGTTTATTTACGGTTATAATTGAGTTAGTGTGAAAAAATTACGAAATTCAGTTTCGAGAGAAGTCTATGTTTCCAACAGGTTCCGATAAAGCAACGGGTGCACTTCAACTGCTGGCGACCGGTGTGCAGCAGCGTTTTTTGCTACGCGATATGGCTAATAGTGAAATCTGCCGGATGCAGTGGTCGCCCGATGGCACCTGTCTGGCGGTGCCATCGGTTGATGGCGCTGTCCGCTTGTGGAATGCGCACAATGGCACGCTGACCAAGACCCTCAAACGTCACGATGACCGCGTTTATAGTGTTGCCTGGTCACCGGATAATCGCTGGTTGGCAAGTACCGGGCGCGACCGGCGCATCGTCATCTGGGATGCGACCACTGGCGAGATTAAACGAACGATTTTCAACGAAGACCGCGCTGTTTATAGTGTGACTTGGTCGCCGGGTGGCGCATTGCTGGCTTCGGCATCGCATGATCACAGCATTCTTCTGCACGACCCCCTAACCGGCGAAGAGAAACACAAGCTGGAGGGCCACACTGGCATGATTTACTCGCTGGCGTGGTCATCGGATGGTACGCTGCTGGCTTCCGGTGCAGCGGATAAAACTATCCGTTTATGGTCGCTGACGGGTGCAGAACCGGTCTGTATCTGCGCGCTGGATGGACACACCCAGACCGTGATTCACGTTAGTTGGTCGTCGGATGGCACGTGGCTGGCCTCTTGCGCGGCGGATAAAACCATTCGCATCTGGGATGTGGCGAACCGCCGCGAACGAATAATGATTGAAGGCCATAATCAGTACGTGACCAGTGCCGTATTTTCCGCAGATAATCGCTTGCTGGCCTCTAAATCCGGTGATGGAACGGTGCGCCTGTGGCGTTGTGATACCTGGGAACTGGTGACGTTTATCCCGGAACCACGCAGCGCGTCCGGGTCGTACCTGGCTGCCTTGAGTTTTCATCCGAAGGAGCCTCTGCTGGCTTCACTAGGGGAGCATGACGCGGTGGTACGCATCTGGTCGCTGGATGAAACCCGCCTGCTTGCCAGTAAACCGGCTACCACCACACTGTATTATTCCAATGCCAAAGTGCTGCTGGTCGGCGATAGCGGTGTGGGTAAATCCGGTCTGAGTCAGGTTTTGACCGGCGGGCCATTCCAGAAGACCGAGTCGACCCATAACCGTGAAGTCCATATCTTCGAGACCACCACCCTGCGCCAGGATTCCGGGGTTGAGGAAAACCGCGAAATCCTATTGTGGGACCTGGCCGGGCAGCCCGGTTATCGCCTCATTCACCAGCTATACCTGGATGATGTTTCGGTGGCGCTGGTGGTCTTTGACGCGCGTAACGAGATCGATCCGTTTTCGGGGGTGCTGCACTGGGCGCGTGCGCTGCGGCAGGCGCAGCGCGACCGGCAGCAATCGGGCCGGCCAATCAAGATCTTCCTGGTGGCTGCCCGTGTTGACCGCGGCAGCATCGGGGTCAGCCGCAAGCGGATTGATCAGGTGCTGGAAAAACTGGGCTTTGATGGCTATTTTGAAACCAGTGCTAAAGAAGGCTGGCAGATCGACCAACTGGCAAAAGCGATTCGAGAGGCGATTGACTGGAACGCGCTGCCACGGATCAGCTCAACGGAGATGTTCGCCCAGATCAAGCAGTTCCTGAATGAAGAACGCGCCACGGGGATATATCTGTCCAACCAGGATAATCTTTATTCCTCGTTTCTGCGTTTGATCAACGTCGAACATAGCGAAGCCCTCCAAGCCCAGTTTGATACATGCCTCAGCCTGATTGCCTCGCGCGGGTTGATTGAACGGCTGAGTTTTGGTGATATGGTCCTGCTGCGGCCCGAAGCGCTGGATTCCTATGCTTGGGCTATTGTCAACGCCGCCAAAAGTGAGCCGGATGGCCTGGGTTATATCCGTGAGGCCAGCGCACTGGCCGGTGAATTTCCCCTGGGTTCAGAGTATCGTATCCAACGCTCCGGCCAGGAAAAACTGTTGTTGATCGCCACTGTAGAAAAACTGCTGCGCCACGAAATTGCGCTGCGAGTAGAGGCAGATGATGCATCCTACCTGGTGTTTCCATCCCAACTGACCCGCGAACACCCGGATTTACCGCTGCCGACAGGACGCACTGTGAAATTTCGCTTTGAGGGGGCCATCCTCAATATCTACACGACACTGGTCGTGCGGTTGGCCCAAAGCGGTATGTTTCGGCTGAATGATATGTGGAAAAACGCCGCTGGATTTCTATCGGTCGTGAATAATGCTACCTGTGGCCTGTACCTCAATGAACTGAGCGAAAATCGCGCTGAACTGACTCTGTTCTATGATGTTCGCGCCAGCCAGTATATCCGGTTTCAGTTTGAGGAATATGTCCACATGCACCTGCGGCGGCGTACCCACGCCAATAGCCTCAACCGGGTCTACTTTACGGCCTGCCCGGAGTGTAATTATGTCGTACCCGAACAGGTTGTGGAACTGCGCAAACAGCGCAATTTTGACTCGATCAGTTGCCCAGTCTGCAATACCACCATATCGCTGACCAGCGCCAAAGAAGCCACTATCCCCTCCAAAGCCCAGTGGATCAGCCGAATGGACAAGGTCGCGAACCAGCAGCGCGACCGTGCTGCTCAGATTTCCAGCGTGGGCGGTAAGCAGGAAGTGGGCGATTTTGATGTCTTCCTGTGCCACAACAATCGGGATAAGGCGGTTGTTAAACGGATTGGGCAGAAACTGCGCCAACAGGGACTGCTGCCGTGGCTGGATGAGTGGGAACTGCGCCCCGGTATGCCATGGCAGAATATCCTGGAAGAACAGATCCAGAAGGTGAAGGCCGCGGCAGTTTTTGTCGGTGAAAATGGCGTCGGCCCGTGGCAGGATATGGAGCAGGCAGCGTTTATCCGCGAGTTTGTCCAGCGCGGGTGCCCGGTCATCCCGATTGTGCTGCCAAGCTGCCAGAATCCGCCGCAGTTACCTTATTTTCTGACCGGCATGACTTGGGTCGACTTCCGTAAGACGACCCCCGACCCGCTGCAACAACTCGTCTGGGGCATCACCGGAGAGCGCGAGAATATTGTGTCCTAATAGCCCATACCGGTTGTATAAAAGTATAAATCTTCAAACCCATATCCAGACAATTATTTGAGCCAACCCTGCTCAGCAAACCGTCTTAGCATCACATACGAGTAATTGTTGTGCCGCCTCGTGATCCAACAAGCGCTGACCGAACTCGCACAACACCGAATAATCGAAACCGGCATCGGTCAGCGATAAACTCAGCGCATACTTCCAGGCGATGCGGTCGCGGACTGCGTCGGCGGCCTGACGATCCATCAGGTTTTCAGCAAATTGCATCACGGTGACTAACGCCAGTCGCCACGGTCGGATCGCTGGTTGACCTCTATCATACGAAAAAACAACGAGACTTTGACGAAATGAAGATTGGGATTCTATCTGACATCCATGGGCATCTCGATTCACTCAATAAAGCCCTCGATTTATTTGCTCATCTACAAGTTGACAAAATAATCTGTGTGGGTGATCTTGTTGACCGGGGTCCCGATGGTGATGCAGTAGTCGAGATCATCCGTAAGATGAACATCCCCTGTGTGCAAGGAAATCATGATGAACTGGCGATGCGAACACAGGACTTCCTTGCCAGACATCTCAATGCGGGTTTACCTATCGAACCTCTTACCGCAGCTACAGTGAACTTCCTCAGCGGTTTGCCGCTTGAATACCATTTTGAATGGATGGGAATAAGTGTTTATCTGGCACATGCAAACCCCTGGCATGATAGCACCCGGTATATTTACCCTACCGAATCACGCTCGGTATTTGAGTCGATTATACAAATCACAAACTCAGAGATCATTATCCTGGGTCATACTCATCGCCCGATGTATATCCAGATCAAGAATGCCCACATCATTAATCCGGGTTCTGTGTTTGCAAATTATGGTCCCTATGAACAGACCTGTGGTGTACTCCACTTACCACAAATCAGATTTGACCTTTGGGATGTTCAAACGGGTCAGCAGCTACCTTTATCGCCAACCCAGTTGTAAATTGACGCTACACAATTAGTTTGCTGTATCGGGAAACTTTAGCTCACGGAAGTTGAATAGTTCCGGCAGTCAAGCGACCGCCTGAGTGTGCCTCAGCGCGTTCAACCGCCAGTTCTGAATTAGGTTGTGTTGACATTTCAACGCAACCAAATCAAAACGCCGACAAAGTGGAGAAAACCGGAATAGGAACTATCCAGCTTGTCAAACCGAGAAAAGATGT
Source organism: Aggregatilineales bacterium (assembly GCA_038258185.1). Taxonomy (GTDB): domain Bacteria; phylum Chloroflexota; class Anaerolineae; order Aggregatilineales; family Phototrophicaceae; genus JAIOHN01. The sequence goes on along the minus strand of JBBSQD010000144.1, from coordinate 41 downwards.
GCCGAAAGTGCTTGATTTTGCCAATGAAACACTCCACCAAG
>JBBSQD010000143.1:0-15766 GCA_038258185.1 Aggregatilineales bacterium | reverse complement strand
TGGCGGCTGGCTGATTGCCTGCAGGTGCGTTAGCTGCTGCACCCACACCTTCACCAAAGGGCATCTGTAAAGAGAACATCTGGTTAGCCGGAATTTGCCCATTGGATTGAATAACCACGCTATTGCCCTGGACGGTGGCACTGCCGTTACCCTCCACGACGCGCACCAGACCTTCATCGGGCACATCGCCTTCAGGGAAATTAATCGTTACCCTGCTGCTGTTGACCGGCGCGACATGATCCCCCGGAATGACGATCCAGTCCACAAGATTTTCATTCTGAATAGGGGTGCTGTAATTAAACTGCACAATGAAACTATCGCCAGCTTCCGCAATTTCCGGCAGATAGAAGACCAGCGTGGTTTCGCCACTCTGCTCGGAAATGGTATAGGTGCCGGGGGTTTCGCCCTGACCGGGGGTGATTTCTTCAGGTTGCCCACCCTCGACATAAAACACACCTTCAATATCTACCGGGTCGGTCCAACTGCGGCTGGCGCGACGGACTTCTCCGCCGGTAATCTGAAATTCCTGTGTTTCAGCAATATCCAGCGTGTTCGTGCTCGGCTGGACAGTAATCACATTATCCCAGCGTGTCCATTCAAACGTGATATTCTGTGCCATGACACTGGTGGTCATGAGCAGCACCACACTGATAATGAGACTCATGATGGTACGTTTGCGAGTCATTCTTTCCTCCTTGAATATTTCTTTTCACATTAAGCAAACCTGATTTTAACGATATTTTATGAGTAACAAAGATTATCAACATGAATATCAGATCAGAGAATTGGTGATCGGGCAAATTACTCTAACCGTAAGCAAACTATGCCCAAAAGGATTTACCTTACTTTTTCTGTATAATCAACTTATTAGACCATATTGTTGAGGTCAGCCATGTTTACTGCTCATGAAAAGCAGACCCTCGCGCGGATTTTCGATACTCTGATTCCCACACTTGCCCCTGAAGCGGATGACGATCCACGCTTGTTCAAGCTGAAAGCCAGCGATTTTGATCTGGTCGAGCATTATGCCGATGTGGTGGTTCAGGTGGCAGACGATACCACCATCCGTGAATTGAAATGGTTTCTGGCGATTATCGAAAATGGCTTGCTCAACCGCTTTATCAGCGGGCACACGCGGCCATTTTCCGAATTGAACGTGGATGAGCGTGGCGCCCTGCTGTGCGCATGGGGTGAAAGCCAGATTCCAATCCAGCGCAAGGCGTTTCAGGGAGTCAAGCGTTTGAGTCTGGCGCTGTTTTACGCGCTGATGCCCGACGATCAACCCAATCCCACATGGGCTACCTATGACTATGATGATCCACCGGGCAAAGCTGAAGATATCCCGCGGACGATTTTGCCGTATGCGATTGAGGATGACAGCACGCTCTATACCGATGTGCTGGTGATCGGCTCCGGTGCCGGTGGCGGCGTGGTCGCTGGTGAACTGACCGCCGCCGGTCTGGACGTGATCGTGATTGAAAAAGGCGGCTACCACGCTGAAGCGGATTTTCATGGTCGCGAACTGGCAAGTAATCAACACCTGTATGAACGGCGCGGCGTCCTGACCTCGACTGATCTGGGTGTCACGCTGCTGGCTGGCAGCACCTTGGGCGGCGGGACGATCATCAACTGGAACACATCGCTGCGCACCCCGGAGCATGTGCTCAAGGAATGGCAGCACAATTACGGCTTTACCGCCGCCACCAGCGATGATTATAAACACAGTATGGATGCGGTCAGTGAGCGCATCCATGTGAACACCGACGAAAGTGTGCCGAACCCGGTTAATACCACGCTGGAACGGGGTTGCAAGGCGCTGGGTTATGAAGTCTCGGTCATTCCGCGCAATGTCAAAGGCTGCGAGGACTGCGGCTATTGCAATTATGGCTGTCCGTTTGGCGCCAAACAAAGCACGCTGAAGACTTATTTGCAGGACGCGTTTAACCGTGGCGCACGGATTGTTGTGCGCGGGCATGTCGACCGGGTGGTGCATCAGGCAGGGATGGTCGAAGGCGCAGAAGTCACTGTCCAACAGGCGGATGGCACCTGCACTCATTTGCATGTGAAAGCCAAAGCAGTCGTCGTAGCGGCGGGAGCGTTGCATACCCCGGCGCTGCTGCTACGATCTGGCTTGGGGAATGCGCACATCGGCGAGAATCTGCATTTACACCCGACGACGGTGATTTTCAGCCGCTTTGATGAGCCGATTAAGGGCTGGCACGGCGCACCGATGACGCGGGTTTCGCATCAGTTTGCCAACCTGGATGGACGCGGTTATGGCGTATGGCTGGAAACCAGCCCGGTGCATCCCGGCATGGCGGCGCAGGCTTTCCCGTGGCATGACGGACGCGAACACAAACGTAATATGCAGAAACTGGCTTATTTCTCCAACATTATTATTCTGGCGCGAGATTATCACGGTGGCCGGGTGACAGTCGATAAAAAGGGCGCACCACAGATTGAATATCACCTGAGTTCACTGGATGGACGACATCTGCTCAAAGGTCTGTCCGAAGCGATTCGCATCCATCACGCAGCCGGGGCGCGGGTGATTTATGGGCCGCACCAAAAGCTGGGCGGTAGCAATGGCAGCGCGATTGAGCCGTTTATCGAACAGGTGCAGCGTGCCGGATTTGCCACCAACAGCATGGCAGTATTCAGCGCTCATCAGATGTCGAGCTGTCGCGTGGGCGGGAGCAGCGCCATCGGTGCGATTTCCCCTGAAGGCGAAACTTACGAAGTGAAAAATCTGTTTGTTGCTGATGGTAGCGCTTTGCCGACTGCCGCCGGAGTGAACCCAATGATCAGTATTATGGCCCTGGCACATTACGTTTCGCAGCACATCAAAAGTCGCTTTTAGGATGGCTGATCTGCGTGTCGCCTGGATGACCGATATTCATCTGAACTTTCTCAAACCCCCGCATGTGGATAAACTGTTCAGCCACATTCACACCCACACACCGGATGTGCTGCTGATTGCTGGGGATATTGGCGAGGCGAATACGCTGCTGTATTACCTCAAGATGCTGGAAAAACGCTGCGGCTGCCCGATCTATTTTGTGCTGGGCAATCACGATTTTTATCACAGCAATATTGCTACTGTCTCCAAACTTGTGCGTCAGTTGTGTGCACAAAGCGCGGGCCTGACCTGGCTTAATGATGCGGACGTGATCTCGCTGACGCCGAATGTCGCGCTGATCGGGCATGATAGCTGGTCTGACGGGCGGCTGGGTGACTTTGAAAAATCCGGCGTTTCGCTGGAGGATTACCGCCTGATTGATGATCTGCGCGATCTGGACAAAACTCAGCTTCAGGCGAAACTGCGCAGCCTGGGTGATGAAGCCGCTGACCACTTCCGGCGCGTGCTGCCTGCCGCGCTGGCGACTCATTCGGAAGTACTGGCGGTGATGCATCCGCCGCCGTTTCGGGAAGCCTGCTGGTATGAAGGTCAGGTCGCGCAGCCGGACAATGCTTATCTGCCGCATTTTACTTGTAAGGCCGTGGGCGATGTGCTGCTGGAAATCATGTCGGCCCATCCCGACCAGCAACTCACCGTGCTGTGCGGACATTCTCACGGCGCGGGTGACACGTACCTGCTGCCCAATCTGCGCGTGATGACGGGCGGTGCTGAATATGGCAAGCCGGTGATTCAGCAGGTGTTTGCGTTCAGACGTTAGTGATTAGTCTCCAGTCATTAGTAAAGTGCTGCATCAAAAGATTCAACGCAAAGCTGCAAAGTCGCTAAGATGCAAAGTTTAGTTGATGAATTTGCTGCCGCCGCCGAGGGGGGTGCGGCGGCCCTTCAAAGGATTTCATTCGGTCACAATGGCAAGATAGTCTGTAGTTTTTAGTCTCAAGTCTTTCGTAAAATGCTGAGATCCGAGCGCTGAGTCAAAGATTTGATGCCCTGAAAACAACGACATAAACGCAAAGTCGCTAAGACGCAAAGTTTGATCTGGTGTTTGCTGCTGCTGCGCAGAAAAAAAGTCGAGCAGCAATTGGTGCAAAGTCGAAGGCGTCAGAATCGAACCTGTTTTTAACTTGTTTGTGCTACTCCATCTCGTATTGCCGCCTGAAGTATATCGATATCTATATTTTTCAGCGCTTTAAATTTAATGCAATACCCTGTCACACTTGCCTTACCCAATTTTTCCCCATAGGTCTGGGCTAAGTATTTCTTATCTTCAATACCGAGGATATAGACAGAGATTCCGGTTGTGTTTGCGCTCAAACCAATTTGATAGAACTCTCTGGTTTTTCCATCAGCATATTCTGTGGTTTGAAGTCCATATCCTATATTTGGATTAGAAACGATTTTACCTTCACTGTTTTTACCATCCAGGAACCATAATTTACAGGCTGGCATTACTTCCAGAATGCTGTGATGCAACGCTTGCATATCACTACGTTTTGGTTCAGGCTGGCTGGTAATATACTTTTCGATTTGTTCCTGTACGTTCATAATTTGTTGCTGATTATCCATCTTGCGGCGCCTTTCACTGCATCATCGAGAGGTGCAACGGCTATATGCAACAGCTTGCTCTAAGCCATTATATGAGAAAATGGACTTGAAATGGTGGACAGATGTCCGGTCATTTGTCCCTTTTTAAGCCTTGAGGGGATGAAGGTGAGGCATTATGCCTCACCTTGGGTAGTTGACTATGGTATCTGGTAGCCTTTTACACCGACTTCAAGGCGGACAATGTGCGGTTCCAGCGGTGTTTCACGAATGCCCATCATGACCTCAAACACGCCCCCATCATTGACCACATAGAGACTGGTTTCATCTCCGGGCTGGTTGCCGAACACCGTTGCGGTGGAGCCGATGATGTTCTGGTCAGCAGTGGCGATCGTTTCCATAGAGCCATCGGAGAAAACTTTGGTCACGGTATTAAACGGATGGGTGGTGACGTACAGATTACCTTCAGTATCAATCGAAAAATCATCTCCGGCGATGCCTTCCGCGTGAATGACAGTTTCACCGGCGCTGCCATCTTCCAGAATTGGGATACGCACAACCGTCTGATAGTCGGACACGGTGACATAGACAGCATTTTCATAGACCTGTACGCCATTGGCACCGGGCAGACCGGGGGTAACCGGCGCGAGTAATTCCGGGTTATCCAGCCACACGCTGACGGTTTCGGTTTCTGTGTCGATGCGATAGAGTTTGCCGGCGTAGGCATCCGCTACCAGAAAATCACCATCGGGCAGCAGGGTAATTCCGTTGGGGCTGCTGCCTTCGGGTAAAAGTACCCAGGGCTGCGCGTCACCGTCTAAAGTAATCGTCCAGACTCCGTGGGCTTCCGGCTCTTGGGGGGCGTTAGAGGTCATATACAGCAAACCATCGACATAAGTTAGCACGCCACCAAAGACAATTTCATCTGTCAGTAGGGATAAATCGCCGTTTGGCGTGAGCTTTAACAGCGCAGAATCGCCTCCTGTAGCGCTGGTTAAAACGATGCTGGTGAAGTACAGATTGCCTGCATCATCAATGGTAATGCCTTCGAGGAGCGCACCGGGCTGATAGGTCGCTATCGATTCGGCAGGCACCACATTAACCGGGGCTTGTAACTGGTTGACGGGCAGTGGTAATTCCTGGGCGCTAACGGGCAAAAGACGTAGCAGCAAAATGACGAACAATAGTAAACGAACGGCGAATTTAGGCATGAGGTATTTTTCCTTATATAAGCAGGGATTCCCTACTTATGTTACGGATGCAGCGCCTAAAAATGGCTTATTGGAATATCCGCGATTAAATCAATTGAGTCCATTCGCGATATGGCCTGTATGTTGTGTTGCCTCAATGTTATTATTCAGGGGACAACGCGTAAATCATGTCATTTGCCAGCGAAAAGCCGTCAAAAATCGTTGATTTACCATTTACCATACCAATACTTATCTATTTCTTAATAATTTTTGATTAAACTAGTTCATTGAGCGCCTTTGGATGATCGAACAGCATTTGTTCCGGCCTGCGGCGTATTCCCGACAGTGTAGTGCGAAGCAGGTGAAGTCCCGTGACACGTAAATTAGACCAAATTCTCGTTGTGGATATTGAGGCCACCTGCTGGCCCGGCCCACCCCCTGATGGGCAGGAAAGCGAGATTATCGAAATCGGCCTGTGTCCGCTGGATGTGGCTAGCGGTGAACCACTGGAAAAGCGCAGTATTCTGGTGAAGCCCAAGAACTCCAAGGTGAGCGAATTCTGCACGCAACTGACGGGACTCACTCAGAAGCAGGTGATGAACAAAGGCACCACGCTGGAGAAAGCCTGTTCTTTATTAGAGCGCGAATATCTCTCTAAAAAGCGGTTGTGGGCCAGTTATGGCGATTATGATCGCAATCAGTTTATCCGGCAGTGTGAAGCGGCTAAAATTTCTTACCCGTTCAGTCCCGGTCACATCAATGTTAAAAGTCTGGTGGGGCTGGTGCATGTGCTGCCCTATGAAGTCGGGTTGGTACGGGCGATGGAGATGATGGATCTGGAGATGGAAGGCCAACAGCATCGCGGCAGTGATGATGCCTGGAATATCGCGAGGGTTTTATCTATGCTGTTGCTGCAACGGCAACAGGCGGAGCATTAACGATGAGCGCGATTATGCGGCGTATTGGTAAACTGGAAACGGCCCCGCCCTGGGGATTTTTTACCGCGATTAATACCGCGTTTGCGGCGTTCATCTGTTTTACGATTGTCGGCACACCGATCAGCCTGGTTCTGTTCGCTGACCAGCCCTTTGATCAACTGGCGGCGTGGTCGCTGGGGGCAGTGCTGACCGTATTTTATGTCAATTTTTCGCGGCGCAATGACCGCGAATCGCTGAAACTGGAAACGGCGCAATCGCGTTTGCTGATTGTGCTGCTGTTGAGTATCGGGCTGGCGATCACGATTGATCTGCTGGGCCTGCTGGGTAACGGTCAGTTTTTACCCGCGCCGGAACTGATCAAAGTCATGATCGCGCGGGATAACATCCTCGTCTGGGTGATTGCGATACTGTTCATGGTGCTGCTGCAACCGCTGGCGGAACAACTGGTGTTCAGCGGGGTATTTTTCCCGGCGGCACAACAGGCGTTTGGTGCGTGGGGTGGGTATATCTTCAGCGCGTTGTGCTTCGCGCTGTTTCATTATTTTGTATATGGCTTCCCGCCCGTGAATGGCCTGTGGCCTTCGGCATGGGCACCGTTGCTGGCGGGCTTTGTCATCATCGGCGTGCGGGCGAATTCCGGCTCGACCGGGTCAGCTATCGTCGCGCATATGGGTTTTGGCGTATTTGCGCTGCTCAAGTTATTTGTGCTGTTGGGTTGATGCCAGCGTTTATAAATATAGTTTAGCTTTGAAGGGACACGGCATGCCGTGTCCCTTCAATGGAAATCTATGGATGGATTTCTGAGAATATCACGTTTTTGTTCAGGCATGCGAGTAGAGGAAGATCATGAAAACAGTGATTGTTGCTTCGACAAACCCGGTCAAAATTCAGGCGACACGGAATGGTTTTGAGCGCATGTTTCCGCGTGAACATTTTCGCGTCACCGGCATAGCGGTGCCATCCGGTGTGAGTGACCAGCCATTAAGTGATGAAGAAACTTATGTGGGCGCACTCAACCGGACTGTGGGTGCGGCTGAAAATGTCCCACAGGCTGATTACTGGGTCGGCATCGAAGGCGGCCTGGAGGAATTCCACGGTGAGATGCGCGGCTTCGCCTGGGTGATTGTGCGCGATGGCAGTGAACGCGCCGGTAAAAGCCGCACCGCGACATTTGTGCTGCCCGGTGAAGTCACCGAACTGATTCGTGAGGGTAAAGAACTGGGCGATGCGGATGATCTGGTGTTCAAACGCGAGAACTCCAAGCAGCATAACGGCTCAGTGGGTATCCTGACCGATGATGTGCTGGATCGAACCGGGTATTATGAACACGCCGTGATTCTGGCGCTGATTCCGTTCAAAAATCCGGCGCTGACGTTTGCGCCTGCGGGGCAAAAAGCTGTCCACTAAAGCGGTTATTTTTTGCGGCGCACCACACCACCAGTCGCAATAAATGCCGCCAGCACGGCGTTGATGACCGTGAGCGTAATCATGAAAAAGTTTCGATCTCGCGTGTCTGTTTCCGCGGGGGGTGTTTCGCGGCTGACATTGACGATGACTGGCAGGGACGAGGGTGGCGCGGAATTTGCCTCAACCGCGGCTTTCACGGTTTCTGGCCGGGTGATGCCCTGCTGGATGCGGTCTTCTTCGGTCAGGCTGACGGCGTTGTCTGACGGGCTGATTTGTGAGCCGTAACGGCGCGCATACACCTGGGTGATTTCTGCGCCAAACAGCAGAATCTGCGCTGAATAATAAATCCACAGCAAAATGACAATAAATGAACCCGCAGCGCCATAAGCTGAAGCCACACTGGTGCTGCCGAGGTACAGGCTGAGAATAGATTTGCCGACGGTGAATAACAGCGCGGTGATGGCCGCCCCCACCCAGACATCTTTCCAGGCAATGTGGACATCAGGCAGAATCTTGTAGATCATGGCGAATAACAGGGTGACCGCGCCGAACGAGATGGCGAAGTTGACCAGTTGTGCAAGAAATTCTGTCTGTGGCAGAAACCCCTGCACGTAAGTCGCGGCTGAGGTGAGAACGGTACTCAATACCAGCGAAACCAGCAGCAGAAAGCCAATCCCCAAAACCATCGTAAAGGATATAAAGCGCTCCCGCAGCATATAGAGAATGCCTTTGCTGGGTTTGGGCGCGACCTCCCAGATGGTGTTAAGTGCGTCCTGAAGCTGGCTGAAAAGTCCGGCAGCTCCCAATACCAGCGAGACAACACCAATGATCGTCGCAAAAATGCCCACATTGGGTTGATAGGCATTGGCGATAATATCCTCGATCATCTGCGCGCTGTCCTGACCCACGGCACCCTGTACCTGGCGCACGATTTCACCGCGGGCGGCATCGCGTCCAAAGGCCAGACCGGCTACCGCAATGACGATAATCAGCAAAGGTGCGATGGAAAAAGCAGTATAATAGGCCAGTGCCGCGGCTAAACGCGGCGCTTTATCCTCATTCCATTCATCGAAAGCCTCTTTTAGGAAGCCCAAAAGTGTTTTTAGTCTGTTCATCATTTCCTCCTGACCTTATTATAAGTGAGAGAAATCATATTGCATTTTTTATTAAGCTTCCTCTGAGAAAGGCCTTATTCGAAGCATGCAGTCTCTCAGGATGTGAGTGAGTGAAACTGTATCCACACAAAAGGATTTAATATGGCAGCAGATGCGCTTGATTTTTATATTGTGGATGTTTTTGCCGAGTCGAAATACGCGGGTAATCAACTGGCAGTGGTGCGGGGTGGGGCGGCACTCTCTACTGAGGAAATGCAACAGATTGCGCTGGAGATGAATTATTCCGAGACGACGTTTATCATCTCCGACGAGGAACAGGATGGTGGTTATGATGTACGCATTTTTACCGCCCATGAGGAACTGCCGTTTGCGGGGCATCCGGTACTGGGGACAGCGTATATCCTTCAACGCGAAGTGGTCGGTATTTCGTTTGAGCAGATTACCCTTAATCTGATGGTGGGGCCGATTCCCGTCACATTTACGTATAGTGGCGGTTTGCCCGATGTCCTGTGGATGCAGCAGCGGCCTCCTGTTTATGGGGAACAGGCGAGCGCACTCTCTGTCGCAGAGGCGCTGAACCTGGATGTGGCGGATATTGATGAGCGCTTTCCGGCACAGACGGTCTCCACCGGCTCACCGTTTCTGGTGGTTCCGCTGAAAACGCTGGATGCTGTCCAACGGGCGCGACCCAACGTGGAACGATACCTGCAAGTGGCGCATGACGCGGGAGCGCGCTGGTTATTCATCTTCGCGCCAGAAACGTATCATCCTGAAAATCAACTGAATGTGCGTATGTTTGCTGTCGAATCCAACGGCACCATCTTGGAAGACCCGGCGACAGGCTCGGCCAATGGCTGTCTGGCGGCTTATCTGGCACATCATCGCTATTTCGGCAGCGAAAGCATCAATGTGCGGGTTGAGCAGGGTTACGAGATTAAGCGTCCGTCGCTCATTATGCTGCGTACTGAGCGTGACGGGGATGATCTGATTGTGCGCGTGGGCGGCAAAGTGTTCATGGTCGCTACGGGAAAACTGGTTTAGCCTCGACAGAAATTTCTGAGGCTGTGAGCATAAAACCCGCAGCCTCAGCACTCTGATCAGCCTAAAAAGATTGACATCTCGTTAACGGGGTTGAAACCGAGTTTCTCATATAACGGGCGACCAGCATCGCTGGCATGCAGATTGACATTATAGAGTTGATGATCTTTGCACCAATCCATCAAAGTTTGCATCAGCAGGCGGGCTAAACCCTGGCGACGATGATCAGGTTCAACATACACATTCATGACGTAACCGCGCTGGGTGGCGAAATCAGTAGGGTCCGGGGTGCCCTCACGAATCCATAAACCAGCCCCACCGACAATCTCACCCGAATCGCTGATGGCAAACCAGGTCAGAAACACCTCCTGTTCCATTCTGGGTCGTACCCAGTTTTCAAAGGCTTCATCCATACCGGCTTTGAAGAAATTTTTCCAGCCCATCTCCGCAAACATTTCGTTGCGCTGATGGATAATCATCGCGATTTCATCGACCGTGGCAAGGCGAATCTGGTAAGTCATAAAAGGTTCCTTATCAATTAGATGCGCATAATATTGCTTCATAATAGCGATCCTGCTGACGGGTCACAATCTCACCATCAGTCCATTCCAACTCGCAGCAGGCGTTTGTCCTCGTTATAATCGGCCTTCTTACGCGTTTAGAGTGTTTTTTAGGATGTTATCATGACTGAAGATTTACGCCCGTCACCTAAATATAAGCCTGTTTCCCTGTTTGTGACCTGTATTGTGGATGCGATTTATCCGCAGACAGGCGTATCGGTGGTTGAAATTCTGGAACATCTGGGGATTGAAGTGCGCTTTCCGCTGGCGCAGACCTGCTGCTCACAGACTGCGTTTAATTCCGGCTTCTGGGATGATGCCCGTGCCGTGGCGAAACAATTTTTGCGGGCTTTCGAAGGCGCTGAAGTCATTGTGACGCCATCCGGCAGCTGCGCGACGATGGTGCGCCATTATTATAAAGACCTGTTTAAGGATGACCCGGAATGGCGTGAACGTGCCAGTTGGGCGGCCAACATTACCTGGGAGCTGACCGAATATCTCGTTGATGGGTTAGGTATCACTGACATGGGCGCCAAACTGCCGCCCACAACCGTCGCGTTTCATGATGCCTGTCATGGGCTGCGCGGGCTGGGTCTGCGCGACCAGGCACGCAGCCTGATTGAAAATATTGATGGTGTGACCATTCATGAAATGCAGGGCGCGGATCAATGCTGCGGGTTTGGCGGCTTGTTCGCGGTGAAAATGGCCGATATCAGCGGCGCGATGCTGAAGGAAAAAGTTGAACATATCGAAGCCAGTGAAGCCGATGTGATTCTGACCGGCGATTGCAGTTGCATGACGCAGATTAACGGCGGTCTGAGCCGCAAAGGGTCTGACTACCGCGCGATGTATATTGCTGACCTTTTAGCTAAGGGTCTGCCCAATCATCAGGGCTAAGATCGGTTGTTCGCTTCCCCGGCTTGACGCGGTCAAACCGGGGAAAGCCTGCTTTTAATGTCTCAAATGAAAAAATGTGTAAAAGAAGTTTGACTTTTCATATCGTTTGGGCTTAAAAGTAAAACAACAGTGTGATTTAAATAACCCTGCACCATGCCATTAAAATCTTATGTTACAAATCTGAAATGATATTTGCCGATGTGCATGCATTGGATAGATAATCACAGCATGTAAAAACAGAAGATTCCCCTAAAAAATGGGGACATACACCATCACTTTCATTGCTACACTCAATGCAGCGCTTTATGTAAGTTATGCGAAGTGACAAAGATCGAGAGTAATCGCTATGATTGAAACTGCGGAGTTGCGGAAGCAGGGTTTCCTGCCTTATCGTAAGATGGGCATAACCTATGCGCGTAAAATGAAAACCAGCTTCACAATTCGCATTGACAGCGGTGATACGCTGTATGGTTCCCCCGGCGATTACGTCTGCATCAACCCTGAAGATGACAGTCGCTGGATTGTTAAAGGCGATATTTTTACCCGATCTTACGAACCAGACCGGATCAATACCATTCGCATCAAAATGGGAACTGTGCAGCATCGGCTGCTGTTGCAGGGTTTTGAACCGCACCGCAAACACGAACTGACATGGGCCAGGAAAATATCTATGCCGATTACTGTGCATACGATTGAAGGTGATGTCCAGGCGCATGTAGGTGATTATTTGTGCATCGGCATTGATGGCGAACAATGGCCGCAACCGGCTTCACGCTTTGAACGACTTTATGAACAGGTGCAGCAAGCCTGATTAACGCACCACCCATTTTTCCTCAGACATCCCGGCCTGCATATTCTCCCAGCGTGCCAGCGTAAACAGGCAGTCTGACAGGCGATTCAGATAGACGATGACAAAATCCCCAACCGGTTCATGCTCTGCCAGTGCCACCACCAGACGCTCGGCACGGCGGCAGATTGTCCGCGCCACATGCAGATGGGCGGCGGCAGGTGTGCCACCGGGCAGGACAAAGTTGGTCAGCGGCGGCAGGGCGGCTGTCATTTCATCAATGCGTTCCTCCAGCCAGGTGATTTTCGAGGCATCCATGCGCACGACCCAATCACTTCTGGCATCCAGCGGCGTAGCCAGGTCTGCCCCTAAATGAAAGAGTTGTTCCTGAATGTGCCGCAACCAGTCATCACTGTGGGGCTGGTGGGCGCGGACGACGCCTAAGACCGAATTTAACTCATCCACCGTGCCGTAAGAATCCACCCTTAAATGGGTTTTGGAGACGCGACCGCCGGAAAACAGAGCTGTTGTACCATCATCACCGGTTTTGGTGTAAATTTTCATCGTGAGTAAGCATCCTTGCGCTTGTTTAAGTGGAACGTTTGTGCTAAAATATCCATCTGGTTTGAAGTTTTTATAAACCCCATATTCGGGTATATGCTCCAGCCCTGAACAGGCTGGCATTTTCTTCAGATGAGACTACACTAGAAGTGATCAGAAATCCACCGGGAGCAAGAGCGATGGCGAAAAAGAAGGAAAAAGTAGACGATAGTGGCCTATTTTCGGGGAGCGATGAAGGAAAACTGAAAGCCCTGGATGCCGCCCTGCAGGATTTGACCAAGCGCTTCGGCGATGGTGCGATTATCCGGCTGGGTGATGCGGCGCACATGAGCATTGATGTGATTCCCAGTGGTTCGCTGGGGGTCGATATCGCCGTCGGTGTCGGCGGTATTCCACGCGGGCGTATCACCGAAATCTACGGCCCAGAATCCAGCGGTAAAACCACGCTGTGTTTGCATGTGATCGCTGAAGCTCAAAAGCGCGGCGGGTTGTGTGCCTTTGTCGATATGGAACATGCGCTTGACCCCACTTATGGCGCACGTATTGGCGCGAATATGGATACGCTGTATGTCTCGCAGCCCGATACCGGCGAGCAGGCGTTAGAAATCACCGAAGCGCTGGTACGTTCCAGTGCTCTGGACGTGATCGTGATTGATAGTGTGGCGGCCCTGGTTCCACGCGCTGAACTCGAAGGCGAAATGGGCGATACGCATGTGGGTTTGCAGGCGCGTCTGATGAGCCAGGCGCTGCGTAAACTGTCCGGCGCGATCAAGCAGTCGAATTCGGCGGTCATGTTCACCAACCAGATTCGTGAAAAGGTGGGTGTTATGTATGGAAGCCCAGAAACGCAGCCCGGTGGCCGTGCGCTGAAATTTTATGCCAGTGTGCGTCTGGATATCCGTAAAACACAGGGTATTAAGCAAGGTGGGGATACCATCGGCAGCCGTACCCGCGTGCGCGTGACCAAGAACAAAGTCGCTGCTCCCTTCCGTGAGACTGAGTTTGATATCATGTTTTACGAAAATGGTATCAGCAAAGTGGGTGAAGTGCTCGACCTGGGTACGGAACTCAATATTGTTGAGAAGCGCGGCGCTTTCTTCCGCTACAATGATGGCCTGCTGGGACAGGGGCGTGAGAATGCCAAGCAATACCTGCTGGAAAACCGTGAGATTGCTGACGAAATCGAAAATGCCATTCGCATTCATTTCGGCTTATCAGCCATGCTCAAGACACCTGTGCCACCCCCACCGCCAGCAGCAAAATCAGAACCGCAACCGGCTGTAGAAGCGGAATAAATTCTCCACTTATCAAACTGAGGGACGCACTATGGCGTCCCTTTTTTATTGTGCGCGCCGCGAGATCAGCCTTAATCCCACGAAAATGAATAACTGATATTATTCCCCTGGCGGAAAAGCAGCAGCTCGTAAACACCGCCCTGCTCAACCGTAAATTCCTCACGCGTACTGGCATCGGCTGTGAGTGTTCGCTGCCAGACCACACCATCCAGCCCCTGTATGACCAGTCTCAGACTCATGCCTGCTGGAATGCCAACCTCATAAATAATCCCCACCGTCTGACCGCTGCGCACGGTGATTTCATAACGATCATTGGCTGTCGCGGGGTCAAGTGTCGCTGCTGGCAGGGGTTCGGCACCATCGGGACTGTCCGAAGGCGCGTTAATCGTGGCCGCTGCGAGTGTCGCGGGCTGATCCGGGAAAAACTGGGTAGGTGTAGCTGGCAGCGGCGGTAATGTCCCCTGGGGTGTGCGAGTGGGTTGGTCAGTCTGGGCCGGTGGGACATCGGTCAATGCCGCCGTGGGTGAGTCAACCGAGACCGTAGTCAGATTACAGGCCGCTAGTAAGGCTGGTAACAGCAACCACCAGATCAAAGTCCAGCGCATAAATTTTCTCCTCGATAGATCGTTGGTGTTTTATTGCAACGCGCGTAACGCATTTTTAAATACACAGCAATCTTAGCTGGGGACGGGAGCGTGTCAAGGCAGGGTCTTCAATATGTTGTAATTTATTTGAATGGTGAAAAAGAGTCTTGACATAAAACAGAAATCGAATAGAATGTAATCAACCATTAAAAATAATTTGAATGGTTAAATAAAAAGTAATGAAACCAAAATTCAACAAAAGCCCGATCCCGACCGTAGTAGGGATTGAACCCGTAAAAACAGCGTTATCCATGAGAGGAAAACCGAGATGATGAAAGATCAGTTTGAATACCAATTACAGCAGCAGCGGCGGCAGACCCTTATGCACGAGGCCGAGCAGCATCGTCTGGCTGGTGGACAGCCACAGGCACGCCGGTCATTCGACTGGCTGCGGCGTCTGACCCATTTTGTCGGACTGTTTCTGTAACCTAACCAGCAATCATCCCAGCCGGGGAGGCAACATGCAGCAGAATATGCGCACATTTTACATCCTTATTTTAACGCAGACATTTTCTTTAATCGGCAGCCGCATCAGTGGGTTGGCGATTGGCATCTGGTTATTTGCGCAGACTGGCAACGCGACTCCGCTGGTGCTGGTCGCGTTCTTTTCGACCATTCCGACTGTGCTGGCGGCGACACTGTCCGGCGTGCTGGCTGATCGCTGGGATCGGCGCTATGTGATGATTTTGTCGGATGCCGGTCAGGCGCTGGGGACGGTGCTGCTGTTGATTAGCGTGCTCTCCGGCGATTTTCAGTTATGGCATCTGTATCTGGTGACGTTTGTGCAGGCCATTTTCGGGGTGTTCCAGGGGCCAGCGTTCCAGGCTTCAGTGACCATGCTGGTACCGGACGAACACCGTGACCGCGCCAATGCT
>JBBSQD010000142.1:0-16112 GCA_038258185.1 Aggregatilineales bacterium | reverse complement strand
TCCAGGAGGTAGAAAAACCGATCATAGAAGTTCAATGTTTACAACGCCATCGAAGGGAAATCCAATGATTAAACAACTTATTCTGAGCCTGACCCTGGTGATTCTGCTGCCGGGCCTCATCGCCACCGCCCAGGACGGCCCGCAGGCGTTCCCGCCGGACGTCGTTGCAGAGATACAAGCCGAAATGGACGATCTGACCGCGACCGGACTTCCACCCGGCATGATCGTTTGGATCGACGCGCCGGAGTACCAGTTCGCGGGGGCAAGTGGTTCTGCGGATCTTACGCACGATATCCTGATGCCGCCGGAGGGTGCGTTTCGGATTGGCAGTATCACCAAGATGTTCACCGCGACGGTGATTATCCAACTTGCAGAGGATGGCGTGCTGAGCCTGGATGATCCGCTGGCGCTGTGGCTGCCGGACGTAGCCGATCAACTGCCCTATGGCGACCAGATCACGCTGCGCCACCTGCTAACGCACACGTCCGGTGTGTTTAACATCGTCGAAAACGAGACTTACTGGGCTGACATCTTCACTAACGCAGTCATTGATGAGGATACAGGGATCATGACACTGGACTGCGTCCAACGGGATCCTAATGACACGCTTGCCCGTTACGTCTATGGGAAAGATGCTTTGTTTGAGCCGGGGGCACAGTGGTACTACAGCAACTCCAACTACACCCTGCTCGGCATGGTGATCGAAAAGGCGACGGATATGCCGCTTGCAGAGGCGTATCGCACGCATATCTATGAACCGCTGGGCATGGAGTCAAGCTTCCTGGATTGCTACGAAGACGCGGTGATTGACGTCGTGCACGGCTATATGGGATTTGGGGACACCATGGCCGATCTCACTGAACTACATGAATCCGTCGGATGGTCGGCGGGCGGCATAGTTTCTACCGCACCCGACCTGATCACCTTCGCGCGCGGGTTGTTCGGTGGGGCGCTGTTTGACGATTCGGAGTCGCTGGTGGCGATGACGACACCTACCCCCGGCAGTTCCTACGGTTTGGGCATTACCGTCCAAGAGGAATATTTGGGGCATGCAGGTTATATTGCCGGTTTTCGGTCAGTGCTCAATTATGCGCCTGAGTTCGATACAGTCGTGGTGATGCTCTATAACAATGATGGTGCCGATCCCGAACAGGGCCAAGCAGATATACTAAATCCGGCACTCCCATTGTTGCGTACGGAGGAGTGAGTGAGCGTTTAAAACCGAACGGAGGCGACATCAAATATCGTATTTGACCGTATTGTCCGAATATTGCGTGGGTAATATGTGTTTCCGTATGTCATCGGGGCCAGCAGAGTAATGCTATGGGTTAATCCCGTATAAAGCAAACGAAAAGCGGGTGGGATATACCTCACGATAGTGATCTCACCAACCATCCTCCGCCAGACACTGTGGACTTCAAAGCTCGGAAGCAAGAAAACGCAGATCGTATTTGCCGGTTTACGTCCCGTTGAGGAGAAAAAAGCATATCTTGCGCTGATGTTTGATCTGGTGGCGTCAGGAAAGTTCAAATCCGTCATTGACCGTTGCTATCGTTTTGAACAAATCGCTAAGGCTCATCGGTATGTTGAGAACGGGCGCAAAAAAGGAACTGTCGTGATTGTGGTCAGCCAGAACACTTCCAAATAAAGTAAAGTCAGCCTAATCGAGAACGAATCACACATGTGGCAGCCACTCTGACTCTATTGTTCGGGCTAGTTGCCACATGGAACAAAATTTGTCGAAGAGTATGTACCTGCTTTCTAAGACAATGAAGGATCACTTCGGCGCAACATTTCTTATACAAAAAAGGGTTTACGGGTAACCTCATGATCACTTTCGCTTATTTGCGCGTCGCTACCATTGCCAAAGTCTGCGATAGTGAGCAGAAAAGTGGGACATGATAAAGTCCAACGGCATGATCTAACGTTTGGTTACTCATGCCGTTGAAAAGGTCACTGCACATAGAGCTGTGGATACAGTAGCGGCAGTAAATGTTCACTACATTGCAGTGCCGATTCCCCTGCCGAAGCAGAGAGCTCACCCGGTGCGCTGGTCGCATCGCCCACAAAATAAATCCCATGGCCTGCGTTGACTGGCAGCAATTCTGAGGCAGGCTGTGTATAAGTGTGGCGGGCACCCATGACCACGTCCCGAACCAGCACCCGCCGCAGCACAATCTTTTGCCGAATGTGGGGCCAGATGCGTTCAAGCTGCTGAAGGAATAACTCCTCAGTTCCTTTGACTTCGTTTTTATCTGCCATCTGCTTTGGTGTCAGCCAGCGCAGACCCTGGAACAACAAACCATCTGCTGGAGCCAGCAAAGGCATAAACAGGTTATGAAAGCCCGATGTCGCCTGAATGTCTGGCATTTCGATCGTACCAATAGTGGTGTTTGTCACGCCTTTGAAACCCAGATCAACGGCGACTCCCATTGTGGGTTCAATTTTCCCTGGTTCGACTGCCTGTACCGGAGTCTGATTAAGCAGGGGCAAGAGTTGAGCTGGAGGCAGTGCCAGAACTACTGCCTGCGACCGAATAGTTTCACCCTTAGACCACACCCCGGCCACCTGATCGTCCTCAAAAATCAATTTATCGACGGGCGACTTAACCCGAACTGTACCCCCGCGTGCCTCGATATAAGTCTGAAGTACGCAACTCATTGCATCCCAGCCTCCAGCAGGATAAAGCGCCAGCGGGCCTTTCAGAATGAGAAGTTTGCGAACTTCTTGAATAAAGTGACCCGCTGAGATGTTTTCTGGTTCAGCATCAAACAGGACTGGTCCCGCTAGATCTAGTAGAAAATGACGCAGTGTTGGCTCCGGGGCGACCACATCCAGCCACTTTCCCAGCGGCACATCCCAGAACTGCTCGTGATTGGCGCTGAACAAATTCATCATTGCACGGAACAATCCCAGTTTTCCACGCACGCTTAGCAGGCTCGTCGTCAGCATCTGCCCGAGTCCTGCCGGAACCAGATGGAGCCTGTCGGATTTCAATCGCCACATTTTTTGCGGATCGACCGGTGCGAAATCTACCTGGTTTGCTTGCCCGATGTGCTTCAGAATACGATAGTGCGGGTTTTTGTAGCCTCCCATCATGTAGTGCAGCCCGTAGTTCAGCACAAATCCGTCCTGTTCGACCACTTTAGCACGCCCACCGATGGCATTCCCTTTTTCGAGAACGATAACACGCGCCCCACCATGCGCCAGCAGAGCACCTGCTTCTAAACCGGCTAATCCTGCGCCAACAATGACCACATCAAATGAAGTCATGATGATGTCTCTCCAATGTAATTAATGACGCGTCGCCGCATACGGATAAGGATAGGGTGCACGCCGTCCACACAGCCGCCCAATCGGTGCCAGCATACCGAAGAGAAGCTTCTGGATGAAAGATGGGATATGTGGCAGAGAGATTTCACTGCGGAAGGTATACAGCGTCACGGCTGTCTGCAGCAAATCGGCCATTTTTGTGTCGGGGTCGAGCCTGCCGTCCTGTGCCAGCCCGAAGTAAGTTTCGAAGAATCCTTCGGTATTCAGGGCAGGACGCATCTCGACGCGAACCAGTGCTTCGCCCTCACCGATATTGCCAAAGGCATGCGGGATACCCGCCGCAACAACCACCGTATCTCCATCCGCAGCAATGATTTCCCGTCCATCGAGGATAAATTTCAGCGTGCCGGTGATTACGTGGAAGGTTTCTTCCTGGAGAGGATGAATGTGTTCAACATCAACCTGTCCATCGGGGGGCAGATATTCATCAATTTGAACAAACTGCCCATTGGTGTCCTGGGCTGTCTGCCGAAAAATCATCCGCTGTCCCGTAATCGGGTTTTCAATTATGTCGCCTGTGTGTGCCATATTCGCTGTTTCTCCTGTCGGTTGATCGTTCATACAGACAGGATATACGATGCAGGCAGCCAGCACATTCCTCTATAGAGCTATATCGGGGTTTAAAAGAGAGCTATTGTGATGGCGACAGACCCATCTCCCTCGCCCGCAGCGCAGCGGCTGTGCGTGATGTAACATTGAGTTTTGCCAGTAAATGCGCCATGTGAATTTTGACTGTATGAATGCTAATGGTCAGCGACCCGGCAATTTCGGGGTTGGTCGCTCCCTGTGCGACAAGCTGCAGGACTTCCACTTCGCGGGGCGTTAAAATCTCCCCTGTTTCCGGCACAGTGTATGTACCAGATTCAGGCGGCACAAGCAACGCCAGCGTTCGCCGTGCGAGGTCAACGTGAACACCCTGCCGAACTGCCAGTCGCAGCAGTGGAACAGCAACCATCGCGCCTTCGTAACGAATACGACCGATTAAATCATAGTTGTCATCCAAAAACGAACTCACATGCTCAACAGCAGCCTGTCCATTCTCTTGCTTCACATGCCAGTATGCCAGCCACGCTCGCGCATCTCCTGCTAGCCGCAGTGCGGGGTTCGCCTGTTGAATGGCGACAGCTTCCTGAAGAATGGCTTCAGCCCCTCTGTTATCGGCTTCATCAATCAGCAGCAGCGCATGTAACCAGCGGGTCAAATGCTCCAGTCCTGACCAACCGCCGCTCACCGCCGACATGGCGCGATACAACTGGACAGCCTCCTCCTTCCGACCGGTCGTCCAGTAAATTCTTGCCGCAATAAACTGGAAAAGCGGTAGCCACTCACGGCTGAAACGGCTCATCTCCGGCAGCTGAAGGTGTTCAAAAAATTCGTGAAAAGCAGTTTGCCCCTGGTCTTCTCTGCCAGACAACCCCAGGTGAATGCATTGCAACATTTTGATACTAATGTCCAGCCAGACTAGTGTGCCGGACTGCTCATTTATCGCAGTGGCTGATTTTAAACGTGCCAGACTATTGTTCCAGTCGCCACTCCACAGATACAGCCATCCCTGTTGGGTGAGCGAGGCTGCATTCAGCAAATCCAGTGGATACCGGGCGAACTTTCCCGCCAGACGACAGAAACGCCAGGTGCGTTCGATGCCGTTTTCATAGAATGTAAACTGAACATGATACTGAGAGATAATCCCCCGCAGTGCCTGGTCATCACCTGACTGTTCCATGAGTGCTAATGCTTCGTCCAGAAATGCGGTCACTGTCTGATTATCACCTGCTGCGACAGCCTGCCACGCGCGGGTAATGAGCAGATTTGCGCGCTGCCGTGGACTCAGCGGGTGCTGAAGTGCCTGCTCCGACACGATGATCGCCACCGAAATACTGCCGGATGTACTCAGGGCATTGGCAAGTTGCAGCAGAGCTGTACCCTGATAGGTGGGTTCATCTGCCAGCAAAGACACGGCCTGCCTGAGCAGCGTAACAGCAGTATCCAGTTCCCAGCTTTCCGCAGCACAGACACCCAACAGCAATACCAATCGAGGGTATTGAATGCGAACGGCTTCAGGCAGAGCAGTAATCCACTGCCGCACAGGAGCGATTGCCCCAAGCTGGATAAGCTCCTCGCCTTTAGTCACAATCAGGTGGGCAGCAGTATCCCATTCCCCGGCAGCAAGCCAGTGAGAAATTTGCTCCTCAATCCTGGAGGTGATTTCAGCCGCCCGCCGGTGAAGTTCGCGCATCCGGGATGGGCGTTCCCGTAACAGACGTTCCCGTAAAAATGCCGCAAACAAATCATGATAGCGATAAACCGGCTGACCACTGGCATCACTAAAAAGCGTCAGGAATAGATGGTGTCGATAAATCTCATCCAGCAGCGCAAACGTATCCTCCCTGCCGGTCAATTTCGCGGCGGCTTCTACCGTAATTTCGGACAGGATGGAAATATCAAGCAGGAAGTTACGCATGTCAGGCTGCTGGAGATTCAGAATCTCTTCTGCCAGAAAATCGAAGATCAGGCGGTTCGAGCGGGCAAGAAGATTGAGAAATGACTGTCGCCCGGCATCGTTCGCCGTTTCCTCTACCAGAATACCAGCAGCAAGGATTATGCCGGCTGCCCAGCCCTGTGTATGCTGATAAATAACATCGATATACCGATTCGCCTCATGAAGCGGGATCACCTGGCGCAGAAACATTTCTATTTCATCAGGTGTAAAAGCCAGTCGGGTAAGGTTCAGTTCGGCAAGCTGACGGCGCACCCGGAACCGTGCCAGAGACAGGGGTGGCTCATAACGCCCAGCCAGGAGTATGTGCATTTGAGGAGGCTGATGATCCAGCAGGTAGTTAAGTAAAGCAAATACAGAGGGCTCCGAAATCCAGTGCAAATCATCGATAATCAGGAGAAATGGCTCTTGATGTGTCTCAAGAATTACATTGATTAGCTGAGCCACTGCCTGCCGTGGTTCGACCGCGATATAAGACAGCGCCTGCTGCATTGCATCCATGTCCTCCTGATAAACCGACCCGATGGCTCTGAACAATCCACGCGTAAACCGTTTAGGCTCACTATCTTCCGGGTCAATCGAGAACCAGGCAACAGGCAGCCCATCAGGCAGTCGGGTAAAACTCGCCAGCAGGGTTGTTTTGCCAGAACCCGCTGGTGCAGTTACAAGAGTCAACGGCACAGACTGAAGCGATTTTTTCAACTCATCAATCAGTCGCTGCCGCAGGACAATATGCTGATGGGATTGGGGTGGAGTAAATTTGGTTTCTACAGGGTCAGTCATCATGAAATGTTGGGTTGGCGTACATGAGTTTTATTCTACTCGAAAATAGTCCGCGTTTCATGCTCATTAACGCGTTTACACAGCTTAAGAATTTCAGCAATATGCTTTAAAGACTGCAACTACGTTAATTTGCTGTATTAGTTCCAATCCGGATCTCACTTTGAGTTGTCTTCATCTGCCTCCTATTTACCCAGATTGGTGAAAATCACACCTAAGCCAGTGTTCGAAAGTCTGAAAAGCGTATAAAAGCTACTTATTTTGCTAAGTTAATTTTACCTTCAGAAGGCTTTGCCCCTGGTTTTTGGTGGTCTCCTAGAGCGTATTACTCGTAAGGTGGGGGAGCCGTACGGCCAGAAGTTGATCACGATTATGTGTTCACTCGGCCCGACAGTGAACCGTTCAAGAAGTCTGGTGGCAATACCCCGATTTTGTGGAGAGAGTGTGTCTCAAGCGGTGCGGGATAAAGGGGCTGGACATCCTGTTGGTGGACAACAACAGCAGCTCACCCTCGTTTGATCGGGTGATTTCTTAGGATCATGGACGCGGGAAATAGTGGTCGCGTAAGCCTGGATTTTCGATAGGTGTCGTTATGATGAACTGTGAAGGATTTTGAGGCAGTAAGGGCAGTAAAGCCAGGGCATTGTCCGATAAAGTGAAATCATCTGGAACTGGTTGTGCAGGATCTACCAGATGAACTGTCCCCAGCTGATCCTGATAAACGAGGATAGCCTGATCATAACTGCTCACCCAGCCAAATCCCCAATCCCCATTGTCTAATGAAAATGATGGCATAGCTTCTGGTGTTGACTTGGATGCTACTACAAGTGTGATTGAGGGATTATCATAGAATAAATCACCAATAATGAAGGTAATATATTCAAACTCAATGACTGTAAGTCGGTTATCTACAATAATTGTGGTGCCATCTTCGAGGTTGGGTGCGATCTCTGCTAGCTGCCACATAAAATTTCGAAGATTATCCCATGATTGCACGTGATAGCTATTCCAGAAAATCTGGGTCATGCTTCCACCAAACAGCATTACTGCGATCATTGTTGCCATCAGGAAACGCCCTAACCCTGGTCTTAGCAGATTATGGATAAGCCATAAAACACCCAGGATAAAGAGAATCGCACCAAGGCCACTAATCATATAATAACGGCTTAAATGGGAAAATATATAGGCCGTTTCGGATAACGACCGGCCCACTACCATAATAATCACGTGGCTAAAAATTGAAAGCATAAGTCCAGTATAGCTCAGCAGAAGAGGGTGCCGGAGTCGATTAGACTTGTTTCCCATACTTTTATTATTAGTAAAGTATACGAGTACGAAGCCTGAAAACGCCAAAAGGGAAGCGACAAACAGAGCATAGGCCGAAACTAATACCGGCAGTCTGCTAAAAACAGCTACCCAAACACTTATAATGGGACCGATTAAACCCATCAGACTAAATTTTATTATCTGGGTAATTTCAGTTATGGTAGGGGGGGTAATAAGTCCAGTATTGTATTGTATCTCAGCATAAAAACCATAGGCCTCGAAAATAAACAAGCGGTAGAAGATGGTTGCCCCAACCACAGTAACCCAAAGGCTACTCCATAAAATGGTTTGGGTTAAAGGAGGTTTTGACCGCTCTGAGTTGCCACGCAAAGCCGCCCAAATGATGAACGGGCGTAATATTTCAAGCGCAATTGGCATTTCATACAGATTGACATACACGGGAATCAAAATGAGCGAGAGTCCAATCAGAACCCAGCGTTGAAGCCCCTTGCGTCGTAATGCCAGGTAACTGAGGCAAAACGAACTTAATGCGAGTAAAAGACTGCCATCAACCGAGAGGATGGTCAGGTAGACGCGTGCAAAGTAAACCGGATAAACCAGATAAAGTAAGCCAAACAGAGTGCTTATCAGTGGTAGATGCGGGAAGACACGGCGCAGCAAGTACATCAATAACAATGCACAAACTGTAGTAAAGATAAACATCAGCATATGCCCGATGGTCGCATTGGAGTTGGCGAGGGCAATCAGCACAGCTGCCAGTTGCCGCGCCTGCCCCCCTGCTAAATCTAAAAGTTGAGGAAGACCAAAGCGCTCGAGGACATAAAAAGTCATGTATTCATCATAGTAAATGCCTAAATAAGGCGTAAAACGCCCTAATGTAAGCACATTGGTGAGCATGATTAATATGATTGAAATCTGGAGTTCATAGGTTGACAGATAATGTCTTATTTTTGTTGGGTTCATTAGGTTTTGAACCATAGTGGGCTTAGCCTTAAATTGAATAGTCTTTTTGCGGTTCAGGTTTGTCAATCAAAATGAGACGGGTGAGTATAAAAGAAACAGGGAGTAGAATAATCACGTTCAACAGGGCTGCAATGGAAGGCACTATCCCAAAATATTCTACGGAAATGGTAATGAGAACTGAGCCGAGAAGATATTGAATGAGGTAGACAAATGGATATTTTATGGCTTTCTTCCAATGAAGGCGTACCTTAAATACCAGAATGGAATTGAAGAAATACGACAGTACAATTCCACTTATGTAAGAGATGGTATACGCCACCAGATATGGGAAAAGCTGTAAACTCAATAGATAAATCAGGTAGGTTAAGCCGGTATTGGTTAGCCCCAAAATAAGATATTTTGTGATGGGACGGTTAATATATTTCATCAATGATGGCTTCTGGGCGTTGATTGACCTGTACAAAAATGCGCCACAAATACTCCCCAATCAAACCCAGCATGATGATAATTAGGCCTAACAGAAAGGTGATAAGGGCAGCGAGGGTTGCGAAACCCTGTACGTCCATATTGCCAAAAAGGGTATTCACAACAACAGACGTTCCATAAAGAAAACTCAATAACGAGACAAATACACCAATAAGCGATATTAAGCGCAGTGGCAAAACTGAAAAGCCCAGGAGTGAGTCGAGCAAAAAGTTCATACGTTTTATAAATGTCCATTGCGATTTTCCATGAATACGCTTACGTCGGTTGTATTCGATAATATAAGGAGTAAAACCCAGCCAGTAAGACAGTAAAGGCGTATTAACACTCTTGGAGCTGTCGCGGATAAAAGGCAGTAATTGCACATCCATCAACGCCAGGTCAAAACCACCATGTGGATAGTTATTGACCACCAGACGGTGCAGCAACCAGTAATAGATACCAGAAAAAATTCTGCTAAAAAAGGGATCGTCTCGTTCTTTACGCACAGCAATCACATATTTATGCCCGCCCTGCCAAGCCTTGACCATCTCCTCAATAATCGCGGGTGGATCCTGCAAGTCAGCAGCGATCCACATAAAACAATCGCCTTTGACAAAACTCAAACCCGTTTTTGAAGCAGTAACAGCGCCAAAATTTCGCGCTAATTTTATAATGGTTACATCCTCACGTTGGGCTTTAATCTTCATCAATTCCTGGAGAGAATTATCTTTTGAGCCATCATCAACAAAAATAAGCTGGAGTTGAAGCTGTGACGCCTTCAGGTTTGCCTCCAGCTTAAGAAATTCCTGATAAAGAGGTGCTAACGAACCTTCATTGTGATAGACAGGTACAATTACCGATACCATCATGTTGAATAAGCCTCTTCTAATGCCTGGATGGAAACATTATCAAGCTGGATTAGATATTGGTCTTGAATTATGGCCCTTGCTCCGAAGCCTTCTTTTTGATCTATCAACCCTGCATTGACATAATTTCTGGTGTTGGCACGCTCTGATGTGCCAAACTCAATGTATGCTTTATGGCGATAATGATCATGGATCAGATCATTGAATATCAAGTCAAGCGCGCCTAAATCGCGGCCTTTGAGACTGGCCGCAATATACTGGGTGCGCGCCACTTGCAGCGATTCGTAGACCACGACACCGGCTATCATTTCACCTTCATGATAGCTGGCAAACAACTTGATATTTTCAGGGAAAAGCGCCTGTAAATGCTGGATTTCAGCCAGGCTATGAACAGGTTCGGTATTATAAACGCTTTTCAGCAGTGCACTGAGAATTCCCCAATAGGTTGCTAAATCTTCGGACTGCTGTACAAAAATTTTATTCTTGCGCGCTGTTTTAATCTGTCGCAAGCGTCTTGTCTGAAATTCCAGTATCTGGCTTGTGCTAATGGCCGTAATGACACTGCGACTGATACAAGTGGCCTGGGCTAAGTGCAAGGCATAAAGATCTTCCTGAGATGGGATGCAATGGTAAACATGCGGGATGCACTTGTAATGGATTTCTTTCAATTCTGCATTTTTGGCATAGTCGAACAAGGCCAAAAAGCAAGTAAGCATCTTAGAGATTTTCATCCGTTCATTGCTTACAAAACCACCATACGTCAAACCACCATGACTATACAGATTCTGACCCCGTTGATTTGCAGGGAATAAAGCGATTAAGCCATCTTTATCATCGTAGAAAAGTAAAGAATGATCCTGAAAGCGATCCTGATGGTAGCTTATATAGTCACGGTAGAATAAAAAACTGCCATTTTTGCTTGTTGCGACAAAGCCATCCCAAGCGGCTTTATGCTCGGCAGAAAACCTCACTATCCTCATTCATTATCTTTCCATACAGCATAACCAAAGCCGGAACGTCCATGATGATTTCCATTATAGAATAAAAGCAATTCACCCGATAAAGTGATAATAGAAGGGTACGATACCATTTCTGAATCCCAACCGGTTTCTGAGACGCTCAAATCCGCCTGTGCGTCTAAACGTTGCCATACGAGGCCATCCAAAGATTCCGCATAGCCGAAGTGATAGCCTTTTGAATGGGAGCGAATGGAATACCACATTTTATAGCACGTCTCGGTTTTGATGACAGAAGGACGGCCCGCGGCGTATTCATCGGAAAAAGTAGGCTCGATACAAATCTGAGGGCTTACTTGCCAGTGAATGCCATCTTTGGACTCTGCATGGCGGATGATATTTTGGTAATGCATTCCACTTTCACCCTTGTGCCACCCAATACAAGTCCAATACCACATACGCCAAATATCGTTTTCCAGCAGGATGTGGGGGGCAGCCCGCGAGAACGGTTCTTCGGGGGTGCGGTCTAAAATGGGGGTGCGGCTGTAGCGTTCAAAGTGGCTGCCATCTTTGGAAGTGGCCAAGCCTGTAAAAAGCATATAGGGAACACGCTCGGCACGCTGGAAGCCGATGTAATACAGATAGAGTGTATTATCTTGCTTAACCAGGCACGAAGGAACCACCCCACAATCATCAAAGGTGCCCAATTCACCTAAATCGAGTACAGGCTCAGGCGCAATGTAGCGAATCTGACTGGGATTATCACGTTCTAAATCCACATAGCCAATGCGTCCATAGTTGTTCTCATCCAGCCCTGCGTAATACACACGAATACAATCATCCATCAGGTAGGCGGTGGGTAAATGGGCATAAGCTTTCGCCCACCAGAATGATCCATCAGGTGCGTAAATCAGCCCGCGTTTTTGCCACGCCATTTATTCACTGACCTTAAAATACTCGCGGGCCGTGAAACTGGCAGCATCACTTTGTGTCCCTTTGATGAGTGTGTTTTCCGCTACATTTTTTATAACTGTCGCCCCAGCTCCTATGAGGCAGTCAGCACCAATGGTGACATCATTCCCTACGGTGCTGTTCACGCCGAAGAAACAATTTTCACCAATGTCACAGGCACCTGAAATCACTACCTGAGATGAGATAAAACAATTGTTTCGAATGCGGCTGTGATGGCCGATATGATTACCACTCCACAATACGACATTATTTTCAATTTTGACAAAAGGTTGAACTGTATTGTCTTCAAAAATGAAACAGTGTTCTCCAAGTTCAACATTACGCCACACAAATGCTTTGGAGCTTATATAGGAAGCAGGAGCATAGCCTTTGTGGCGGGCCATTTCATATAATCTTGAGCGCAGACGATTCAATTGGGTGTAAACCAGTGCTGCATAAAAAGCGTGTTCCGCTGGGTCAAACTGAGACTCCAGATCTTCAAAGGCGATAATGGGTAAATCGAAGACCGACTCGCGATTGATATATGCTCGTTCAACCGAAAAGGCAACCACTTCATAATCGGAGTCGTAGCTAAAATACTCATAAGCAATTTCAGCGAATAAACTATCTCCCAGAATAATCAGTTTCTTAGGCATCGTCAGCCATCCATTCTGTGTCAGGGGCGTTGGATGAGCAAATCCTCACGCCGGTTTGCCATGGGCAAATTATCGGATTGGGGTAATAAGTAGCTGTCAAAACCCGCGTTGCGACTGCGCTGCATCAGGCCAAATATGACCGCATCATCAATCGTCTTAAATTCAATCTGCTGGTTTTCCACCACCGGAGCAGTATCAGTTTTCATGAAAGCCTTATGATAGGCGATACCGGTCTCCGAGCTAAAAAACCGCTTACGCTTAGAGGTATTGGGAATATCGCCAATGAGCAGCTGCCCCCCTGTATTTAATAATGACAGAGATTTATCCAGAAAATCGTAAATGTTTCCTTCTGCAAAAACGTACTGCAATACGCTGTAAACAATAATGACATCAATTTTGCTCTGATATTCTTCGATAAAACGAGCAGTTTCATCAGGGTAATAGCCTTGCAATTTGGTGATAAACTCCGCATCAGGCAAATTATCCAGCATCTCCTGGGAATCAATCAGAATAACCTCATGCTCGTGCTCACGGCAATGATTGATCAGCATCAGGGGCAGTTCACTGCAACCAGGGCCGATATCCAGGATGACTTTATTCTTTTTGCTGAGTTGGGGTAGTTTGGTGCGAATATCCGTAAAAATGACTTCTTCATAACCTGCCCGATACGTATCTGGAAAGCCAATTTTTTCATAAATGCTCAATGAAGGGTCTGCCGCTAATTTACGAAAACCTTCAAAGTCCAGATCGCCGAAAGGATTATTATTGCTCATGTCCAATACTGTGTCCTGTGCTCTCGATAGAAACTGAGCGTCTGTGCAAGCCCATCACGCAGCGTGAATTTAGGTTCCCAGCCGACAACCTGCTTGATTTTGCGGATATCGGCATAAAAGTCACCGGGTTCCTGGGCGGCACGTTCCGGTGAAAATGGGGCAAATTCCCAATGACCGCTCTCGGCTACATCAATCAAGGTTGTGGTGAGGTCAATAAAGTTAAGGGGTTGACCACTGGCTACATTGAAAATTTTACCATAGGCGTTTTCGTTGAGGGTCGCCATAAGCATTGCATCAATACTGTCTTCAACATACAGAAAGTCGCGCAGGATTTTGCCATCGCCAAAAACTTTGATGGTTTCATTATCAATGGCAAGACGAATAAACCAATTTACCACACCATAGCGCGGGTGTCTCATTTGCGAACGTTCACCATAAATATTGGTCAGGCGCAGCAAAATGGCTGGAATATGGTGCACAGAATGGTACATAGAGACAATTTGCTCAGCTGTCAGATTAGAAATCTCATGCAAGCCTTTAGGATGAGTAGGAGCATCTTCTGCGACAGGTAATGTGGCACTTTCACCATACTGACCGCGTGTTCCGGTATAGATCACCCGCGCCTCTGGGTTCTGGTGGCGCAGCGCTTCCATCAGAACAGCAGTTCCGGTGATGTTAATGTCAATATCGGGGAAAGGATTACTGAGGCTCAACACATGATCGACCTGTCCCGCCAGATGAAAGACATAATCTTTATCTACTACCAGGTAGTTCATCACATGCTGGTCACGAACATCGGCAAAATTCACTGTGATTTCTTTGGCGACCGGCGCAATATTAAACAGATTGCCACCATAACCCGGTATCATCGAATCAAGTATGGTGACTTCAGCCCCCAGTTTTACGAGGCTTATGGCAAGGTTACTTCCCAGGAAACCCATTCCACCTGTAATCAGAATCTTCTTGCCCTGTAATTGTTCCGTTTTAATCATTTAGTTGCTGCCTCACAGAATTCATGAATCAATTCAATTACTCTGATCTGCTCTAATTGTGTCATGTGAATATGGAGAGGTAAAGTTAAGATTTCTGTTGCCAGGTGTTCCGTGACTGGGAGTGTGCCTTTGGGATAGTTCAAATCCCTATGGGATTGTTGCAGATGGATAGGGATAGGATAGTGAATAGCTGTCTGAACGCCTCTTTCATGCAAAAATGCCTGTAAAGCGTCTCTTTGAGGATGGCGGATGACATATAGGTGATAAACATGCCGCGTATTTTCCTGTTCGAATGGACAGATCACATCGTGCAATGTGTGATTATAAACCTCAGCAAGCTGGCGACGCACGTCGTTGTGCGCGTTCAGATAAGGTAGTTTTACCCTTAGAATGGCCGCCTGGATGTCATCCATACGGCTGTTCACACCTCGCTCCACATGATGGTAGCGTGCTTCCTGCCCATAATTGCGAAGACGATTTAGCCGAGCAGCAAGCTCATCGTCATTAGTAATAACGGCTCCCGCATCCCCATAAGCCCCCAGGTTTTTTGTGGGGTAAAAACTGAAGGCTGCCATTTGACCAAATGTGCCTACTAATTGCCCGTTGTAGCTTGCCCCGTGCGCCTGAGCACAATCTTCTAATAACAGGAGGTCATATTTTTCGCATAACTGCTGTAAAGGTTCTAGTGCAACCGGATGTCCGTAAAGATGAACGGGAATAATGGCTTTGGTTTTTGGTGTGATGGCGGTTTCAACAGCTTTAGGGTCGATTAAATAACTGTCTGAGAGAATATCAACAAGTACAGGTTTCGCGCCTGCCCGCTCTATCGCTGTTACTGTGGGCATGGCGGTATGCGCGACCGTGATGACCTCATCGCCAGGGCTAATGCCCCAGGCTCTTAGCGCAAGCTCGATTGCGTCCGTACCATTTGCTACCGCAACTGCGTGTTTTACCCCATGATAGGCCGCAAAAGCTTCTTCAAAAGCCTGTACTTCTTTGCCCAGAATATACCAGCCACTACTTAAAACACGCTGAACTGCCGCGTCAATTTCACGGGCTAAGGCCTGATGATTTTTGACTAAATCAATAATAGGTATCTGCATGAATGAATGTCCTTTAATCGCACGGCTTCTAAAAAGTCGCAACAATCGATTAAGCTAAAACCAAATTGGAGTCCTGACATGGAATAAGACCACATCCAAGTCAGCTCACAGATTCAATAAAGCTCTCAAATTAAAGCAAATCATACTATAGAAAGTAGTCATCTAAATTAAGGCGTTCACAAGCGATACGCTTTAAGATTAGCAGCAGAC
The DNA here is from genome assembly GCA_038258185.1 of Aggregatilineales bacterium. GTDB lineage: Bacteria > Chloroflexota > Anaerolineae > Aggregatilineales > Phototrophicaceae > JAIOHN01. The sequence continues at coordinate 280 of JBBSQD010000142.1, read as the reverse complement.
CAAAAGTGGCAATACCCTAATTTGATAGAGTAACAACTGCTCAGCCGCTCGACGATGAAACTTCGCATTGGCGAACCAGGAGGCGATCCCAGAGGGCCTATTCGCTTCCCGGCGGAAGCACGCGCCGCATTATTCGACTACATCGAGGTCTTCTACAACCGTCAGCGGTTACATTCGGGCATCAACTATGCCCGTCCGATCAGCCGCGCCGCCTGAGCAGTTGTTACTCTAAAAAACTGATGGTAGACCAAACCGCTGAAGCGGTTAATCATCTTTTATC
>JBBSQD010000141.1:0-16146 GCA_038258185.1 Aggregatilineales bacterium | reverse complement strand
TCAGCGCCTTCACCCTGCCAGGGCGGCCCCCACTGGCGTGTGTCATCTCCACGAAATGGATTTTCCACTTTAATCACATCTGCGCCCATATCGCCCAGCAGCATGGTGCAAAAAGGCCCTGCCAAGACGCGGCTGAAATCCAGCACACGAATGCCATTGAGTGCTAAGGGTGACAAGTGTTATTCCTCGCTGATGGGTTTAGTGGGGCAAAATGTCAAAATAGGGGACGTGTCTGGGGCGCATTATCTGAAAATCGCGCCGATCTAATGTAAAAATCTCTGTGATGCGTAACCGCTCGGCAATCGCGGCGACGGTGGCATCCACAAAATCAACGCGGGAGTCGGCGTACTGCTCCAGAATTTCAGCGGTTCTTATGATATCACTGGCTTCAAGTGGAATCATAAAAAATTTTGAACTGGATAAACTGCGCAAAAATTGTGCTACTAGCAAATTACTACCTGACCGCCTCAAAAGATAACAGACTTCATTGAGTACCGACTGGGGCATAAGGATCACATCGGCCTGCAAGTATAAATCTATGCAAGCCTGATGTTTTACATCCTGGTTATCAATTGTAGCGACAATGAAACCTGTGTCAGCGATGACATTAATCACTGATTTTTATCCGTTTCAGTCGAGTCATTTTCCCCATAAAGAATTTCTTCAGCACGTTCAGAAAGATTGCCTAATCCCTGAAAAACATCGCCATGTGTGAGAAATGGATCTCGATTGGGGTCATATTTCGCCAGATGTGCAGCCTCAAGCTGGAGCAACTTGATATAATTGCTCGCCATCTCAAGCTGTTCATCATCAAGCTCGTTGAGGATGACATTGATTAATTGTTCGCGCCGGGTCGCAGTAGTTGAAACGGCCATTTTACACCTTTTCTCACAAGCCACTGCGACCCATTATAACATAATCGACTGCGTATCAGCCCTTGACCGCCCCGGCAGACAGGCCCGCAACGACAAAGCGCTGTGATACATAATACAACACCATCACCGGCACAGCGGCAGCAACCGAACCCGCCATAATCAGACCCCAGCGGAACACGTCACCGGTAATCAGGTAACTGATGGCGACTGGCACCGTTCGTAAATCCTGCGAGGTGATGAAGATCAGGCCGTAAAGCAGTTCGTTCCATGCGGCGGTAAAGGTAAACACGCTGACCGCGATCAGACCGGGTGTGGAAAGCGGCAGCAGAATGCGATAAAACGCCTGGATGCGGGTCGCGCCGTCGACCATCGCCTGCTCTTCCAGATCAACCGGAATGCCCTTGAAGTAGCCCATTAACAGCCACGTGCTTAAGGGCGCGGCAAAGGTGAGATAGACAAACACCAGACCGTGTATGGTATTGCCGAGCTGCATGCGCGCGATAATCACCGACAGCGGGATAAACAGCATCGCGCTGGGTGTGAGATAGACGAACAGAATCAAGCGTCCAATCCAGTCGCGGTAGAGATAGCGCAGACGCACCAGACTGTAGGCCGCCATACTGCTGAAAATCACCGACACGACTGTCGAAGAAGTCGCGACGATGATGCTGTTGCGGATATTGGTGAGGAAGCCTTCATCAAACAGCAGATCCTCATAATTCTGCAACGTGGCGTTGGTCGGCAACAGCGAAGGCGTGCGGTAAATATCCTTCGGCAGCTTGAGCGAGATCATAACCATGTAGTAGACCGGGAATAAAATCACCACGGCCAGAATGATTAACAGGGTATAGTAGAGAATTTTCTGAGCTAAACTCGGTTTATCAAGCATGATTTACTCCTCGTTTTGCAGCAGCGTCGCGACGATCAGCGCCAGCACCGCGAATACAGGTAACAGCGAAACCGATACCGCCGCCGCCTCACCGATTCTCAGACTTTGCAGACCGGAATAAGCCAGCACGGGGAAAGTCATTGTCGCGTTGGATGGCCCACCGCCCGTCATCAGCCAGACCGCCTCAAAGCTGTTGGTCGTCCAGATGGTCGAAACCAGCACCACGACCAGAATCACATGGCGGATACCCGGCAAGGTGACATTGCGGAAACGCCCCCAGGCATTGGCACCATCGAGTGCCGCGGATTCATACAGCTCTTTGGGAATCGCCTGCATGCCTGCCAGAAACGAGATGACCCAGAAGGGAAAGCCGCGCCAGAAACTCGCCACAATCACGCTGGGCATCGCCAGTTCTTTGGTGCTGAGGAAAGCGATCTGGCCGCTGACCAACCCCAGATTGGACAGGATGTAATTAAATGCTCCGCCTGATGGCGCAAACAGCAGTTTCCAGGTGATAAAGGCCACAAAAGCCGGCATCGCCCACGGGATCAAAATCAGCCCACGCCAGAACTGGCGGAAGCGAATCTGCTGGTTGAGCAGCACCGCGATCCCCATGCCAAACACGAGTTTAAGCGTCTGGACAGCGACGACCAGTGTAATCGTATTGACGATGGTGGCCTGAAAACTCGGTTGATTGATCAGGTAGAGGTAATTGTCGAGGCCGATAAAGACCCCTTCTGTGCCCACCTGCCGGTCGGTAAAGCTGATGTAGATGGCAAACAGAAAGGGATAAACCACCAGCACCAGAATGCAGGCGACCAGTGGCGCGACCAGCAGATAGCCCATAATGCTTTCGGACTGGCGCAAATTAAAACGGGGCCGCAGCCGGGTTGGAGTGGGCTGTGGAACGGCTTGTTGAGACATAACAATAAGCCTTTTATTTAATCAAAATGTTTCAAAACAGGGTGAGCAGGGCGGCTGATGAGCCGCCCTGGATGTTGATACTGGAACCGGAAATAATCCAGTGGCTTATTTATACTTGTCGTAAATCGCCTGGCAGGAAGACTGCGCTTCCAATACGGCTTCGTCGACACTCAGGCCATCCACCACCACGCGCTGAACCATCTTCGGCGTGATGTAGTTGGTCTGATATTCGGCAAAGGCCGCATTATTAACATCCGGGACCGGTCCGGGTGTGCCATACAGTGCCAGGTCGAGCAGGCCAGCGTGAACCGGGCTTTCCGTAAAGATGGGGAATTCAAGTTCGCTGGTCAGCACCGGGCCATAGATGGCGTTGGCATAATATTCCTGCATGAATTCATCCTCAGCCAGATACATGAAGAGGTCTTTGGCCTCATCGCTGTAATTGCTGGTGCTGGGGATGGCACGATAGTTGCTGCTGGCGGGAGCTAAACGCATGGCCGGGCCAGCCGGTAAAGCCGAATACAGCGAAGATTCGCCCAATTCAGGGTCGTTATCCAGCATATAGAGGTAGACGCTGCCGGGGTTGGCGATGAAGATCACATTGCCGGACTGGTAAGCGGTGTTGTCACCCGCACCATCCCAGGTGGTGGCATCCGGCGGGAATGCGCCTTCGCTGTACGCGCCGGTAATCCAGGTCAGGAAGTCACGGGTTTCCTGGCTGTCGACCATGCAGTCGACACCTTCATCGTCGGCCACGCGACCGCCCCACGACTGCATCATGGTGGTGGTCAGGTTGGCATCACCGGCGTTGGAGGACAGGGCAAAACCCATGCCATAGACGGGCGGGTTAGCATCTGGTGTCTGACCAGCGAGTGCCATTTCAGACAATTCTTCCCAGGTTTCCGGTGCTTCAGTGTAACCAGCCGGTTCAAGCATATCATTACGCCGAAACAGCACATTACCACCAGCAGAGAAAGGAATGCCGTAAATCTCGCCACCATAGACCTCTGGGTCACTGTTGGCTTCGGCAGCAGCCAGCCAGCCACCGTGTTCTTCACCGATTTCGCCGTAGAGATCGGTCAGCGGTTCAAGTTGTCCGTTCTGGCTGAGCAGCAGCAGCAGATCGCCACCCATGTCCAGCGCATCCGGCAGGGTACCAGCTTCGACAGCGGCAGAAACGCGCTGTACGGTTTCGTTCTGGTTAATCATGACCACATCAACGGGGATACCCCGTTCTTCGCCCCATTGCTCAATGCGTTCCACCAGCAGATTATTGGCCGCTTCGGAGAAGATGAGGCCACCCCAATAGGTGAAGGTGTCCTGCGCCAGTACAGGCTGGAACATGAGAGTCGCCAGCAGCGTTAAAGCCATGACGACCACAAATTTATTTTTTACGCGTAATCTCGCAAACATTGCTAATTTCCTCCTAAATTTACCCAAAGTCTATAATTAATTGACCGCATTCAGTGGATAGCATCCTCCTTCACTTAATCGTGTAAATTATAAATTATTATAGCGCAAAACGAGTCAATACAGTAATTGCTTCTACGAAATGCACAAAGCAAACACATCAAATTTATGGCGAGAGGATAAAAGGGTGAGACGGTTGTATAGGGATGAGGCCTGCCTCGTCCGCTTTTCAGACAACGCAGGCGTTGTCCCTATCAGTCTCTTGGGGTTTTTTGATGCGATCACCCTAAACGCTATACCACAAATGGGGACTAGCGTTGGCTGTCCCCGGCATCGTGCGCCTCGGATGCGCCATCGGTTTGTGCAGTGTGGAGTTGTTCCATCGGCAGCGGAGCCGACTGCTCCTCTGGCAAGGCTTCCTGCGCGTCACCATTTAAGCGCGCCTGCTGCATGTTGCCCATCGTCATATTCTCAATATACAGGGAGCGGCTGGGGAATGCGATGCTCAGGCCCAGTTCTTCGACAATCTCCATAATATTCAGATTGACTTCTTCGATAACGCCGCGAAAAAGATTGAAATTCGGCTCATAAAATTCCGCAATCAGCAGGACATCGAGCGAGCTGTCACCAAAATTGATGAAACGCACCAGCACACTTTCGGGGTTCGCTTTTTCATGGCTTGTGAGCATGTCATACAGCCGCGAGACCAGCACTTTCATCTGTGAGCTACTAGTACCATAACTGACACCCAGCGTGAACTCCAGCCGACGCTTGGTTAAGCGCGACCAGTTAACGATGGGGCTTTCGCCCAGCTTTTTGTTGGGGATGGTGACATACGCCTGATCCAGACGGCGGACACGCGTGGTACGTGATCCAATCGAATCCACAATGCCTTCCACATCCGACGTTTTGATGAATTCCCCCACGACAAACGGTCGATCCGTCACAATGGTGCTGAAAGCAAACAGATTGGCAACGGTATCCTGTGCGGCCAGCGAAAATGCCAGACCACCCAGCCCGAAACCGGCTACCAGTCCATTGACATCATAATTCCATTCCTGCAGGATCACGACCACCACCAGCGCGATGAGGATCACACGCAGCGCCGTGCGAATAAACGGGATCAGTTGCTGGTCAATCTCGATACCCGTCATGCGCTGTAAACGCAGCGATGAATTTACAATCACATTCACGCCGCGGTAAGCTGCCGCAAAAAACGCCAGAATCACAAAAGTGCGCGACAGGTCGGTGATGAAGTTGGAGGTTTGGTAGTCAATATCCAGAATAGCGGCGGCAATGGTCAGACCCAGCGCCATGACCAGGAACTGCACCGGCAGATCCAGCGCATCGACCAGAAATTCGCCATGTTTCAGATGCTCATTCCGGCTCAGTAAAATGCGTATCGGCCCGATAATCAACCGTGATAGCACACTTCGCAGCACCCACACCACAGCCAAGGCCAGTATTGCCAGCAGAATTCTGATGATTGCATTGCGAACGTCAGGGCTTAAATGGTCGATAAAAGGGACATCAATCATATTTCAATCTCGTTGTTTGGTCAGAAAAGGCTGGTTCCTATCTTGCCAGCAGATGCTGGAAAGGTCAAATTACCCTGAAAATATGAATTTATTGTAAAAAAGCAGATACATGAATTGATTTAGATAAAATAATGCATTAACTTATAAATATAGATAAATCAACTCTTCCACAAGGAAAAGCCAATGTACCCCGATGAATACGATCCCGATGTCGATGGCCTGCACTCCTGCCCTGTTTGCAACAAGCTGTTTCTAGAGGAGAAAGCCATGTATCTGCATATCATGCGTGTTCATCCAGATGGTCAGCAAATGGCGTTTGATTTTCAGGCTGATATGTACATTCGCTGGCAGGAACGCATGCCACGGATCAATCAGTAGGTCACTTCGGACTAAAAACAAAGGCCGGTAACGAGATTTCGCTACCGGCATGATTTATTTAGACTACTACTTTTCAACCTCGCGCGAATTCGCATCCATGACTGCAACCGCGGTCATCGTGACGATATCCTTCACATCATCACCGGCCTGCAACACATGTACCGGCGCACCCGCACCCAACACAATCGGCCCAATAGCTTCCGCGTCAGTCAGACGATGGAGCAGTTTATAAGCGATATTGGCTGACCCTAAATCCGGGAAGACCAGAATATTGGCGTTCTTCACTTTGCTGAACGGATAGCGTTCTTCGACAATTCTGGTGACGACCGCAGTATCGGCCTGCATCTCACCATCAATATTAATGTCGGGGCGTTTTTGATGCACAATTTTGACCGCTTCCTGCACCTTGTGTGACAGGGGGTGCGGTGTACTGCCAAAGTTGGAGAACGAGAGCATCGCCACACGGGGTTCAATATCCAGCGTGCGGGCGAAGTCTGCCGCGAGGATAGCGATCTCCGACAGGGTTTCCGCGTCAGGGTCGATATTGACGGTGGTATCGGTAAAGACGTAAAGCTGGCCTTTGATAATCGTCAGATAGACGCCGCTGGCCCGATCAGCCCCTTCACGCGTGCCGAAAACCTGCAACGCCGGACGCATAATATCGGGGTATTCGTGAGTCAGGCCGCTGATGAAACAATCGGCATCGCCCATTTTGACCATCATCAGACCATAGTGAGTGCGGCCATGCACCATATTGCTGGAACGGGCGCGGCTGATGCCTTTACGCTCACGCAGTTTGAGATAGGCTTCTTCGTAGGCCGTGGTATCCGCCATGTGTGGTGTGATAATCTGCGGGTCGAAATTTAAGCCCAGGCTAGCGATTACCCCCTGCACCTGGGCCACTTCACCCAGCAAAATCGGGATGCCGATGCCTTCTTCCTGAACCTGGAAGGCCGCACGCACCACTTTGGGATGCTCACCTTCACCATAGACCACGCGCATCTGGCGCGAACCCATCTTTGCTTTATTGATAATGCGGCTGCGAACAAGTTGACCGGGTCCCTGGCGCTGTAACAGTTCCGTGGGGTAAGTTTCCAGGTCAATGTTACGCCGCGCCATACCACTTTCCATCGCTGCTTTGGCGACGGCTGGCGACACCCACAACAGCACACGGGGATCGAGCGGCTTGGGGATGAGATAATCCCGGCCAAATTTCAGAGAAGGCAGGCCATAAGCGGTCAAGACACTGTCGGGGACATCTTCGAGCGCCAGATTAGCCAGCGCATTAGCCGCTGCCAGTTTCATTTCTTCATTGATCTGGCGGGCATAGACATCCAGCGCACCGCGGAACAGGAACGGAAAGCCCAGAACATTATTGACCTGATTGGGGTAATCGCTGCGCCCTGTGCCGACAATTGCATCGGGACGTACCGCCAGCGCTTCTTCAGGCATAATCTCCGGGGTCGGGTTCGCCAGCGCCAGAATGATCGGATTTTCCGCCATTGTGGCGACCATCTCCGGCTTTAGCACACCCGCCATCGACAAACCGAGGAACACATCAGCACCAACAACCGCATCCGCCAGAGTGCGCGCTTCGGTGTAATTGGCGAAACGGATTTTATATTCGTTGAGGCCTTCTTCACGTCCGGCGTAAATCACACCCTGCGAGTCGGTCATGAGGATGTTCTCACGGCCCACACCCAGCTTAATGTAGAATTCGCCGGTGGCAATCGCGCTGGCGCCTGCGCCGGAAATCACCACCTTTAAGTCTTCCATCTTCTTGCCGGTGACTTTACAGGCGTTAATCAACGCCGCACCGGAGATAATCGCCGTGCCATGCTGATCGTCATGGAACACCGGTATATCCAGCTCGGCTTTTAAGCGTTCTTCGATTTCAAAACATTCCGGGGCTTTAATATCTTCAAGGTTAATGCCGCCAAAAGTTGGCGCCATTGCCCGGCAGACCGCAACAATTTCATCAGCAGTTTTCGCATCGAGTTCAATATCAAACACATCAATATCGGCAAAGCGTTTGAACAGGACACCTTTACCTTCCATCACGGCTTTGGATGCCAGCGGCCCCAGGTTACCGAGGCCAAGGATTGCGGTGCCGTTGGAAACCACCGCGACGAGGTTGGCCTTTGCGGTTAATTCATAGGCCGCCATGTTATCTTCACTGATGGCCAGCACGGCTTCAGCCACACCGGGGGAGTAGGCCAGCGATAAATCTCTTTGGGTTTCAAGCGGCTTTGTCGCCGTCACTTCGATCTTACCAGCGCGTCCCATGCGATGGTAATCAAGCACATCTTGTCTGGTAATAGCCATTTTATGCTCCTAAGTTTGAAGATGAATTTTATTCAGACTATCTTTATTCTACCCAAGCTTAAGCTTAACCGGGGTAGTGTGGTTTGGTTATCTCCACGAATCCGCAATATTTTGCGGATCAGTCCATATGTTATAACCCCATACGGACGAAATCTTCTCGCAGGTGTTCAGAATTAAGCCCTGTGTACTCCTAACGTGTTTATTACGCAATATAAATGAACCTTAAAAAAACGAAATTTGTGTGAAAACAGGCGTTTTATAGGTATTTGGTACTAGCCAAAAAATAAAAACTGTATTATGATTTTCTTATATCTTAATTCTTCAGCAATTATCTACGCGAGGTAATTCATGATGACCTACTTTTCCAAAACTGACCATATCGCTCTTTCCGCCAGCCAGGGCTACGAACGTGGCTCACACATTGGCCCAGAATCAGCCGCCCACAAAATGCTCACTCTGCACCGGTCACTGAATGACCGTATCCGTGCTAACGACTGGGATCTGCATCCTCACGCCAACAAGAACTCCATTGTGACGCAAGGCTCAGCCACCTTTCATGGCGCTCAGACTGATGTGATGACACTCTCGTATTTCCGGTCAAACAGCCATACGCAGTTAGTCGAAAGCATGATGGGCATTGACACAGCAAACTGTGACACCAGTGGCGAACCTTATCGTCATCCCGTCATTGAAGTGCGCCTTGCCCCTGATTATTTCGCTGTCGAACTCGTTCTGTCACCTTTTGCCTGGTGGGATCAACAAAATCTGATCGGCAAACTGGAACTGGAAAGCCATTCCCACACCATGCGCCGCCTGATCGGCAATATGAGCAATGACTATCGCTTCGGTTTCTGGGAAGGCACCCACCTCAGCGACATGCACCTGACCTCATGGGAACTGTCACATGGCCGCGTGATGCAGGAATGGATGAACACCTTTGCTGATGGCCAGGACTGGCTGCGTTTCGGCGTGTGGTACGAGCCGGAAAGCCAGGAACTGTCCGCAGGCAGCATCGTGCAGGAGATCACCTACCGCATCGGTGACCTGTACAACCTTTATGATTTCATGTTATGGACGAGCAACAATAACTTTATGTCCTTTTATGAAAAACGTCAGAAAAATCAACGCAGAGTGCTTGCGTAGTCCTGTTTCTCTTTTCTCCTTTGAAATCGAATGAGCGCGGCCAGTGGTTGCGCTCATTCGATTCAGCTAATCTTAATGTTTTGCCCTGTTTTACCGAATCCATATCTTCCGTTAAAATAGATTCTGTAGCATTACGTCATAATGACCCAGGCTGTAACGGTGTGTTGAGGTTCAGCACCCAGGCTCAGCAGGCTATAAGCACCAATCAATTCACTCACCATTAATGCTTCTGGCATTAATTAAGACAATCAGCCCATATGACAGGGCAACGCATTGTGCATAAAATAAACGTTATCCGTTAAGAGCGGGGGGATATTGTGGCACGTAGCAAGGCAACGAAAACCGACAATCAACCAAATCGTGAAGAATTGTTGCAGATGGCAATCAGTAGTGCAAAGACCGGCAACAAAGAAGGGGCGCGGGTGATGCTGCGTCAGGTTCTGAGTGAGGACAAACGCAACGAGCGCGCCCTGATGTGGATGGCGAAAATCGCGAAAACCAAAAGTGAACGATCACAATGGCTGGAGCGTGTGCTGGAAGTTAATCCTGAAAACACTCAGGCAAAAAGCACCCTGAAAAAGATGACTTATAAAAGCAGCGCGCGTGAGAATCGCACAATCCTGATCTTTGGGGTAGCGGCTGGCGTACTGGTGCTGCTGGCAATTCTGATGTTTGTGGTGCTGAATCTGCGCTGACAGACAGGATACTAGTCCTATCCCGCCCATATCCCAAGCACACGAAGCTGGGTTCTGGTGTACGATAAAACAGAGTGGCTTATTTATGCTGGAGATAGCATTTGGCTAATCAGGATGAATTACAGGAAAAGTTAAAACTAGGCATTGAGGCCGTCCGGCGCGGCGACAAACAAGCGGCAGAGATGCTGCTGCGTCAGGTCGTGAACAGCGACCCCAATAACGAACTTGCCTGGATGTGGCTGGCATCAGCCGTGGAAAGTGCTGAAGAACGCCGCAAATGCCTTCAGAATGCGCTTCGCATTAATCCCAACAACGCACGGGCACAGGAAGCGCTCACGCGTCTGGGGGGCGGTGCAGCCAGTTCACGCCCTGCTGCGGCTGCCCAGCGTGGGCAGCGTACCGTCAACCGCTTACGCAGTGATGGTGATTCAGCCCTCGCAGGCAATATCGTCCCCATTGTGATTGGCGCCGTTGCCCTCGTCGCGGTGATTGCGGCACTGGTCTTTGGGGCGGTGTTTACGCAACAGAATAATGTGTTTAATCCGCCGACTGAAGTCGACCCGGAACTAGCCGCGGCTGCCGCATTTAATCCGTCGAATACGCCCACCACTGACCCCGATACTTTCACATCGACACCGACACCACCGCGTATTATCGTGACGCTGGACCGCGATCAGGTCACACTGCCGCCGACTTTTACGCCGACATTCACCCCCAGCCCGGAACCAAGCCTGACTCCCAGCCAGACACCCTACCCGGTGGCGGCCTTCGAGATGGTTTATTCCAGCATCATGCCGGGGCAGGCCGAGTCCAATCTGTACATGGCAATGGGGGATGGCAGCCAGGAACGTGAATTGGGCGGTGATATCCGCGATGCCGTTTACGACGCGACCGGGCAGAAGATCGCTTTTGTGCGTGATATTTCCGTGAGCACTGACGAAGATACCCGCACCGTCTCGGAACTGTTTATCGCTCCATCCGATAATATCGGCGAAGCGCGTCAGGTCACCACGCTGGAAAGCAGCCTGTCCGGCCCGGTGTGGTCACCGGATGGTGTGCAACTGGCCTTTACCAGTGACTTCAGCGGCACGGATCAGATCTGGGTGATTACTGAAGATGGCAATAATGCCCGTCAGTTAACCACCTCTGAAGGCATCAACCGCGATGCAGCCTGGTCACCGGAGAGTGATCTCATTGTATACGCGTCCGACCAGAACACACCGGGCACGACCAAAATTTTCAGCATCGGCCTGGATGGCAATGAGCCTGTCCAGTTAAGCAGCATCGGCGGCAACAGTTATGTGCCGCGCTGGTCACCCGATGGCAATCTGATTACGTTTGTGAATGACGGTAACGGGGACAGCGATATTTATACGATGAACCCGGACGGCACCAATCAACAGCTTCTGACCACAGATGATGCCAGTGCCGAAGACCGCGCACCCGTTTTTACCCCGAATGGGGAATGGGTTTTGTTTATATCTAACCGCGAAAGCGAAAATTTCCAGATCTACAGGGTTGATCTGCGCGGCCTCGAGGTGCAGCGGGTTACCCAGACGGAACGCGACGACCAATCTCTCGACTTTCGTCCCGTCCTCGCGCTTCGCTTAAATCAGAACTGAAAGAGATAGTCAATGAGTCAGGAAACCGATATTCAAGCACTGCTGCGCGATGGTATTGAAGCCGCCCGTGCGGGTAATAAAACGGCTGCCCGGGAAATTTTCGAGCAGGTTGTCGAGCTTGACGAGAACAATGAGCGGGCATGGTACTGGATGGCGTCTGTCGTCGAAACCGATGAAGAACGCCGCGTCTGCCTCGCCAATGTGCTGGTCATTAACCCCGACAACGAAAAAGCCCGCAAGCTGATGGATAAGCTGGAAGAACGGAAGCGCGAGGTAGAAGCCGAGGAAGAAGTGATTCCCGGTGTCTCGCGCCGCCAGCTGACCCTTATTCTGGGTGGCGGTGGTGCGTTGATCGCAGTGATTGCGCTGATCGTGCTGGGGCTGGTGATTTCCAGCAACAATGCCCGTAATACCGAAATTGCCGCGCAGACCCGTGTGATGGCTGACCTCACGGCCAGTGTATTCGCAATAGGTGTGACCCAGACCGCCGCCGAAGATGCTCGTATCGCGCTGGAAGGTACTTCCACGCCGACGCCGCTGGTGCTGGCGACTCTGCCGCCGACCTTTACCCCCACCGTGACGGATACCCCTGGTGCGGAAGATATCGTTCTGCCGCCACCGCCTTCCAGCATGGGCGGTACACTGGCTGTATGGGGTGGACGGGATGTGCTGAGCAACGGCGCGTTTGAAGTGCTGACCATTCCGCTAAATAATCTGGAGCGTATCCGCGCGGGGGACCAGTACGGCAAGGATGTCCGTTTTGCCGATAGCAGCCAACGTCTGATTTTCACCCGTTATTTTTCGCCGACCTTTAGCTTTGGCATTGAGGCGGTTAATAATAATGGTACGCAGTCCATTGTCACCCAGGAAAATCCGCAGGTCTATGAATTGGAACAACCCGACCGCTGTCCCAGTGCCAATCTGATCACGTTTACGGGCATCCCGCAGCGTGCGGTGGATATCACCAACCTGCAATCGGATAAGCCGCCGACTCAGATCTTTACCTTAGATCGCGATACTGAAACGTTCACATTGGTGACACTTGACGAAGCGACCTACTATAATCCGGCTTTCTCGCCGGACTGCACCAAGATCGCTGCGGTTCGTGACGACAAAAACAGCGCCAATGCTGGACCAGATATCGTCCTGATTGATATCGCCAGTGGCAGCTTTACTCCGGTGACGACCGACCTGACGACCTATGCGGAGTCAAATCCGCGCTGGTCACCGGATGGACGCCAGATTATCTTCTCTGCACGCCCGTCTAATGACCCGGAAAACAGCGATATTATCCTGGTGAATGCGGATGGCACGGGTGCACCGTTCCTGCCCAATCGCAGTCCAGCCAGCGAAATCCTGCCGGTATTCAGCCCGGATGGTCAGTATTTTGCCTACAGCAGTAACGTCAAAGGGTCGTATAATATTTATATCTTCGGCCCGGCGAATAACGAAACCTATCAGGTGACCAACTCCCTCACCGATGGCGATTTCTTTGTGGGAGACTGGCGTTAAATCTGGAGATTAGCGTAAAGCGCTGATCACAGCACTACCAGGTCGTATTCGGATTATCAGCAAGGGAGAGGCGACTGCGCGTCGCCTTCTTCCGTTTGTGTGAGATGCACAAGACAGATAGCAGTGGTGAACACAATGGCACAACAGCTCACGCCAACCAATAAAAACACGGAATTTGCTCAGTTAATGCAGCATGGCCGCACCGCCTATGAACGCGGGGATCGCCAGTTGGCTCATAATCTGTGGCGGGAAGCCGCCCTGCTCGACCCTTATAATGAACAGGTCTGGCTCTCGCTGCTGGATGTGCTGGACACGCGGGATGATCAGCGGGTGTGTCTGGAAAACATCCTGTCGATTAACCCCATGAACACGCAGGCGCGGCGCATGCTGCGCGCCTATACAGTGGATGATCAACGCAAGATCGAGCGACGGGCAAAGGCCAAACGCCAGCAGGCAGGGCTGAAGCGTCAGCGCCGCCTGATTTTGCGCCGGGCGCTGATTTTAGGCGTTCTGCTGGGCGTAACCGCCATAATTTTCGCCATCATTATCAGTATACTGATTTACACCTGAGAAGCGTTCATCCTGACCCAGCGCGGCCTGCATTTCGCTGGAAAGCCGGGTGAGGTTGAGAGTCACGGTTTCGACCATCCGTGTGCTGGCGACATTCTGCTGATTAATGCGCTCAATCCGCTCCACGCCAATCGAAATCTGATCGAGGTCGTCCATCTGCTGGCGGATGACCTCGTAAATTGAGCGCACGGATTTATACGATTCGCTGACGCTGGCGGATAAATGCCCCATGACTTCATCGACCTGCTGTGTCGTCAGCATGCCCTCATCCACGCCTTCCATGCCCACCTGAGTAGCCTCAACCGTATTTTTCATCGCGTCCTGAATCTCGCTCAAAATGGCGCGAACCTGCTTGGCGGCGGCGGTAGACTGCTGCGACAGGGAGCGGACTTCATCGGCCACAACTGCAAATCCACGCCCATGAATTCCGGCGCGAGCAGCCTCAATCGACGCGTTAAGCGCCAGTAGATTGGACTGGGTGGCGATCTCACTGACCGACATGATAATTTCGTCAATGCGCTGGGTAAGCTGGCTGAGGCGGATAATCGTCTCGGCAATGGCGGACACCTGCACACGAATATCAGTCATGCCGCTGATGGCTTTCTGGATGGCGTTACGGCCTTTTTCGGAAAATTCCGCTGTATTGCCGGCCATCAAAGTCATCGACCGCGCCTGCTCACGGATCTGCTCGGACAATTTGAGGAAGGTATCCAGCAAGTCCTGGGTGTTCTCGATGACTTCGGACTGCTCTGCCGAGCCGGTAGACTGCTGCACAATCACTTCATTCATGGCCTGTGCCGCCCGTACCAGACCATCGGCAGTCACACTGACCTGCATGGTCAATTCGTTGATGGCGGTTTTGATCGGTGTCGGGTCGGATTGCTTGACACGGCGCACGGATTCGCCAGCCTGACCCAAAGGCACCAGAAAAATAATTGTGCCCTGCCCGAATAGCAGCAGACCGATCCCCAAAATCACATGTTCGTTAGTCAGCGGTGGAAATAATGATCCCCAGCGGATAATCAGCGCCACCAGGATCACCGCTACATGACCCACTGCCAGCAGTAGCGCCCGTTCGCTGGAAATGCGGACATTGAGCGCGGTCAGCAGCAGCGTTACGGCGACCAGCGCCATCCACCACGGTTCAAACGCGGTGAAAAACAACAGGCCAAAGCCGGTGATGACCGATAACAGCAGTTGAATCAGGCCATCCCAGTTACGGCTGGGTTGGCTGATGGCAATGCCAATTCCCATCAGGCCGACAGCCGCATAAGCCAGCACCAGCATGAGCTTCAGGTTTTCGGCCTGCGGTGCGGACAGATACGCCATGCCCAGCAGCAAAGCGATCCCCACCCCCGCCAGCCCTTCGCGCAGGCTGTAGGGATAGCGGTCTAAAAATTGAGAGATTGACGCACGAATTTGTTCGATCATGTCTGATAATTGCGATATTCAGCCGTTCAAAATCGACTGAACAGCGTTCCTCTCTATAATTTGCATGATAACTTTCGTATATGTTGATTATAACCATAAAAGACATGATGTTCGTCAATTTACGGCGCACACTCCTATAGCGTACAGTAGAGATAACAACAGAAGATCAAATCCAGGTGATGAAAGTCTGGATGATGCGACTTAAAGGTAGGCGATGAGCGAGGTCGATATTCGCTACATGGTATACAGAATTGAAAATCAGCAGCGCCTTTTGCAGGCGGAGCATAATTACCAAATTCAGCAGGCGCTGAAAACCATACCGAAAAGATCGCTTATTCGAAAAGTATTATTTCGCCTGGGGAGCTGGTTGATTGAACTGGCAGCCAAGCCTGATCAAAGACCAGCTTCTGGCAACCCACGTTGGATACGGCAGCATTCGTGAAACCGTTGGTTTCAGAAAAGTGAGGAAACCATGTACAAGACAATCCTGGTACCGCTGGATGGTTCGCAACGCGCAGAGGCGATTCTGCCGCATGTCGAGGAAATAGCCCAGCGCGAAGAAGCCAAAATCATTCTGCTGCGCGTGGTCGATCCAGCCACATCCATGACGGGGCTGGAAGGCATCCCGTATGATATGAATCAGGACTTCATGAAAGAAGAAGTTGAACAGGCACTCCATTATCTGGAGGTAAAAGCCGGTGAACTGCGCGGGAAAAATTTACAGGCCAGCACGCGTCTGCGCTATGGTGATATCGTCAAGACGATCACTGAACTGGCCGATACGGAAAATGTCGATCTGATCGCGATTGCCAGCCACGGACGCACCGGGCTATC
>JBBSQD010000140.1:0-16277 GCA_038258185.1 Aggregatilineales bacterium | reverse complement strand
TCGCTATCCGTAAGATTGACACCCTCCTTTTGGATGGGTAATGGCTCATTGGTGTGGGTGGTCAGCGGCGGACAATTAGGACACAGACCATCCCCGGCAACCGCATTATTAGTCGCGCCTGCGTCACGCGGGTCAAGCGGTGTCCAGTCGCCGACAGTGTTCGCTCGATTTTCGGTGACACTCTCGGCACCATTGGCCGGGGCGATAATGCTGTTCCCAGCGGCATCGCGCAGCGGCACATAATATTCGATATCAAATGAAACAGAGCCAGAAAAACTGGCGTAAGTTACTACAAGACGATTGGCTGTGCCATTGGCGACGACCGGGCCAGCCGGGAATGTCGCTGCCGCCCCGCCCAGAGTCACACCGCTGGAACCGGGTGCGCTGACACCGGTCACGACGATGTTGTCGTCAATATAATCAAACACATCGAGATTGGTGATGGTCTGCCCCGGCGCAGCGGTGACGGTTACCGTATACGTATGAGGGTAATTGGGGCCGGTTGCCACTTCGCCTTCTGGCGGCGAGTCGACTTTTTCAAGTTCCATCAGGATGGGTGTGACTGCCCCAACCGGATTATCAATAATGGTGGTGGGGCTGCCATCACTGAAATAGCTGGGATCACAGCAGGGGTTATCCAGCGGGTCGGTACCAAACTGGAAACCGCCACGCGCATAAAAATTCAAGGGGACGTTCAGATCAGCAAAATTGCTGAGTCGGGTATCAAAATCAATCGTTGCCGCAGGTTGATCGGGCGTGAATGAGCCAAAAGGCAGTTGAAAAACCACCATCCGATCACCCGGAGTACCGCAAACCTGCAGAGGAGCGCGCGTACCATCTGTTACTGCGTAGGGATGGGTGACAAATGATTGACCCGGCGCACAGACACCACCCAGAGGCCCTGCCGGAAAAGTCAGAATCGTCTCGGTAACGGGAACGCCCAGATAATTCGCGCTGCCCGGCACATAATCAATGCCATCGGCTGGCAGGCTGGTACCCGCGGCGCCGTCCGCGCCATTGACCGGGAAATACAAATCAATGAAAGGACCATAGCCGATATTCGCCGCACCGGTAGGCGCCGTATTATCAAATGTCACCGACATCGGATACGGGTCTGTGCCGATAAAGGTTTCACCTGTGCCACCCAGTGTGACATCAGGAGCGGGCACGGCCAATGTCGCTGGTACAAATACCAGCAAGATGAGAAGAATGAGTGAAATAATGATCTTGCGTTGCATGAGCGATCCAGACGTCATAAAACCAGTTAACGAAGGTTTGTCTTCATTAACGGTTTAATAAAAATAGTGTTTGCAAATTGATTCAAATTGGGGGAGGATACAGAAAGGATAAAGTGTCCTCAATCCTTACAATTTTCCCCAATTAATTATCTTCATTATGTGCTCAGGTTAAAAATAATAACCGTTAAGGGTTTCGAAAAAATGTAATTTGTTTGGTTTTTGTAACAAATTAGACATTTGTTACAATTGGCGTGTTGGCCTTCCTCGCATTCCGCTAGCAACCTGCTTATAATGGCGACCGCCTTAACCATAAACCACCTATCGGATAATATGACTCAGCACAGATGGCGTTCGATATTCAGCATCACGGGTGCAAATTTTCTTATTCTGGCGGCAGGGATGCTGATCGCGGTCTGGGTTCGGCTGCGGATTGCGATTGGTAATCCACTGGGGGCAGATTATCATGCGCAGAACAGCGCCTTATACGCTGCACTGCTTATCAGTGCATTGCTGGCTTATGGCGTGGCCGCTGCCCTGCCCGACGGGACTCGCTGGAAACAGTGGGTAGATACCTGGCGTCAATATCGTCAACTGGTGCTGGCGACAGGTCTCGCCAGTGGGCTGATTCTGCTGCTGCTGCCGGATATTTCGCAATTGCAGGTCGCCTATTTTGTGGTGGCGGCATTGATTATCGGGGTGCTGGTCGTCGTACTGCCGACTCGTCTGCGTGCCTCCGCCTATATCCAAAGCACCACTGCGCAGGATGTACGCGAAATTTACGACAATCGCCACCTGATCCTCATCTGGCTGCGGTTTCGCATTCAGGCACGTTACAGCCAGACTGTACTCGGCATTTTGTGGATCGTGCTGCTGCCCCTGTCGATGGCGTTTATTATGGCGTTCGCATTTACGCAGCTTTTAGGTCGTTCCAGTAATCTCAGTGTGCCGTTTGTGGCGTTTTTACTGTCCGGACAGGTCATGTTCGAGATCTTCAGTCATGTGGTCAATCACAGTAAAGTCGAAATTCTGTCGATGATGGAGATCATCCAGCAGGTGTACTTTCCGCGCGAAATTGTGCTGCTGCTGATTATGGGGGAAGCGTTGGTCGACTTTTTATTCACCTTTGTCGCCATGCTGTTCATCAACTGGCTGCTGGGGGTTCCGCCCACCATTTACATCTTATTGCTGCCGATCCCCATTTTACTGATGACTGCCCTATCGCTGGGGGTGGGTTTTATCGTGAGCTGGCTCAGTATGCTGGTGCGCGATATGCAGCAATTAGTTGTCGTGGCCGTGCAGTTACTCTTTTACGTAACGGTATTATTTTCAGCGGAAAATATCGACCCGCGTTATGAATTTCTGATGTCGATCAATCCGGTTTCGGCCATTGTCGAAGCCTTCCGCGATATCACCATTTATGGTCGTGCGCCTGACCCGGTCAGGTTGTATCTGCCGGTGGTGATGGCCTTCGTCATCCTCTATTTTGGCTATACCTTCTTCAAAGTGAATGAAGATCGGCTGGTGGACTATGCCTGAAGCCGAGCCAATTATCCGTGTCGAACATATCTCCAAGCAGTTCCGGCTGGATCGCAATCAGGTCAGTTTACGCCACGAAGCGCAGAAACTCTTTACCGGCCTG
This sequence comes from Aggregatilineales bacterium, assembly GCA_038258185.1. Taxonomy (GTDB): domain Bacteria; phylum Chloroflexota; class Anaerolineae; order Aggregatilineales; family Phototrophicaceae; genus JAIOHN01. Next base: position 13,400 of record JBBSQD010000140.1, on the reverse strand, counting down.
CTGCGCCGGGACAATCAGGATCAAACTCAACCGTTTAGGGCATTGGATGATGTGAGCTTTGATATTCATGCAGGTGAATCCGTCGCACTGGTCGGGCGCAATGGGTCTGGCAAAACCACGCTGCTCCGCATTATGACGCGCATCATGCGCCCCAGCAGCGGTCAGGTGCAGATCACCGGACGCTATACAGCGCTGATCGGACTCGGCGCGGGGTTTTTGCCAAAGATGACCGGGCGGCAGAATATTTATCTGAACGCGGCGATTCACGGCATCGAACCCCGGCAGACTGACGAGCTTCTTGAAACGATTATCGACTTTGCGGATTTAGGTCAATTTGTGGACATCCCCGTGAAGGATTATTCCAGCGGTATGAAGGCGCGCTTAGGTTTCAGCGTGGCGGTGCACATCCTGCCCGATATTATCTTTCTGGATGAAGTGCTGGCCGTCGGTGACGCGGCTTTTCAGCAAAAGTGTGTAGAACGCATTCTGCTGATGCGCCAGCAAGGCAAAACGCTGATCTTTGTATCGCATTCGGCCAGTGCAGTAAAATTAGTATGTGAACGGGCGATCTGGCTGGATCACGGTCAGTTGGCGATGGACGGGCCGACAGATACAGTGCTGAATGCTTATCAGGCCAGATATGGCGGCCAGCGCAAGCAGGATAACAGTAGCAATATCGGTGGGTGACGCGGCTCCAATTGCTGGCAGGCTGAACCATTTATCGCTAGAGTCTGCATCACACTCGTCAACAATATGGGAAGGAAAAGCCTATGGCGGTCACATTTTCGCCTGCCTCCGAGATCAGCATGGATACTCTGGTGGGCATTTTTAATACCGGTTACGCAGGTTACACCATACCCGTTCAGCTGGAAACTGATCTGATGCAGCGTCATATTGATCAGAACGACATTGACCTGAGCGCCTCACGGGTGGCATGGGTCGATGACGAACTCGTCGGCGTGGCCTTGCTGGCGCAACGCGGCACACGCGGCTGGATCGGTGGGCTGGGGATTGCCAGCAGCCACCGTCGGCAGGGAATCGGGCGGCAGTTGATGAAGGAACTTCTGCAGATCGCGCAGGATAAAGGCCTGTCAGATGTTCAGTTGGAAGTTATCGAGGGCAATGATGGAGCATTTAAGCTGTATGAAAGCCTCGGTTTTGTTGTCACGCGTCGTTTATTGATTTTGCAGGGTGTGCAACTGCCCGAAGTGAGCGTCAATACAGTGGTGAAACCTGCCACAGTCGACGCAGCCCTGGCACATTTTGAGGCCTTCCATACCGTCCCCAATCCGTGGCAGCGTGAGCGGGAATCCATCGAGAAACTGGCAAGCACCATGCAGGCGTGGGTTGCCAGTGAAGGCGATCAGGAAGTCGCGTATGTGATCGGACGCAGCACGGCGCGGACAATTCATATCGTGGATGCAGCCTGCGCGGAGGGTGAAGGCGCAACGCTGCGCGCCCTGCTGACTTATCTGCATCGTCAGCAACCGGGGACCAGTGCTCAATTCGCCAATGTGGGCGAAGATGATCCGGTCTGGCCGATTTTGTCCACGCTCGGTTATGAAATCAGCATGAGTCAGTTTGAGATGCGTATCCCTCTGGAATCCTAGAAAAACCGGGCGAACACACAGGTTCGCCCGTACACACATACCTAAATATTTAGAGAGAATTGACGATAATCACCGGGCAGGGTGCATTGCTGAGGATACGCTCGACACGCGGCCCCAGATAAAGCCGATCCCCACCCGCATGAACATTCGTCCCCAGGATGATCAGGTCAACGCGATGGTCACGGGCATATTCCAGTATCGTGCCTTCGATAACTGCGCCTAGCTGCACATCACCAAAAGTCGGCACATCCTGCGACTGCCCCAGCATTACCAGTTCATCAACCATCTGATGCGCGATGCTTAACTGACGACCCGTAATCGATCCACTGGGGTCGAGGAAGTAGCTATCGTTATTCTGGCGCACCACATTCAGAATCAGCACTTCATGGTCGTCCGCAGACGACAGCGAAAAAGCGAGTTCAGCTGCACGCTTGGCCGGGGCGGTACCATTGCTTGGCACCAGAATACGGCGTGGTTCCCAGTCTTCCAACACCCGTTCACCATGCACAAGGATAGTTGGAGATGGTGAGAAGCGTACCAGCTCATCGACCAGCGGCGAAAACAGCGTATTAGTATCCGTGCTGCTCTCCGAAGCCCCCAGCACCAGTAAGTCGTATTCCTTGTTCGCTTCTTCCAGAATAGCGTCGCGCGGCTTGGCATTGCGCACGACTTTATACGACGCATTCAGTTCGGAGAATTGATCGCTTAACGTGCTGAGGAACTGCTGACTGGCGCTTTCATCATCGTCAGTGACATTGAAAAGCATCACTTCAAGATCGCTCTTACGGGCAATTCGCTCCAGAATACGCGCTTCAACAGTCTGCACTGCACTGCCCTGATTATCCTGACGACGACGCACCGGCAACAGCACCCGATGGACATTGGCGATGAGATTATCTTTGTTCAGTTCTTCGCGGCGCAGGCGATCTAATTCCTGCTGCTCCGGCTTGACGCGAGTCAGCACCCAGCGCAGAATCGGCGGAGAAATCAGCGACGTGACAATCGACATCACGACGATAATCGAGAACATGGCCTGCGTGAGAATGCCGAGCGAAAGACCAATCGACGCGATAATGATACCCATTGCGCCACGGGCGCTTAAGCCTGCACCGAAACTGAGCGCTGTCCAGTGATCGCGCCCACCGATCAAACGCGCACCGAGATACGTCCCCAGCACTTTCGCCACAATCGCAATCACGATCATCAGCACAGTCAGCAATAACAAACGCGGCTCCAGCAGTTGCAGCATATTGACCTTGAGGCCAGCCACGGCGAAAAAGATCGGCCCGAAAATCCCGAGGGCGATACTTTCCAGACGGTGCACGACTTCATCCGACAGACTGGGCATCTGACTGAAGAGAATACCCAGTACAAATGCACCCAGTACCGCTTCCAGATTAAGTGCCTGACTGATCGCGCCCCAGACAAACATCAGAATCACGATCAGCGAGATGACTTTATCGCGGCTTTTGACTTCGTTCTGGACAAAATAGAGCAAGCGGCGTACCAGCCACAAACCCACTGTAAAACTGAGGATAAGAAAGGCCAGCACACTGCCTAAGGACTGCCCGACCGAGCCAAGTGTCACGGCCTCACCACTGGCAAGACCTGCCACAATCGACAGCAGAATCCAGCCAATCGTATCATCACTCATGGCCGCAGCGATGATCGTCTGGCCGATATCACGCCGGATCAGTTGCAAATCCATCAACACTTTGGCAATAACCGGGATTGAGGAAATCGCCAGCGAAATGGCGATCAGCAGTTCAAAAACCAGACGGTTATCGGGGTCTGCCAGCAGATCATCCGGCACAAACTGACCGAAGATATAACCGGCGGCAAAGGTCACAGCAATGCCGCCTAAAGACACCCCTATCGCTGTGCGGGCATGCCGGCGGATGAGCGCGAGATCCGTTTCCAGACCGGTTATGAGCAGTATGAACATAGCGCCCAACAGGCTGATGACTTCCAGCAGATAGCCCTGTGTCTCGGTATGCGGGATCATCCACTCATTGATAAACGGCACAAATCCGCTGAGTAAAGATGGCCCCAGGATAATGCCGGCCAGAATTTCGCCCACTACTGTGGGCTGACCCAGGCGCAGAGAGACTTCCCCCAGCACGCGAGCAGTCAGCAATAGTACGGCGATCTGTACCAGCAGAATAAGTATGTCATGATGTGAAGCGGCGGTAAAAGGTTGTTCCATACCCATATGGATACTCCTATGTATCGGTTAGCGTTTAGCATTTAGCGACTATTCGTTTACCGTCCTGCCCGGAAGCGGACTAAATCTGCAATCGCTAAAAGCTACCAGCTAATCAATCCTTAGAATTGTATTCGTTTTAGGGCTGTCAAGACAACTTTTCGGTCTTAATAAGGCTTTCTACTCAGCAAACGTTTATTTCAGCAAACTATCAACGCGGCCACCGTAAGTGATTTGAGCTTGCGGTGGCCGCGTAAAGTATCAGGGTAGTTCTTCGAGATCACCCAGGTAACAGGCCACACTCTCAAAATCCGCGACTTCATAGTAATCGCGGAAACTGCTGATCAGACGGACGATGCCGGTCTGCGGGTCGACCTCCCACAGGGAGTCGTTATTAGGGCCGTTATTGTTGCTGGTCATCCCATAGAGGGTGCCATCCCGGAAGAAGCCCAGCCCTTCCATATCGTGAACCGTTTGATCGTCGGCAGTGTGCAATGAAGCAATGACGACCGGCTGCACCGTTGATTCATCGGTATTGAGCGTGTCAAAATCGATGCGTGCCAGAATGCTTTCAAAGTTCTCATCATTCGAGGCGATGATATAGAACGTCCCATCGCGCGGGTCGATTGCGATTTCCTCAATGTCGGTAAACACCACATCGGGGTCTTCACCCACGATACCAGAAATATCAATCTCGATAAAATCCATTTGCGGGGCAAAGGTATTGCGCACTACTTCACCGGTTGCCGGGTTGATTTCGAACAGGAAATTCTGAGAGGTATCGTCATTTTCGTGCACTGACCAGATACGATTGGTGGTGGGGTCAAGCGCCAGACTATCCGGGCCATCCAGCGTATTGGTACCAAAAACCGGATTTCGGGCCGGGTCGGGAATCGTGGAGATATTGCCAATGCCTGTGAATACGCCGGTTTGCATGTCAACCGTGCCAAAGGTGGATAAATTATCTTTTTCGATGGTATACAGCTTGGTACCATCCAGACTCCAGATCAGCGCTTCGGCTTCATAGATGCCCGTTCGTCCGATGATCTGCGGTTCGCCAGTGAGGCGGTTCACGCGGAACAGATCGTTGTCTTTCGTCTGAGTTTGCAGATCCGCATTCGACACGGCATAACAATAATTCAGAAAATCCTGTGGCGTGCTGGTTTCTTCGGCCCGTGTTTGCGGAGGCTCATAGTCGATGGTGCCTAGCAGAATACTGTTATCCTGAACCGCCTGACCATTTTCGCTGACCGCGCTGCGCTCCAGCGTTTCCAGATCATACAGGCCGCTGTAAATCTGATATTCTCCGGCAGGGGCTTCATCGGGCAATGTCACAGTCCATTGATCGACTGCCGTAATGCCTGCGAGCCAGTCATTGGTCGGGAAAGTGCCGCTGAAGGGCTTCTGGTCGAACGTGAAAAATGCGTCATCACCCTCCCCTACTACATGGAAAAACTGTGTCAGGTCGCGGGTGGGCTGGCTTTGTGTCGACCACTGGAAGCTGACCGGGAAACTCTGAGACGTAATCGTTTCCTGTGGCAGTTGGTAGCCGGACAGTGTGAAACCATCGGCGAATTGATAATCGCTGGTGGTTGCCAGCGACTCAACTGTTCCCACCGGAGGTGCGACCACATGATCAATCAGCACCGCGTCGGACGCCAGCAGCGGACGATCTTCTGAACTGGCGATATTCAGCCCAATCGTATCTTCCCACGGGGTGAGGAAAGGCCACGGGCCAGACCAGACACGCACCATGACATCATAAGTGGCGGGAGTCGGCAGATTTTCCGGGACATCCAGGAAAATCGTCCGGCGCATCACAATACCGGGATACATCGCCTCACTCGGCATCGGCCCCATTTCCAGATTGTCCGACTGGGCCAGACTGCGATTGGTGCCGCGCTCCACCAGATGCACCGACAGGCGGTAGTCTTCATCTAATGGCGCATGAGCCAGCCAGTAGAGATTCATTACCATCTCATCCCCCGGCCTGATTTCATTGGGGTGCATATAGTAACCGACCAGGCTGAGTTCATCTTCAGCATATTCGACATCAATCGAGTTGCCAAAGAAACGCGCCTCAATCGCCGGAACCAGCGCCAGCGAAAATGTATAGAGGCTCAGCCCGACCACCACACCAATCACCATCCCCCACTTGGTACGCGGCCATTGTGCCTCAGTGGAATGCCGCTGTGAAAAGCCAAGCAGATTCGCCAGGACAATCGTCGCGCCGACCATCTCGAAAGACTCTTCGAACACATACATCCAGGCATAGGACTGGTTATAGGTGACAAAGCCCTGTAATACAAATTCTTCAATGCCGATACCGCTGACGGTCATCACGCCGATACCGGCAAACAGCAGAATGAAAAAAGCGAGTTCCTTGCGATACCAAAACCACCACACCAGCGCGCTGATTCCCAGCAGGATGATGCCGGCAATCGCATAGGGTACGCGCCATGCTTCTGTTGGCACCCGGCTACCGAGAGTCTCATGAAATGAGTAAAACTCATCGAGGCTTAAATACAGAAACACCAGCGCAAGCAGTATCCAGTAAGCCCGCTGCCAGCGATTGAGGTCGGGGGTATTTACCGCGATAATCAGTGTCACCGCCATGATGATGAATAACTGCAAAGCCGAGAAAATCGAGCCGAGATTAAGCTCATACTGAAGGTCAAAAAACCACTTCAGGAAAGGCGGCAGCGTGGAGTTAAACGTCATCAGATGGCAAGCAGCCAGGATAATTTCCAGAATAACCAGAATAATCAGCAGGTTTCGCGCAAAAGGCGGCAGCGGACGGCGATTCACAAACCAGAATGTAAACGCACACATCGCAAAAATGCTGACAATGGAAATTAAAAACAGAAGTTGATAAACGACTTGCATAGCGAGCCTCTGACGCAGGTAATTAAAGCAGGACTACTTACACAATTTATCAGGCAGGGAGCCGGGGGCTGCCTGCCTGATAGGTCAATCACTTGAGATTTACAGCGCTGCGATAAAACATGCAGCCTCAGCTATTAATAGAAATCCTTATGAACGCAAGTACCATACGTTGGGTGCCGATCCCAACCGGGAGGGCAATCATCATTGGTGTCACGGGGGATCGGGCGGCAGCGCGACCAGCTAAAGTCCTGCAGGTTGCCGAATGAATTCACAAAATTCACCTGGAAACTGCCGGATGTCAGCATGTAGAGCGAGACCGGCTGACCACCATACCATAAGCGTTCCGAGGTGGCTACCAGGGTATTCTGACCGGTAGCGCGCATGCTCTGATAACCGGCAAGGATGGTGCCAACCGGGGCGTACAGCAGTTCTTCGCCAGTTGGTCCTTTGACCATGATACCGCCGTTGCGATAGGTTTCTTCAGGTACACGACCCTGATTCACACAGTAGACCGCGAGGCCATCCAGATTCACCTGATAACTGGTGCGGCCATCGTCATTGCCCCACTGACGGAATCCAAATTCATAAACCGGATCGGTTGCGTCCAGGCCGGGGAGCGGCATGGTATAAGGGCCGGGGAGCGGTGTAAAGAATAATTTCGTACCGGAAACGGTCTGTTCCTGCGGTGCTGAGACCGGAGCGGCGGCGGCAGCTTCCTGTGTGCTGCTGGCCGTGCTCGTGGCAGGTGCCCCGGGAACCGCGCCAGCCGGAGGGGCCAGCGTGAACGGATCATCGACCCAGACAATATTCAACTGGGCGGCCTGTTCTTGGGAAAGCGCGACGGCGGTGTTAATGACCCAGCCGTACTTGCCATCGGGCAGGATGCCGCGCACCCACTGACCTTCATAAGCCTGACCATCCAGGCGTATGGGGGTGCCGGCTTCATAATAGCCGAGAATCGTCCATTCCAGGCCGGGGCCATAACGCAGACGCACCCGTTCCTGAATCGTGGTCAGGATATCGGCGCTTTGTGCGCCCACAGTCTGAACCACACCTACTGCCAACATAAGAGACACGATTATCATTTTAATCGTTGCGTGTTTCATTCGTTTTCCTTTAAAGGGGGGTGATGCAATGGTTCACCCACTGCTTGGCTGACGATAAAACGGTCACATTGTAGCAAAAGCGCTGTGCTTTCGCAACGCGGTTTGTTAGGCGTGCGTGCAAAACGCGGGTTTCATTAACTCACTCAATGTCCAACTATGATACTCTCGGAGAGCCGCCGAATGGTTATAATATCAATAAATAGAATGCTTTTACCAACTGCGCTGAGTCAAGGTGATCGAGATGCACAATGTACAACTCTCAAAACTGAGAAACGCTATTCAGGAAACTGATTGGATTGAGTGTGAGGATATATTGCAGTTATTGATGACAGAGATTGGAAATAAAAATGCAAAAGCCCTTGCGCTGAAAGCGTTAAGAAGCTATTTGCCTATTTTTGAGGCCGCCCATCCACAAGTTAGCTGGCCTCGGACTTTTCTTGATTTATTGGAAGATCAAGGATTTCTGGAAACATCCAATTTATTACCCGGATTTTTAAATTCGTTCCCTGATTCACACTCAAACGGATTTCTGTCTGTCTTGACGCTACTTGATGAGGCGACACATCCCGATACTACTCAAGCCCTACGCACCGATTTGCTTTCTCATGTTGTAGTGGGGAGCGTAAATTTGAGAAGACGTGAATATTGGGCTGGTAAATTCCCAGAAGATGCGGAAATCGCGGAAAGTCAGCATTGGGAGACAAGGATATACCAGCCATCCAATCCAAATACCTCAAAGAACCAGAGATTGAAGTCTATACACAAAGCTTATGGGCTGAAATCCTGGCTGAAGTAACTTATATTCTCAATTTGGATTAGAATTGCCAACAGATTTCACTCATGTAACACAACCCCATTCAGAACTTTTGATTTTTAATCCAATTTGTTAGAATTTTACACAGAAGCCTATTCGAGAAATACTGATGCTTGATTCACTCACCAAACGCGAACAGGAAATTCTTTACCTCATCACGCAGGGTCTATCCAACAAGCAAATCGCGGAGGAGTTGTATCTATCGCCCGGTACGATTAAAACCCACAGCCATAACATTTACAGCAAGCTGGGTGTTTCCAGCCGCACCCAGGCGCTGATCAAGGCCGAAGAATTAGGCATACTCTCCGAAGCCGATTCGCCCGTTTCGGAGAATGTGGCTCAGCATCCGGCAAGCGATCATTTGCCCACGCAATTGACCCCATTTATTGGCCGTAAAGCGGAGTTGAGCCAACTATCCGCCATGATCGAGGATGAGCGCATGCGACTCATCACGATTCTGGGCAGCGGCGGCATGGGCAAAACGCGGCTGGCTATCGAACTGGCGCGGCGGCACAAAACCGCCTTCAAAGACGGGGCAATCTTTATCCCCTTAGCGCCTATTGCCGATGTGAAAAATCTCGCGGCGGCTATGATTGATGCGCTGGGGAAACGGCTGCAGGCGGGTGAGAAGCCAGAGCAGCAGTTACTCAATCTGCTCACAGATCAGCACATGCTGCTGGTGCTGGATAACTTCGAACATTTACCCGAAGGAGTGTCCCTGCTCACGGAGATTCTGCACGCCGCACCCGACGTAAAAATCATCGTGACCTCACGCGAGCGCCTCAACCTGAGCGGCGAAGTGGTTTTCGTGCTGGGTGGACTGGCCTACAAATCCGACTCTGATGACAGCGATGTAATCCAGTATGAGGCGGTACAACTGCTGCTGGAACGGATGCAGTTCGTAAACGCAGCCTTCGAGCCGCAAGCGGAGGACTGGCCGCATATTCGTCGCATCTGCCAGCTGACACAGGGCATGCCACTCGCGCTGATTCTGGCAGTGGGCTGGCTGGAATTATTGACGCTTGAAGAAATCGCCAGTGAAATCGCCCAGAGTATCGACATTCTGGAAAGCCAGCTGTCCGACCTGCCAGCACGTCAGCGCAGTATGCGCGCGACCATCGCCTATTCGTGGAAACGCTTAAACCCTGAAGAACAGCAGATACTGGCGTCGTTATCAGTTTTCCGCGGCGGATTCACGCGTGAAGCGGCCAGCACAGTCGCCAATGCCAACCTGCGGGTGCTGCAAAAACTCATCAATCGTTCGTTCATCAGCGCCGAAAACGGGCATTATGAGATTCATGAACTGTTACGGCAGTTTGCGGAAGAAGAACTGTCAAAAGACCCTGACCGTTATTGGGACAGCCGCAACCGGCACTGTGAGTATTACGCCAATTTCCTTTATGATCGCGTCCGGATGGCCTTCAGCCACCAGCAGGAGCATATCACTGAGATCAGATCCGTGCTGGACAACATCCGCACAGCCTGGGCATGGGCGCTCAAGGATCTCAATCTGGACGCGATTCACCGCATGGTGGAGACACTGGCCGCCTTTTTGCATCAGCAAAGCGGTTATATAGAAGGCGTCGAGATTTTCGCAGACACCATCGACACGCTGAACAGAACGGCCAGCAGTCATCAGCGTGACCTGCTGATTGCTATCATGTCTGCCGATTTAGGCTGGTACAACATGCGACTTGGCCGCCTGGATGAAACCGAAGCGCTGTTTACCCATGCGCACAACCTGTTCAAAAAGCTGGGCTTCCCGATGCTGGTCAGCGGCACGGCACCGCTGCCGGGTCTGGCAATCGTCGCCTCGATTCGGGGTCATTACGCAGAGGCCAGTCAGATCGCGCTGGAGTCACTCAAGCTGTATGAGGAACTTGATGATCTCTCCAATCAGGCTTATTCCTATTATGCGCTGATCGGCATTAAGCTGGCGCAGGGGGAATATCAACTGGCAAAAGATTATGGTGAGCGCGCGGTAGCCATTGCCAAAGAAATACCTGATCTGTGGTTGCAGGCTTACTGCCTGATCGAACTTGGCAATGTTGCACGGGCGATGGATGATGTTGAAACCGCCCGTCAGCACTACCAGGCCAGTTACGAGATCAAGGATAAATTTGATGATCCGGAAGGCGTAGCCAGCGCCTTGAATCAGTTGGGTCAACTCGCCTTACTTCGGGCGGATTATAACGAAGCAAGCAAACTGTATCTGCGCACTCAGGCGATTTACCGCGAAATTCAGGATAAAGGCGGACTGGCTACCGCACTCCACGGATTAGCGCAGGTCGCGCTGGCAACCGGTGACGATCAGGAGGCACGTGAATATCTGCTGGAGGCGCTTAAAACAGCAGTAGCGATTGAGTATGTTTCGCTCATCTTTATGATTTTGCTGACAATTGCCGATCTGCATCTGAAGGCAGGGCGAATTGAACCCGGTTTGATTCTGCTGGGATTTGTCCAGCAATATCCGTCCAGCAATCAGGAAACCAAAGACAAAGCTGTGCAAATCCTCAACCGTCATGAGATCACCGATGAAGCACAGGCCTCTTTCCTCAGTCTGGTTTCATCCATCATCCCACCCGATAATCTGGAGGCGGTGGTCACATCTGTTCAGAGCGATCTTTCCAGTTTTCTTTAGGCGACTGCCTAATTTGACCATCCCCGATCTAACCTCAAAATATAAACTTTAGTTAGTTCCTAACCCTCCCGGTTTAGACCTATCCTGTGCTTGTAGTTCGAGATAAACAGCAAGCACACATCTAAACAAGGAGAAACAAAATGTCCCGCAAACAACTTTCAACTTTATTCGGTTTGGTCGTCATTATTCTGTCACTCAGTGCCGTCGCACTGGTCAGCGCTCAGTCTGCTGATGAACCGATGGTGACCCAGTTTGAAGTCGCCGAAGATGGCAACCGCTTCATGTTTGACAACCAGAATCTGTTTGATGATGGTATGCCCGCTTACGGCAGCGCCTTCGTCACCCAGGGTTACATCTACCCGGTAGGCACACTTAACGGCAGCAACGGTGTGCTGGAAAACGGTGAGCCGGAATTCCCGGAACTCGTCCAGGGTGAATGGACCTGCTATGGCTGGATGATCGGCGATGGTGCGCGCACTGAAACCGGTGAATGGGTGATTTCGACCCAAGTCTACCAATTCAATGACGGCTCCACCATCCTGACCAATGGCTTCGAAATTGTGGACTTTGAAGAACCCGTGACCCGTGCCATCACTGGCGGGACAGGCGAATATCGCAGCGCCAGTGGCGAAATGGTGCAGGTGCTGCATGGTTTCACCGATACCATGGGTGTCAACCTGACCGTAGATTTCCAGTTCGACGCACAGTAAATCATCATCAGATGTGGGGTAGCGCGACTACCCCACGCCTCCCTATTCATCACATTCGTAAAACATACAATCAAAGAGATACCCACATGACAACACTTACATTCGACGCCAGTGCGCTTCACCAATTGTCTGCCCAGTTCAAAGGTCAGATTATCCAGCCACAGGACGAAGCCTATGAAGAGGCGCGCAAAGTCTGGAACGGCATGATCGACAGATATCCTGCGATCATCGTCCGCCCGAAAGATAACGAGGATGTCATTCTCGCGCTTAATTTTGCCCGCCAGCACAATCTGCTGCTCTCCGTCCGCGGTGGTGGTCACAATGTCGCCGGCCACGCAACCAACGATAATGGCCTGGTTATTGACCTGTCGTCCATGAAGAAAATCACGATTGACCCGGTGACACGTACAGCCCGCGCCGAAGGTGGCGTCACCTGGGGTGAGCTGGATGCTGCGAGCCAGGTTTATGGGCTGGCGACACCCGGCGGCGTTTACAGTAAAACCGGTATCGCCGGTCTGACCTTAGGCGGTGGCTTCGGCTGGCTGCGCAACAAATACGGCCTGAGCTGCGACAATCTGATTGGCGCGGAAGTCATCACCGCCAGCGGCGAAGTCGTACATGTCAGCAGAACTGAAAACAGCGATCTGCTGTGGGCGCTGCGCGGTGGTGGCGGTAACTTCGGCGTGGTCACCACGTTTGAATATAAGCTGCACCCGGTAGGGCCAGATGTGATGTTTGTGTTTGTCCTGCACGATGGTGAAACCGCCGAGGATATGCAGCGTGCCGTCCGGTTGTACCGCGATTTCTCCGAGACAGCCCCGGATGAAGTCAGCACCGTTATGGCGATTGGTCAGGTGCCGCCGGAAGAACATTTCCCGGAAGCCATTCACGGCAAGCCCTTCGTCTTATTTGGCGGCCTGTATTCCGGTTCGACCGAAGATGGCAAGAAAGCACTGCAACCGCTGCTCGACTTTGGTACCCCGCTGGTGGATTTCAGCGGCGTGATGCCCTATGCCGATGCGCAGCAGATGTTCGATGCGGATTATCCCGATGGGCTGCACTATTACTGGAAGTCCATCAACCTGTCGGAATTGACCGACGAAGCGATTGTCCGGGTTGTGGAGCATGCGCGGCAGCAGGTTTCACCTTTCAGCACGACAGACCTGTGGCATATCGGCGGCGCGGTGTCGCGTGTCAGCCCGGAAGCCAGTGCTTTCAACGGGCGGCAGTCTAAATTCCTGCTGAACCCGGAAGCGAACTGGATTGAAGCTGCGGATGACGAAGCGAATCTGCAATGGGTGCGCAATTTCATTGAGGATATGGAGTCGTTCTCCGATGGCAGCCGTTACCTGAACTTTGCTGGCTTCCAGGAAGAGGGTGACGCGATGATGCAGTCCTCGTTTGGGGCGCAGTATGAACGGCTGGCGTCG
>JBBSQD010000139.1:0-16321 GCA_038258185.1 Aggregatilineales bacterium | reverse complement strand
ATGGATGGTCACGCCGAGATGATTCGCCTGTCCGGTGAGGTCTGCCGATGTTTCGTGATTGACCCCGTTGACCACAAAATTCGGGTTACGCGTGTAGCACCACAGCACCGTCGCCATACCCAACTCATGCGCATGCGCGAAGGCCTGCGCCACTTCGACCAGTTGGCGCGTGCTTTCATCCGAGCCGAAATACACCGTCGCGCCCACCGCCACCGCGCCCATATCCCAGGCTTGTTTGATGGTGCCAAACATCACCTGATCGAATTTATTGGGGTAAGTCATCAGTTCGTTATGGTTGATCTTGACCATGAACGGAATTTTATGGGCATACTTACGTGCCACCGCACCCAGTACGCCGAAAGTCGACGCGACGGCATTGCAACCGCCTTCAATCGCCAGTTCGACAATGCCTTCCGGGTCGAAGTAGCGGGGGTTAGGTGCGAAAGACGCCCCGGCAGAATGCTCGATCCCCTGATCAACCGGGAGAATCGACAGGTAGCCCGTTCCACTCAGGCGACCATGCTCAAACATGGATTGCAGGCTGCGAAGGACGCGCGGGCTGCGGTCAGTTTCGGTATAGACACGGCTCACAAAATTGGGGCCGGGTAAATATAAATTGTTGCGATTGATGGTTTGCGAGGTGTGATTGAGTAATGCATCGGCATCACCACCCAGCATTTCAGCGATTTTATCAATCGTCAGTGTAGGATTTTCTGCGATAGCCATAGTTTATCTCGCCTTGTAACCCTCTCCGGGCCAAAAAGCGATTTCTCTCCTTTCGGTGCTTGTCATTCTCATACGTTATCCAGGGAAATGGTGCACAATTATATCTTTAGGGTGTTCCCTGAAAAATTAGACGTTTCACGAGTATTATATAATCAAAGCGGATAACATGCCCACTTTTTGATGCCCTTACTGCTTATTGTCACGAAGAATTAGCCGTTTGTCATAGGTTATTAAATGCCGTCAATTACACCACACTCTCTCTTTGAGCGGTTTGTCGCTCTGATTTACATCCTGACCGAGCCGAATAGCGAGCTCACGGATCCCGAAAAACGCCTTTCCGCGCGTTTGCTGAGCGGGATTATGCTGGTACTTGTCGCCTTTTTGGTCATGATTATCTTTGCCGAAGTATTTGTCCTCGAGTCCGGGGACTGGCTGGTTATTTTAGAAGCGGCAATGAGTGTTGCTCTGCTCACAGGGTTGTATGTGATCAGTCGCAGCAAACTTTATCTGCTCAGTGCGCGTATTTTGATTGCACAGGCCATCATTACTCCCGCCATTCTGGTTATACAGGAAGACGGTATCTTCAGTTCAGTCGGCTTGTCTTATCTGACGATTTCAGTGCTTATCAGCAGCCTCGTCTTTTCGATAGGATTTACGGCGAGTCTTGCGCTGCTGGTCAGTATCATTACCATTCTGACAACGCTCCATTTTCAGCCCATACCCACTACGGATATTAGTGCTATCTACCTCAATGTGATTTTAGTGGGTCTAATCACGATTGTTGCCATGATCCGCAACCAGCATCAAAAAATCATCTCCCAACAAGCCGCTTTGCTAATTAACGAGCGTAATCTGTTGCGGACGGTGATTGAAACTATCCCGGCATTCATTTATGTCAAAGACCGTGAAAGTCGCTTTGTGCTGGTGAATC
Organism: Aggregatilineales bacterium; assembly: GCA_038258185.1. GTDB lineage: Bacteria > Chloroflexota > Anaerolineae > Aggregatilineales > Phototrophicaceae > JAIOHN01. The sequence continues at coordinate 14,664 of JBBSQD010000139.1, read as the reverse complement.
AGAAGGTTGCTAAAGGGTTGAATTTATCAGAAGAGGCGGTTGTCGGCAAGTCAGATGCTGATTTTGTGGATGAGATTTATGCTAACGAATACCGTCAGACAGAAATGGAGTTGATGGAAACCGGACAGTCAATCATCGAAGATGAATCGTATCGGACTTTACCCAACGGCGAAAAAGTCTGGATGATTGTCACCAAAGTTCCACTACATGATGAGTCCGGACAGATTATCGGTCTGGTAGGCATCAATCGCAGTATTGATGAGCGCAAAGAGGCGGAAAAAGCCCTGCTGGAAGAACGGAATTTGCTGCGCACAATCATCGAAAATATCCCTGACCAGATTTACATCAAAGACCGTCAATCACGCGTTACAATGGCCAATAGCCCTGTTTTGAAGCGTCATAGTTTAAATTTCACCTATGAAATTCTGGGCAAAACGAACGAGGATCTTTTTCCTGACGATCCCCAACAGGCTGAAAGACATGCCAATCAGGAGCGCCGTATTTTTGAAACCGGCGAGACGGTCAACAATCTGGAAAACTCCTACATCAAAAACGGCAAGCAATATTGGAACCTTATCACTAAGGTGCCCATGCGGAATAGTGCGGGCGAGATCATCGGGCTGATCGGCATCAACCGTGACATTACCGATCGTAAAGTCATTGAAGACAAGCTGATGGAAGAGCACAATTTACTGCGCTCAATTATCGAAAATATCCCTGACCAGGTTTACGTTAAAGACCGCGACTCACGGTTTCTGCTGGTCAATGGCCCATTACTGGAACGTCATAATCTGAATTCCGTTGATGATGTTCTGGGCAAAACCGACTTCGATCTGTTTCCAGAAAACGCTTAGATGGCGACCAACTATAGAGAACAGGAACGCCGCATTTTTGAATCCGGTGAGCACGTCATCAATTTTGAAATCTCTTATATCAAAAATGAAAAACAATATTGGAATATCGTCACTAAGGTGCCATTACGCGATAGTGAAGGCCAGATTACCGGGCTAATCGGTGTCAACCGTGACATTACCGAACGTAAAGCCATTGAAGATAACCTGCTGGCAGAGCGTACTTTGCTGCGCACCCTGATTGAGGCTATCCCCGACGCAATCTATCTGAAAGATACCGAAGGGCGTTTCTTGCTGGCAAACCGGACCTGCTGGCTTAGTGAAGGTTTTAGCAGCATGGAGGCATTAATTGGCAAGACCGATTTTGACTTTATTGAACCTGAACGTGCAAAAATGCATCGGGAAGAAGAACGTCAGATCATTGAAACCGGCGAACCCCTTATTAACGCGGTCATGCGTTATATTAATCGCGAGGAAGCTGCCAGCTTTGTCATGATCACAAAAGTGCCACTATACGATACCAATGGCGAACGCGTAGGCATCATCGGCATTAATCGTGACATCAACGAAAATATCCGTAACGAAATCCAGATGAGTTATCAGTCCACACTGGTTAAAAATATCTCGGATGCTGTGATCTCGACGGATCTGAGTTTTAGTATATTGGGTTGGAACCCCGGTGCGGAGAAACTTTACGGCTGGAAAGCTGAAGAAGTAATCGGCAAAAAGGTTAACGATCTCATCCCTATAAAACAATCCTTGCAAAGTGTCCAGGCCATGAGAGAGATGCTTGAAACGACTGGTTCGTGGAGTGGTGAAGTGATTCATCCCCGTAAAGACGGCAGTGAAGTAGATATTTTCTCATCAGTTTCGCTGGTCTATGACAACGAGGGCATACCGGTTGGTTCAGTTGGCATCAACCACGATATTACCGAGCAAAAAGTTGCGGAGAAACAACGTTTGGAACTGGCTGTCGAGCGGGAAAGAGTCGGCATTTTACGCCGCTTTATTGGCGATATGTCGCATGACTTGCGTAATCCACTGGCGACCATCAAAGTCAGCCTGTATTTACTGCACCGCCTGGTCGATAACCCTGACCGCCGGACGTATCATCTGGGCACATTGGAGTTGCAGATTAATCGGCTGGAAAATATGGTCAATGATCTCTTGAGTATGGCCAATCTGGACAGCGAGGCCAGTGAATTTATATTTATAGAAGTTGATCTCTCCCAAACAGTGTATGAAGTCGTCACGCATCAGGAATCACTGGCGGCCCGCAGAGAGCAAAAACTGACCTTTGAAGCTGAAAAAGACTTACCCCCGGTGCGCTGCGATGAGGGTATGCTGATTCGTGCGCTCACTAATCTGGTAGCAAATGCGCTGAACTATACACCTGTCGGTGGTGAGGTGAGCGTGCACGTCCTGCGTCAGGAGGAAAATATTCACATTCGTATCAGGGATACGGGTATCGGTATTGATCCTGCCGATCTGCCCCACATCTTCGAGCGTTTTTACCGGGCTGATAAAGCCCGCAGCACCGATACCGGCGGCACCGGGTTGGGATTATCCATTACGCAGCGCATCATCGAAGCGCATGATGGTGAAATTACAGTAGAAAGTGAACCCGGTCAGGGCAGCACATTCACCATTATCCTGCCATCAATCCAGCCTGGCTGATCATGTGCTTATTGGTGCTTTCCGTGGCATTTTTTGTATTTTAAGCCGCTGCCACATGGGCAGGGATCATTGCGGCCTGCAAGCGAGAAACGCCGTTCCATCTCCACCTTTTCCTGCGCCAGCATAAACATGACATTGGCAGGTGGCCGGTAATTTGCCAGTTCACGCGCCATCAGTTGCATCGGGTGATTGATGTGGTTAAAAAAGGAACGGAAACCTCCGCACAGATAATTTAAGCCTGGTTCACCATCGGGTGTGTTGATAAAGCGATCTTTGGGGCAACCGCCATTGCAGATAAAACGCACTTCACAGTCCCGGCAATACTGCGGCAAAGTATCGCGTTTGGCCTGCCCAAAAGCAATCTGCTGGTCTGATCCTACCAGATCGCTCAGCGGTATAATCTGCATATTGCCCAGCATATGCGCCGGTTCGACAAAGTGGTCACAGGAATAGACATCACCGTTGTGTTCCATCGCCAGCGCAGCGCCACAGGTTTCCTCGAAAATACACAGTCCGGGTCGGTTGCCTGTCCACGCGGCCAGCGAGACGTCAAAAATCTGGACAAATACCTGGCCGATATCGTGCATCACCCATTCATCAAACATCTTGATCAGAAACTGACCGTACTGGTCAGCCTTGACTGAGCGCTCTGTAACCGTATCGCCTTCCTGATAGCCGGTTTCGTTAGCGCGTTCGACAATCGGGATAAACTGCATGAACTGGGTTTTAATCTCATCGCGTAGGAAACGATATACTTCCAGCGGATAATCAGCATTTCCGGCATGGACGGTGGTCAGCACATTGAACTCCACCTGATGCTTTTTCAGAAAATTGAGGCCGCGAATGACACGATCAAAGGTGGGCTGTCCACCTTTGTCCACACGATAAGCATCGTGCAATTCTCGTGGGCCGTCGATACTGATACCAATCAGAAAGTCATTGGCCTTAAAAAAGCTGGCCCATTCATCATCCAGCAGTACGCCATTGGTTTGCAGCGCATTGTGGATGCGCATCCCCGGCTTGCGGTACTTCTGCTGATAACCCACCGCCTGCTGGAAAAACTCCAGACCCATGAGCGTAGGTTCGCCACCCTGCCATGCAAAGGTCACTTCCGGCACCTGTTGGGCTTCAATATATTGACGGGTGTATTCTTCTAATAAATTCTCCGACATACGGAAATGACTGTCGGGATAAAGTTTTTCTTTAGACAGGAAATAACAGTATTTACAATCCAGGTTACAGATCGCGCCACGTGGCTTGGTCATAATGTGAAAAGCTGAGGGAGCTATTGTGGGCTGTTCCATAAATCAAATTCCTTCAAAATAAATCTTATGTTTACGCCATAACTGATTATGCCGGGTTTCGGATTGATTGCAATTGCTATGAGTCCTATTGGTTAAATTAACATTTTCAGGATAATCAAAAGGTGCAAAATCAGAATACTATGCAACAATTGTAAATAACAAGTTTGCTATAAAAATTTCTCAGCAACACTCAAACAAGGTACAGGCGCAAACTTCTTTCGATATATTCAGAACCTTTCACCCGGTCTAGTGATTCAGGTCGTGAATTTGTATGAGTTACCAAAGCTTTGCTTCTCCCCTCCAAGTAACACTTTTGCAGAACCTGCCCGATACAGCAGTTCTTATCTTTGATGAGAACCTGAGAATTCGTCTGGCGGAAGGCCCGGAGATTTATCAATGGGATTACCCAACAGATAAGCTGGTGGACATGACACTGGCGGAAGTTTTCCCTGCCGAACATCATGCGGTCTTCGAATCCTTGTATCAACGGGCACTGGAGGGCGAGGAAATCAGCAAAGATTGCCAACTGTATGATATGTACTATCGCGTAAAACTTATCCTTTTACCCCGGGAAAACGATGACATTCTGCTTGCTGCGGCCATCTTCCAGAACGTCACGATGTACGAACAATTTATTGTGGCGATCAGCGATCAGGAATATCGTTATCAGGCACTTTTTGAAGAAACCAATGATGCTGTATTTATACTTGATATAAATGGATACCACATGGACGCCAATCAGCGCGCCGTTGAGATGTTTGGTTATTCATTGAATGAATTTGTCGGCATGAAGTATGAAAATATAGTGGCGAAGGACGAATTCCAACACAGTACCGTGATTCTGCAAGGGATGCTGGGCGGTAACGTTTATCCGGTTTACGAGCGTACCTTTATCAAAAAAGATGGCACCCGGTTTGTCACAGAAGTTAATACAGCGCTGGTGCATTCAGTAGACGGCAAGCCGCTGTATATTCAGAGTGTAATACGCGATATCACCAAGCGTAAAACCACCGAGGCGCAGTTGCGTGCCAGCGAACAACGTTATCGCATCCTCACCGAGATGATTTCCGATTTTGCTTATGCGTACAGTATTACGGAGACGGGTTCGGTTGAAATGGAGTGGGTCACTGAAGATTCATTCCAGCGCATTACAGGTTATCTACCGCTAGAAGTCCAGCACAATGGTCAGTTTTCGCTCTGGCACCCTGATGATATTCCAGCAATCGAGGCAGAACGCGAACGCGTCATACGGGGAGAGGATGTGACTGATGAGCATCGTCTGGTCACGAAAGAGGGCGAAGTGCGCTGGATGCAGGTTTATCGGCGTCCAGTATGGGATGATCAGCTAAAGCGCGTCGAGCGTTTCTACGGCATTGCTCAGGATATTACCGACCGTAAATTAGCAGAAGATGCGCTGCGGGTAAGCGAAGAACGGTATCGCAACCTCACGGAACTTATGTCGGATTATGCCTTTTCATTCCGTTTGGATGACAATCTGGAGATGGAACTGGAATGGCTGACAGGGGATTCATTCCTGCGTTTAACGGGTTACAATACTGCGGAAGCGCACCAATTGAAGCGTAACGTGCTCTATCATCCCGATGATCGTCAGCAAGTCGACTATGATTTACAACTGGTTGCTCATAATAAACCCGTTACCGGTGAGTATCGAATCATTAGCAAAAATGGCCAGGAACGCTGGTTGCAAATTCATCGTCGTCCCGCCTGGGATGATGAGTTACAGCGGGTCGTGCGCTTTTACGGGGTGGCCCAGGATATCACCGACCGCCGGTTAGCCGAAGATGCCCTGCGTATCGGTGAGGAGCGCTATCGCAGTGTGACAGAACTCATATCGGATTATGCCTTTTCGATAAACGTCGATGAAAATCTGGAAACGTCTCTGGAATGGATTACTCAGGAGTCCTTCCTGCGTGTCACGGGCTACAACGACCTCGAAACGCGCCAGTTGCTTCACGGTGGTCTTTATCACGTGGATGATCGTGGACGCTCTCAGAATGACATGCAAAAGGTTCTGCTGGGTCAAACCTCTACTGGTGAATATCGGATCATTACCAAAGATGGCCGCGAACGCTGGTTGCAGGTTCATCGCCGCCCGGTGTGGGATGAGAAATCACGCCGCATCATACGCTTTTACGGCGTGGCCCAGGATATTACCGACCGTAAACTGGCAGAGGACGCATTACGTCTGAGTGAGGAGCGCTACCGCAATCTCACCGAATTGATCTCGGACTATGCCTTTGCGATACGTGTGGATGAGCATCTGAAAATGAGTGTGGAATGGATTACTCAGGAGTCCTTCCTGCGGGTAACAGGCTATGACCACATAGAAGTCTTCAATCTGGCTGGGCAGAGTATGTTTCATCCCGATGATCGTGAACAGGTAAAAAACGACATCGAGCGGGTTCTGCGTGGCGAATCCGTGACGAATGAATCCCGGATGATTACGAAAAGTGGAGAGGAACGCTGGATACAGATTCATCGTCGGCCAGTATGGGATGACCAGCTACAGCGGGTCGCGCGTTACTACGCTATTGGTCAGGATGTTACCGACCGTAAACTGGCAGAGGAAGCCCTGAAGCGCAGTGAAGAACTACTCAACCAGACGCAGCAGATCGCGCGTATCGGAGGCTGGGAATATTATCCGGCTGCACACCAGATGATCTGGACGAAGCAAACCCGCGAGATTCACGAAGTAGGCGACGACTATAAACCTGTACTGGAAAGCTCTATCGCCTTCTATGCGCCTGATTCAATCCCCCTCATCACTCAGGCAGTTGAGGATTCGTTACAGGGTACGCCGTTTGATCTGGAACTGGGGCTGATCACAGCCACCGGCAAACATATGTGGGTTCGGGCAATTGCACATGTCGACGAGCAGGATGGAAAAGTATTACGCATCTTCGGCACCTTCCAGGATATTACCCAACGACGCGAAGCCGAAATGCGCCTGCGCGAAAGTGAGGAGCGTTATCGCACCATCACCGACCTGATCTCCGATTATGCCTTCTCAGTACGGGTACCCGAAGCTGGTAGCAATGAGGTCACTTTTGAGTGGATTACAGAAGACTCCCTCACCCGTATAACCGGTTACACATTTGAAGAATTTAAAAATCTTTCGATTATGCACTCGGATGATTATCAGCAGACGATGCGGGAAATGCATGCCGTAACCCAGGGGCAAACCAACAGTAGTACTTTCCGAATCCTGACCAAATGGGGCGATACCCGTTGGTTACGATTAGATCGATATCCTGTCTGGGACGACGAATTTAAAAAAGTCATTCGCTTTTATGGCATAGCTCACGATATTACAGAAATAAAACAGGCGGAAGATGCCCAGCGCCGCAGCGAAGAGCGTTTCCGGCTGATTTCACAAAGCACACTGGATGGCCTGTACGACATTGATATGAGCGCCAATCAGACCTGGCTTAGTGATGGTTATATGCGTTTATTTAATCTGACGGAGATTCCGACAGATGTGATTGGCTGGTGGTTAAGCCGCATCCATGCCGATGATCAGGACGAAGTTCGGCAGAAATTATCACGGCTTATTGATGGCAACATCTCACGCTGGTCGGCAGAATACCGCATCTATGGCTCAAACGGCAAACTGATCTTTATTACCGATCGCGGTTATATCATCCCGGATGAAACCGGCAAAGCCGAGCGGATGATCGGCGCGGTAACGGATGTGACGCAGCAGCGCGAGGTGGAACAGCGCAAGCTGGAAGTGGCTGTCGAGCGCGAAAAGCTCCACATTTTTACCGACTTTATCACCGCGATTTCGCATGATTTCCGTAACCCACTGTCGATTCTCAACACCAGTATTTACCTGTTGCAGAAAGTGTCCGATCCTGAAAACCAGCAGCGCCATATTGCCAAACTGAAGCACGAAATCGCCCATATTGAGGTGCTGGTTGAGGGTTTGCTGACGATGTCGCAACTGGGCAGCCCGGAGCAGTTTAACTTTAGCCCGTTGAACGTCAATGAATTGCTGCATTATGTAGAGGTACGTGAACAGAGCAAATTCGAAGAAAGTGATCTGCGACTCGAAATCCAACCCGCTGACGACCTGCCACTCGTCCAGGCTGACCTCAACTGGTTGTATCGGGCCCTGCGTAATCTGATTTCGAACGCCCACTTGTACACCCCAGAAGGGGGCGAAGTGACAGTTTCAACCTATCAGACAGAGGATGAAGTAGTCATACAGGTCGAAGATACCGGTATCGGTATCCCGCCTGAACATCTGGATCGCATCTTTGACCCACTCTATCGCGTCCAGAGTCACCGCCCCTCCAGTGGGCAGGGTCTGGGGCTGTCGATTGTCCGTAAAATTGTTGAGCGCCATGAGGGCCATATCACTGTAGAAAGTCTGGTGGATCATGGCAGCATTTTCCGCATTCACCTGCCTGTTCCCGCATCCCAGACGGATTCATGGTTAGATTAATTTAACCAAGACAATTCTATAATCGACAGGTTACGCGGATAAGATTACACTGATTTGTGTATAAAGTCATGTGAATGGAACCCTTATGGATAAGGCGGCAGTTAAAGAGTCGCGCCAGATTCTGCGGCGTGTGCAGGAACATCTGTACGCGGCTCATGGAAATCTTGGTGTTATAAAAGAAACAGTTGGCCTGATGGATGTGTTTCACCATCCTGAAAGTTCCCTGGCCAGCTTAAATTATGCCACCCCCCGCCGCAACACAGCCTGGGTATCAGCGGAAATGGTGCAGCAAGGCATTGATCATCTCAAACAACTGGATCGCGATGTGCGCGTACAATATATTGAGGGACTGTATCCGCCCCTGTTTGCCCGCACATTGCACGAACTCGACCTGGTGCCAGAATGGGAATTGCCGTTAATGGTGTATGTCAAAGACGGTTTTAATGGTCAGAAGCCCCCGCCGATTGATCTGTCAAATTTACCGGACGGCATCACCATCGAACCGGTTTCCGATCAGCGTGGGGTTGATCTGTGGTGGTATGTCTGGCGCAATGCCTATTATGATGTGTTGACGCTGGGGGTCGAGCCGTTGTTTGTCGGGCGCGATATGACCGCGCTTAAGCTGGGGCACCAGATTGATATTCTGATGTACCGGTCAGGCTTTCCAGTCGGGGTCACGCGCATCAGCATTCAGAATCAAACCGCGCATGTACTGGCGTTGGCCTTGATGAAAGAAGCCCGATCACCCGTATTGCTGCGCATGCTCCTGAACTCTGCTATACAGGCCGCGCTGGAGCGCGGCTGCACGCTGGTCTATGCACCCGGTGAAGATGAAGATGATCGCCGTTTATGCCGCGAATTAGGTTTTCTGGATTTTGGAAGTATCGTCTGTTATTTTGCAGAGTCCAATCGAAACAGGAATGAGGAAAAAGATGGCCGTATCCTGGGGCAGTCTGTACTTGCCCTTCGCTGACCGCGAAACACTGCTGACCTGTCTGCAAGACACACTGGTCAGCGCTGGTTTCGAGCTTTATGACCCGTTCGGTTTAATCCCCGGCAAAGCCTACCCCCACACGCAGCGCTTTTTCGTCGCGCCGGCTATGCAGACATGGACGCGCATCGTGGGCTTGCCACAACTGGAAATCTGCAAAGCTTTATCGCAGTTCGCGCCCTGTCTGTCGCTGGAACTGGATGGCACTGAAGCACTGATTGATGTGTTTCAGCACGGTGAACAGGTTGACCCGCAAAGCGCATTGATCCCCTATCTGCGCGACGGTGTTGATCCCAATCGACTGGAACATGCGCTGACGGCCACGAATTTATCCATCGCACCGAGAGAAAACAGCGGCGGCACTTTTACCAATCTGCCTGATGATGTTCAGGCTTTGGCAGGTGATGTCGATATGGCCAAAGCCCAGCAGATGTTCGACCGGCTGAGTGGTGGCCTGATGAAAAAGATGGGGCAGCGCACCGGCACCGACTCGGAGTCTATGTCTGAGGCGGCTAAGGATTTAATCGGCGGCAATGCGCCGGACTGGAACAGCGTCGGCGGCGCCCGTCTGAGCACGTTGATGGCCTGCCTGACCATTGACGAAAACTGGCGTGAGCCAGATTTCACCAGCCTGCGCGATGCCTATCAATTGCATAATCGTCGCCAGCGCAACCCGAATGCGCGTTTATACCCCGGTGATGCCGAAGCGCTGGCGAAAGTCCCCGATGCGCTGGACTACACGCCGGTCTATGGGGGGAAAACATCATGAGTGCCGAAGATCGCTTACGCTGGGACACCATCTACCGCCAGCGCGGACACTTACCCTATCCTGACCCTGACCCATTGCTGTTTGAATATACGCCGCCACTGACCGAAATCAATGAGCGTCGGGCGCTGGATCTGGCAGGCGGTGTCGGTCAGAATGGCCTGTGGCTGGCCGAACAGGGCTACACAGCAGACGTACTCGATATCAGCCGCATGGCCTTGCTGCGGGGCCGCTCCGAGATGATTACACGCGGTTTGCGCAACATCAATTTTTTACAGATTGACCTGGAAGACCATGAATTCAAGCTCAGTCGCTATGATATGGTGAGCGTGTTTCGCTACCTCAATCGCGACTTATTTACGCAGATTCGCGCCTGTGTCCGCCCCGGTGGCCGCGTGATTTATGAAACCTATAATCGCCTTTATCTGAGTGTCGCCCCGCAGTTTTCGCCGGAATATCTGCTGGAACCGGGCGAACTGGCGGGCTATTTTGCGGACTGGAAAATCCTCCATCATGTGGACGTGGGTCATCACTCGCGGCTGGTCGCCATCAAACCCGACTGACCTGAACTTAAAATCAGCCAGTTTTGTATGACCAGCGCATCACGCTGCGTCTGTGCTGTGATTTATAAAATACCTCTATAATTAATCCAAAAGTTCGTTCAATAAGGGGACACAGCCAAGCGCTATGTCCCTGCCGATTCTATTCGTTTTGAGCATCACACCGGGGAGGAAATAAACTTGTCAAACGCTGCAATAGTTTCCATACAGGTCGGTTTGCCGGCAGAACATGGCGCGGATACCATCTCCAAAAAGTCGTGGGAATCCGGGATTTTTAAGGCTCCGGTTGAAGGTCGCCTCTGGCTTGATGAATTGAACTTCAAAGGGGATGGTCAGCAGGATCTCCAGCATCATGGCGGGCCGTTTCGGGCGGTACTGGGCTATGGCGCGGCACATTATCCCGTCTGGCGCGATGAGCTGAATCTGCCGTATTTCCCTTATGGCGCGTTCGGCGAAAACCTGACCATCTCCGAACTGACTGAAGATGAGGTGTGCCTGGGGGATATTTATGCGGTGGGGGAAACCCGCCTGCAAGTCGCCCAACCGCGCCAACCCTGCTGGAAACTGGCTCGACGCTGGCAGATCAAAGACCTGGCCGCCCGCGTGGAAGCGCGTGGTTGGGGTGGCTGGTATCATCGTGTACTGCAAACAGGCTTTATTGCCACCGGTGACTCGTATGAACGGGTCGAGCGGCTGCACCCGCAGTTTCCGATTTCGCGCCTGAATGATCTGGTAACGGGGCGTGAAATCAGCGCTGATGCTTATCACGAACTGATCGCGATTGAAGAACTCTCGACCGACTGGCGCAATATCTTCACCCGTTTTGCTGAACAGGTCTGAGCAAATCTACCCCTCTCCACCATGGATGCAAAGTACCTCTATGAAGAGGGGAGGAATTGCCTCAGATAAGGAGGTGAGGTATCACTGCCGTAATTGCTAGTGGTTTGTTTTGCCCCTCTATCCCCGGCCCTTTCTCCCACTGTAGGGAGAAAGGGAGAATTACGCGGTTCACAATGGGTCTTGAAGTCCCTTCGCCCCTTGTGCGAGAGGGGTAGGAAAACTTTCCTAGCAGCCATGACTGGCAATCAAGGTACCACTATATTTCGCTTCTTAAGCCGGAACGACTTCCATCGGAATCAAGGGCAGGTTAAACGTATCAGCTACAGCCGAATATGTCACACCACCGCGATAAATGTTCAGCCCTTTCGCCAGACCGGGATCATCACGCAGGGCATCATGCACGCCACGATCAGCCACTTTGAGGATGTAGGGCAGCGTCGCATTTGCCAGCCCAAAACTGGATGTGCGCGGCACCGCTCCCGGCATATTGGCGACCCCGTAATGCAGCACACCATCCACAAAATAAGTCGGATCACTGTGGGTAGTCGGGTGCGTGGTTTCGACACAGCCGCCCTGATCCACCGCGACATCGACAATCACGCTGCCGGTCAGCATGTCTTTAAGCATATCCCGCGTCACCAGATGCGGAGCCCGTGCGCCGGGAATTAAGACCGCGCCGATAACCGCATCGGCGGTGTTGACCGCTTCGGCAATATTGGTGAGATTTGAACTCAATGTAGTCAAACGTCCGGTGAGCACTTCCGCCAGATACCGCAGCCGATCCAGGCTGATATCCAGCAGCGTCACCCGCGCACCCATCCCCAGCGCGACCTGCGCCGCATGTGTGCCTACCGTCCCCGCGCCCAGTACCACCACATGCGCTGGTCGGACTCCCGGCACGCCACCCATCAGAATGCCGCGTCCACCGGAAGGCTTTTCGAGATAATGCGCCACAATCTGCGTCGCCATCCGTCCGGCCACTTCGCTCATCGGCTGCAACAGCGGCAAACGCCCCTGCCGATCTTCCACCGTTTCATACGCGATTCCGGTGACGCCACTGTGCAGCAGCACCTCAGTGAGATCACGAGAGGCGGCCAGATGCAGATAGGTGAACAAAATCAGATCATCACGCAGATAACCATATTCCACCGGCTGCGGCTCTTTAACCTTGAGAATCATGTCTGCGCGGTTCCAGACTGAGGCAGCACTGTCGAGCACCGTTGCCCCCGCGGCACTGTATTCAGCATCTGTAAAAGAGCTGCCTGCCCCGGCCTGAGTCTCGACCATCACTTCATGACCGTGGCGCACCAGTTCGCGCACAGCATGCGGTGGCAATGCCACACGAAATTCATTGTCTTTAATCTCTTTAGGAATGCCAATTAACATTAACTTTATCCTTTTTCGGAAAGTGCTATGTGTTAATTGTACAACATGTCCCAAAACAGAGTCTTAAATTCAGACAAAGTGAACGAATCAATCAGCGCTGCTGGTTTGAGTTTCCTCGTCGGCTACTTCATCCAGCGCATTCCGTTCGCGCAGAGTCTTCATCAACTGATCGAAACTGATGCCATACCGCGCAGCAATCTCACGCGCGTAACTCACACCCATCGGCGGGCTGGGGACAATTTTGTAGGTGCGCCGTGCAATCGTGCCATCCCCGTTTTCCTCAATCGTCACCATCGAGACAATACTGACGATCTTGCTGTCACCGGGTGTTTCCGCGTTTAAGGTCTCGCAGGCCGCCGCTAACTCATGTAAGTGGGTGGCGAAAATCGCGCGGGTTCCCAGTGACCGCAGCACACGGACGATATCCTTTGCCAGATACAGACTTTCCCCGGCGCTGGTACTCGCCAGCGATTCATTCATTAGAATCAGACTGTGACGGGTGGCATGGGCGAAAATCTCGCTCAGGCGTTTGGCTTCCTCCCCCAATCGTCCCGCTTCCAGGTCGGGACGTTCCTCAACCGCAAAATGCGTGTAAATGCCATCCACCGGACTCATGCGCGCGCGCTGCGCCGGGACATATAATCCCGCCTGAAACAACACCTGTGCCAGACCAATCGCCTGCGTATAAGTGGTCTTGCCGCCGCGATTGGGGCCGGTCAGGATAAAAATGCGTCCTTCAGCGCCAAAAGCGACATCATTGCTAACGATATCCTCGCGCAGACTGTTCGGCTTGCGCTCATCCGTCAGATGCAGCGCGAGATTCAGATTGTACAGTCCGGTCAGATTGAGGATGCGGTCATCCATCGGCGCGATCTCTGGGCGGCACATCGGCAAGCCCTGATTTTGCAGGTGCCGAATCAATTGGACAGCACCCAGATAAAACGCGATTTCGCTGTCCAGCGTGATCAGCATGCGGCCACTGACCCGCGTATAATTCCGCAAAATCTGGGCGATAGGCCGGCTGATCTGATCCATAATTTCCGCCAGATCACGAAACAGCGGGTGCATCAGTGGATTTTCGCGCTCTGGTAACCGCGCGTTAAAAATGCCGTTGCCAAATTCATCCCGCGCACGGTGCAGCGGCCCTACCCCTTCGTGACTATCCGGCGTGTGATTCTGGCCGAAAATGCGACTGAGCAAAGATGAGGATTCGCCCCGGAAACGATCCGTATTGATCGACAACAACGTGGCCTCTACCGGGCGCAGTTGACCATCGAGATTGACACCAATCGTCACACTTTTGATGCCCCGTATCTGCGCCAGCAGATCAGGCAGTTCGGCCTTCAGCGAAATTAAAAGTTCGTCCTCGGCCAGCGCCCGAATCATGTCACGCAGTTTACCCAGCGCTTCAGACTCTAACTGCTCACCCGCGCCCTGAAACAGTGCGTCCAGCAGATCAATACACTCAATATAATTTTCTAATTCGCTCAACCGCCACGCGACCTTGCGCAGTTCGCTTTCCTGCCACTGCGGTTCGTTCATGTAGCGTTCCAGCGCGACAATTTTTTCTAAGACGGCTTCCAGCCCGCTGGTCAGTTGTGGCAAACGCAGGAGATCAGCAATCACGCCCTGTCGGTAATCCAGCACTTGTGGGTCGTGGGAGGGTTGATAAAGCAGCGCGCGGACATGGCGCTCATAACGTCCGCTGATGCTGAGGTGTTGCACAATGTTTTCCAGCGTTAAATCCGCCATGCTGTAGCCATCGTTGCGTTGGGATGCAGGGCGCTGGCTGGCATCGGGCCACAACAGGCTGACGCTAGT
>JBBSQD010000138.1:0-16337 GCA_038258185.1 Aggregatilineales bacterium | reverse complement strand
TAGCAGAGGACATCCAACCCTGGTTTGAGACCCATCCAGAGGTTGAAATCGTCACCCGTGACCGATCAGCTGATTACCGGAAAGGGTTGACGCTCGCCGCGCCACAAGCCATCCAGATTGCCGACCGCTTTCATCTACTGATGAATTTGCGGCAATTGGCACAACGGGTCGGTGTTTCAGCTTACAATCGCCTCAAAAAGCTACCTGTTCCAGACGATATACGTCCTAAATGCCCACCTTTCGCCCGTTCCAACAGTGAACAACAGCGGATGGCCGCCTCACGCCAGCAACGGCTCGATCTCTACAATGAGGTGCAACACCTCAAAGCGGAAGGCGTTTCCATTGGCAATCTGAGCCTGCATCTGCACAAGAATTACTATACCCTCCGCACCTACTATCGTGCCGAAACCTTCCCGGAGCGGATGCCCGGACGTACGCCGCACAGCATTCTGTCCCCTTATGTCGATTATCTCGACCAACGCTTTGAGGCGGGTTGCACCAGTCAGGCGCAGTTGTTCAAAGAACTCCAGGTGCAAGGCTATCCGGGCAGTACGACGGTCGTCGGGCGTTGGCTCAAAGCCAAGCGCATCCTGGCAGGCGAAGACCCCACCACGGTCAGAACGGGATTGGAAATCACCAGTAGCAGTACGATCCTGCCATCCAACTACAAACTAAGCTGGCTACTGGTACTTGATCCCGATAAGCTCGATGACGATGACAAAAAGATGCTGGCACACATTCGATCTGATGCGATGATCGACGGCTTCTATGCTCTGGCACAGGACTTTCGTAAACTGATCAAGGATCGTTCCGTATCGGCCTTTGATACCTGGCTAGATAGCGCTGATGACAGTTCGCTCAAGACGGTTCGTAATTTTTCCAAGTCCTTGCGCGATGAGTATCCCTTCATCCGAGCCGCACTGGAACACGAGTGGAGCAATGGTCAAACCGAAGGACAGGTCAACCGGCTCAAGTTTATTAAGCGGCAAATGTATGGTCGCGCTAGCTTTGAGCTACTACGCCAGAAAGTGCTCTACTATCCCGGTTCTACATAAAGTGCGGAAGTTCCCGAAGATGAGAACAAGGATTCCGAAAATCAGGCTTATAGTTTGTTGAGAACGTTTTATCAGGAAACCAATCGTGTCACTCATATTCTTTAGCCTGTTATTTACTTTTGTAGCCTTCGTTTCATTAAGCATAACACAAATTGAAATCAATTTCGTAAATTCTTTAAACTCTAAGTAAATGGTTATATTGCCCATTAAATTATCTATTAACCAAACCAGAATTGACCGCAACATGGATGAAAAACTGCCCTGTCGTTTCTGTTCAATACACCCCTTTTCAATTGGTCTATGCTGTGTGTATTCAATTTAACTCTACAGATATGCGAGGATAGGTATGTATATGCGTAAATTAGTCTTGCAGATGATGACCACATTAAATGGTCGGCTTGATGATCCTGATGCGTGGGTGTCGGGCATCAGCTCTGACCTCTACACGGAAATTGATCGCGTCTATGCTTCATTCGATACCCTTCTGGTGGGCAATGCCACTTATAAGGAAATGGTTGCTTACTGGCCCGGTGCCCAAACCGATCCCGCCAGCTCGGCAACCACCCGAAGCATGGCGCATAAAATGAACACTTATAAGAAGTTCGTGTTTTCACGGGAGGATAAGGAAAAGACGCTGGAGTGGAACAATGCCCAACAGGTGATTGTTTCCGGTGATGCGATGATGATCGCGGTTATCAATAAGCTCAAGCGGCAATCCGGCGGCGATATTCATCTGGCAGGCGGTGCGCGTTTAGCCCAATCGATTATTCGCCTTGATCTGGTGGATGAATATCACTTTTTCGTCTACCCCGTGGTATCCGAGGGCGCAGCGTGGTTTGATCACATCGACATTCAGCGCGATCTGGATCTGCTGAGCGCGACAGCTTATGACAACGGGGTTGTCGGGTTAACTTATCGATCAAAGTCCAGCCGCTGAACCTGCGAAATCATCATGGGGATTCAGCCTGAATCCCGATGATATTCTATATCTCTACGTGAGAATTTTCTCGAAGCACAGGCTTACCGGGTCTTCGCGATAATCACCAAATGGCGGGATAGGCTGAAAGCCCATACCTTTATAAAGCTCGATGGCCGCTTGCTGATAAATGCCGGTTTCCAGCCGCAGCACCTTAATCCCCTGCTGCTGGCTGTATTCGGCAAGATGATTCAACAGCAGTTTGCTCAGACCTTGACCGCGATAATCCGGGCGCACATACATGCGTTTGACTTCAGCATAATCAGTTCCAAATAACTGCACACCACCGCAACCGGTAGGCGAATCGTCGGCGCGCAGGACAAAAAATACCACGCCTTGTTGAACGAGTTTTTCCACGCTGTAGCCATGCCGGCTTTCAGTGGCATAGAGAGGCTCAAGTACAGCATCCAGCTCGGCGATAAGCTGCATGGCATCGGGGCTATCGGGCCGTTCCTCGGTTATCGTGACCGCCATCATGCACCTCACAGACACGTGAATTATCGAACACATAGTATTGAGTATAGGCCAAATCACGGCTGATCGCATCGTGCATTCTGCTGCATCAGGCACAGCCGATTTTGTGATTTTTGATCATGCCCACAAACAGGATTAAATTCGCTCCGCCGCCAGAAAATCGTGTACACTCAGCGCATCATACCCCCGGCAAAGGATAGATAAATGAGATCACAAAATATTGTTTCGCCAGAAGATCAGAGTGCCACGTTTGTGGAGCTGTTTTTTGATCTGGTCTTTGTCTTTTCCGTGACGCAGATCGTCACATTATTACACCATGACCTTGAAATCAACACGATTGTTGAGGCTATTCTGGTGTTCTGGCTGGTTTGGTGGGCATGGACACAGTTTACCTGGGCGCTGAACGCCGCCGATACCACCCATCAATGGGTTGAGTTTGGGACTCTGCTGGCAACGGGTGTGGCCTTTTTTATGGCCATTGCCGTGCCGGATGCGTTTCATGGTAAGGCGTTATGGTTTGCCGTTCCTTATGTGTTGGTTCGTAGTATCGGCCTGATCTTATATATCTGGGTTTCGTGGAGTGATGCGCTACAACGGGCATCGGTGCGCACGTTTGCGGTTTTGTCATTAGGGGGACTGGCGGCGGTTTTAGTCGGCAGCTTCGTCGGCGAAAACGGTCAGTTAATTTTATGGGGACTGGCAATTATCCTCGATTTGATTGCGGCCTCAATCGGTGGGCGGTCGGAAGGCTGGAATCTGCACCCTGAACATTTTTCGGAGCGACACGGCTTGTTTGTCATTATCGCGCTGGGTGAAACCTTGATTGTCGCTGCCAGTGGATTGACTGGCGCAGACCTGACAAGTGACATGCTTCTGGTCGCGGTGCTGGTGGTGGCACTCGCCTGTAGTTTCTGGTGGGTTTATTTCATCAATGCTAAAGAAAAGTTGGAACACGCGATGGCAAGGTTAAATGGTGGCGCACAATCATCAATGGCGCGCGATATCTATAGCTTTTTCCACTTTCCGATGTTATGCGGTGTGATTGCCTTCGCGCTGGCCGTTGAGGAAGTGGTCACCCACCCGACAGAACCGCTGGCGCTGGAAGGGCGTTTAGCGCTGGCCATCGGCATTCTGTTATTTGTCGGCGGTATGGTGGTTGCCATGTGGCGCGCAACCCATGGCTGGATGCTGCCGCGCTTAATCATCAGTGTGGTGACGGCGGGTTTGGTGCTGGCGGTCAGTGATATTAATCCGGCCATCACGCTGGCGATTGCGTTAGCCGGAATCGTGCTGATCGCGGTGATCGAGCAGCGGGAACTTCCCGAACATTTACCAGCAAGCGAATAAGCATTTTTGCACAGAGTCTCGACAAGTGTCGGTGCTTACCTGCAAAGACAGTAGCACTATTATGGAGAGGTTTGTCGATTGCGGGCGACCTCTCCTTTACTTATCAGTCAGTGATTTCAATCGTACATTGTCCGGTTTCCAGCGGATTGTCGGTACCTGACCCATAGCTGGTGTAGCCGTCGCTGATGACACGCGTCCACGCTAACTCATAACCGACCCGGTGCGTGCCTATGCTTAAAGCATCACCGATCGGCGTGTAAAAATACACCGTGGGATCATTGTCATTAACTGGATCATCAATTATCCGTGTAATGAAAGTCCAATGATATAAGACTTGCTCATCAATTGTGATCGTATAGTTTGCGGCATCCAGATGCTCGCGGATACCTGTCTCATCGCTCGCGAACCAACTCCACACAAGACCCATGTCATTCTTGGTGCTGGCTTGTTGGATAGTTTCACCACAATAGGCGAGGACATTATAGGCACTGAGGGCGCGCGCCTGAGCAGGGGACGGCAAATTTTCCGGCAGGCTCCAGAGTTCGATTTTGGCGTCGGCAATTGTCAACAGGCGTGTTCCGCCGGGGTTAAAGTGAACTTCATCAATATCAGGCCGATTCCAGCGCATAAGATAGGGCTTGATCGTGCCCGGAGCGCGGTTATCCCATAGTAACAAAGCCGATCCCAGCGGCTCAATCGATGTGATCGTTGCGATGAGTCTCTCGTCTGGGCTGATTGCAAAATCAGTCAGTGGGGTCTGCAAGACCACTTGTGGCGCGATGCCGTTCAGAACACCGCCCTCGTTTGGCCAGTACCAGATTTTATCCTGTTCTTCAAAATACAATCCGCTTGCGGTCATCTGGAAAACTGGGCCATCGGGGGTGGCAGTAATGGGAAAGGAGGCATAAGTCTCTGGGCCATCTTCATTGGTGCGCACTGTGATGATATCCGCACCAGCATAAGCAAAGTAACCCTCGGCTGCATCTATAGCGGATAGGCCCAACGGGTAAGTCCCTTCCGATCCTACGCGGCGGCGTGAAGCGCTGTTTTGTTCAAAGATGTAAGTCCCACCGCCAATGAAATAACCAATTGTGCCGGCTTCAGGGTCGATAGCGAAGCTGTCTTCCAGAATCAAAGTAATGGGTGTAGATGCCGTGAAAACAGTGCCCTCAATACGCCATTCCAGTAAGTGGGGATAAGTATCATTCGGAATCTGAGCCAATACCAGCAAGCGATCATCCGTAAACACCATCTTTTTGACCCATAAAATATTTTCGGAGAGTACGGTCGGTTCCTCAGTAAGGTTACGCATATCATAGACCATCACCGCACCACGATAAGACTGTTCCTGATTGCGCTGATAAAGCGACAGATCACCGGCACGACCGGGGGCGGAGGCTTCTCCGTCCGGCATGGCCTGTGCAATCGCCAGAAAGCGCCCATCAGGTGACCATGCGACCACAGGCGGCGCGTTATGCTCGTAGGTAGCCATCAGGGTGACTTCGGCAGCATTTTCTGGTGTGATGCGCGTATTACCAAAATTCTGTGCGCTAACCGGCATAGAGATCAACATGAGTATCAGGTAGATTATCTTTGGGGTCATTAGTCTCTATCCACATTGCAGTTTTATATAAGATTGAATCATGGCTGTTTCTTGAGAATAAGCTTATCAGCTAGCTATATCAGAGTTTGTATAACTGAGCAGCAACATCTACAAACTCTACAACCTCATATGTATATAATAGTTTCTGCAAGCTCATTTTATGGATAAGTAAAGAAATAGACTCAAATATGACACAACATCATTGACGGTCGTGTATCCAGACAGGGTGTTACGGAGGGGTGACTATAACGCGCGACGTGTCTGTGCCTTCCTGCAAAGACAGTCGCAATCAGATTAAATATTATGGAAAGGCGGTTTAATTCGTGGTGGCCTCTCGGCGTCAGGCCTGACCCACAATCGCCTCAATCCACGGCTGATGTTCGTGATAGTGCATAAAAGTGTTGCCCACCAGCCAGTCAATCACCGGTTTTGTTTGTGTGGCCTGCGTGTCATAGGTGTTGTAAGGGCGTACAAAATCCGTATCTTCTAAACTGTTGATGGTATCCAGCAAACGCTGATGCCCCTGCGCCAGTGTTTGCTGTACTTCTGCCAGCGACATATCCTTATGGCGCTGCTGGATGATCGCGTTAATTTCATCAGTGTCTTTGTCCCACGCGGCAGCATCCAACCCCATACCCTGCCACTGCGGCTGGCCTTCCAGCAAGCCGCGAACGCCACTCTCCCAGACGTGCAAATGGATCAGGTGATCTTTCACCGTCCAGCCAGCGGCATCTGTGAGTTCTGTCAGTTGCTGTTCATTCAATGTGCCGATATAAGCCTGAAGCGGCTGCCATTTCTGCGCGATAAAACGCAGCAGATTAGCTTTAGTAACGGGTGCATTGCTGATTTCGTCATTCATCATTATTGTCCCGCTTGCTTAATCGTAAAGCGCTGTGCGGAACGCGCTTTGGCTTTGATGGCTTCTTCTTCGCGATCTTTAGGCGTGGCATTGGTTTCCAGTGAGTCGAGCAGTCTGCTGGTAATAGCCGCGATTTCATCGACAGCAGTCTGGAACGCCGCTTCATTCACCTGTGAGGGTTTGTTAAAGCCGCTGACCTTACGCACATACTGTAACGCTGCCGCGCGAATTTCATCGTCGGTGGCGGGTGGTGCAAAGTTGTAAAGCTGCCGGATATTTCTACACATGCGTTTACTCTCCTGCTTTCAGCGTCTTCGTTTACTTCCAGACCGTGGTGTACTTTTTACGATACTTGGTATCTGTTTCGGTTTCGATCAGTTCCAGCGCTTTGGCCTTAACCGCTTCGTCCTGGGTGGCCTCATAGACATTATGCAGGCTCTCGCTGATATCGTAACGGATGAGCGTGTAGTTCTTTTCCGCGGCGCATTCTTGAAAGCGTTTCTCCATGCCAGCCAGATAAATCTCGCGCTGATCCTCTCCGGCCACACCGACTTTCCACAGGGATTGCAGACAATGGCGTGCGGTGACAAATTTCGCGTCTTTGGTGACATCCAGCAGGGAATCAAAATCGCTGAGCATGCGCTGCTCAGGGTCACTTTTCGCCAGATTAGACAGCAGTTGCGCGGAAATCGCCCGCACGTGATTATCCTTGTGCGCCAAGTCCGCGACCAGTTTATCCCACACGTCATAAGCCCAATCGACGAATTTATCCGTCGACTCCATCAGTTCGTAATAGGCTTTATTCTGCAAATCCTTATCCGTAGATTGGATATTTTCCACGTTGATTCGGGTGCTTTCATCCATCGGCATCTCCTTAGTATGGATTGGGCGGAGACAGTGCTCCGCCCTGTTAAAAACTGACTTAATATCTATCCGTAAATTCATCTGGTACGGACACGGCATGCCGTGTCCGTACACTAAATTCCATTTGTCGGATTGATTCTTAGGCTTCGGTAGTATCCGGCACATAGCGCAGGGTGACCACGCCACTGTCAAGCGTTTTGGCTTCTATCAGCTTCAACTTGAGCGCGGGTTCCAGCTCACCAAACAACGGCTTGCCCTGACCCAGAATAATCGGATTCAGTGTAAGCCGGTATTCATCAATCAGACCAAGCTGCATAAACGTCCGCGCGACGGATGGACTGCCCAGCAACCATAAATCTTTACCCGGCTGCTGCTTGATTTTCGTGAATTCTTCGGCAAGGTTGTCCCCGATCACCACCGTATTTTTGCGGTCACCGGCATCGAGCGTTTTTGAGATGACGTATTTCGTAGCGGCGTTGTACCAGCGGGAATGCGCGATATCGCCGGGTGAACTGTCCGGGTTTTCCTCCATATTCGGCCAGAAGCTGTCCATCATCTCCCAGGTGACACGGCCATAGATGGCGGCATCGGTTGTCTCATGCAGTTGGTGGGCAAATTGTTCCAGTTCATTGGTGTAGGAAACCCAGCCCAGATCCATCGGCCCATTGGGGCCAGCCACCAGACCATCCAGCGAGATGTGCATCAGAAAAATGATTTTACGCATGAGTTTGTACTCCTCGTTTTGTGCTTATCCATGCTTAAAGGATAATCCTACAAAACACCCCTGTCTTGAATAAAATGGACAGTTAACCAACCGGTGCAGTACGGGCAATTTCGGCAGGTGTGGAGCCATAAAAACGCCGCAGAGATCGCGTCATATGCGGCTGATCGGCATAACCAGCTTCATACACGGCGTCCAGAATCGTCACACCCTGTCCCAGCAGAGCCGCCGCCTGTTGAGCGCGTTCAATCTGTTCTATCATTTTGGGGGTTAAACCGGTGGCCTGTAAAAATCGGCGGCGCACGGTACGCGATGAAACTTCCAGTGAGTGATCTTCCAGCACCGCATTGACAACCGGCTCCGTCATCAGAATGCCTTCACGCGCCAGCCGGTTGACAAAACTTTCCACATTCTCAAAATTGGGGAGCTGCCATGCGGCGCTATCCAGCCAGAAAGACTGATTAGTACCCGCTTCGGGTAAAACCGTATCACCATTGAGCAGATTACCCGCAGGCAGAAACGGGAAAAACACGCCCAGCTTGAATTTAATCACCAGGTATTCGGAACCCTCAGACTGATTTTTGGGCACATGTTGATTTGTAGCGCCCTCAGCAGATACCCTCACTTTTCCTTTATATTTCATAAACAGCAGGTTCCAGTGCGCATCAGCCGGACAAACCGGGGAGTAATCCTTCTCCGTGCGACCCCGCCAGATGATTTCGATATACGGTGAGTCCGACAGTCGGCTTTCAAAGATCGCACCCATGCTGTACTCCACTTGCGCCACTCATATTGCAGATGATTATACCACAAATGAAGCACATGCGTTCTACCAAGACGGTGAGTTTTGGACTTATTTCATTGATTAGAGAAAGTGGAAAAACCCGCCACCTGTCAAAAGATGGCGGGCGGATTTGAACAGAGGATTTATGCCTGGGTATCAGTATCGTAAACGAGAGCGACTACCCCTTTATCAAGTGTCTTTGCTTCCACCAGTTTGAGCGTGGCCGGAGTGCCGCCTTCAAACAGACGCTGCCCCTCACCCAGAACCAGCGGATAGACCAGAAAGCGGTAACGATCCACCAGATTGTGCTCCATCAGCCCCTGCGCCAGTTTCGCGCTGCCATGAACCACCAGATCAGGGCCGTCTTCCTGTTTCAGCTTGGTGATTTCTTCTACCAGATCACCCTTAATAATCACGGAGTTATTCCACTCGGCCTTGTCCAGTGTCGAGGACACCACGTATTTACGGGTGCCATTAAAGTAAGCTGCACCGGGGTCGTCATCCGTCCGATTCGGCCAAGCCTGGGCAAAGCCCTCATAGGTCACGCGCCCCAGCAGCAGCGCTTCATTGGCGGATGTTTCTTCACCCTTAAAGGCAGCGGTGCCATCCGTCCAGTACTGGAACGTCCAGCCAGGATTTTCAATGACACCATCCAGCGACATGAATTCTGTGACAATAAGTTTACGCATGTTGTTTTCTCCTCATATGATTAACCTTCAATATATACAGGATAAAACAGTTTGAAAGCAGGGTCTTGGAAAAAAACGACAGTTATTCCGTCTGGTTCAATTGGAGGATTTGCGCGGGGGTCTGGCCGACAAAGCGTTTCAGCGAATTGGTCAGATGCGACTGGTCAAAGTAGCCGAACTCGTCCACCGTATCCAGGATTGAAACACCCTGCTGGATGAATGTTACGGCTTTATGCGCGCGTTCGATCTGTTGAATGGTTTTGGGTGTCAGACCCGTGGCCTGCACAAACCGGCGCTGTATCGTCCGCAAGGACATTTCTGGTGGGTGGCCCTGTAAAACCGCCGGCACAACCGGGTCCTGAACAATCAGACCTTCGCGAATCAAACGCTCGACAAAAATATCCGCTTGTTCGAATTTCGGAATCTGCCAGGCTGAACCCAATAACCAGAAGGATTGATTGGTCGCTTCGGGGAGGGTGATATCATTACGATCGAGAATCCTGCTGACCGGTATATGCGGCATGAAGATGCCCAATTTGAAGGTAATGCCAAAGAATTCCGCGTCCGCCGGAAAATCGGCCTCCGTTGCTTTAGTCTCCGGCCCGTGCAGGCTGAAAGTGGTCTTGCCCTCATATTTAGTGATGACCATCTCCCATTGGCTGCCTGCTGTAGAAATGAAACTGCCGGGAGCCTCACTGTGAGTGTGCCAGATACGTTCTACGAAAAGTGATTCTGAGGGCAGACCGTCAAAAATCAAATCCATACTGCTACCTTCGATAACCTGTTCCAGACATAAAATAATCCGGTTGAATTATAGCATGTCTGGAATTCAGGCGTTCAAGGCTGATTTGTGTGGGTGTTTACAGGCCGGGTGGAATTTCCTGCAACACCCACGCGTTACCATCGGGATCGCTGAAACCTGAAAACTTAATGCCGCGCGGATAGACCACCAATTCGCCGGTCTCCACACCGCGTTTGTTCAGTGCTTCGCAGGCAGCGACGATATCCTTGACGACCAGATGCACGCCTTTGATTGACCCCGGCACCATGTCCGAAATCTCGCCCAGACCAGTACCCATGACCATTGAGCAGGCTGACCCCGGTGGTGTAAGCTGGACAACACGCACATTCTCGCTGGGATAGGTGTCATGATCCAGATGAAAACCAACTTTATCGACATAGAATGCTTTGGCGCGATCAATATCAGTCACGGGTATAGGCACAAGTTCCAGTTTCATGCCGAATGTCGCATCTGTATCTACCATACTGTTCTCCTTTAATCCGCGTTCACAAACCTCGCAGACCTAATCGGTCTCTATCCAAGCCTTAACGAGGTCTGTCAGCGCCGCCCGGTTAGCTTCAATGTCCTGCATGTCCTTCAGAGTCACAACCGCTCTGTCAGACCTGACCCATTTCATCAGGCCGCTATGATCCTCGAACACAAAGCCCTCGCTGCTTTTGACCTTCGCGCCACGATGAAACACCAGTTGAATGCTGTCTGCCGGATGCAAATTAAAGGTCACTCTATCCACACCCGCATAACAAAAGCTGGGGCCATTCCATTTGATATGCTCCGTTATCTGCTCGTCCGCGCTGAGGATGATGCTGCGCACAGCCTCAATTTCCGCTTTCAAAGGATGTTCAAGCGCTTCGAGAAACTGGTCAACAGCTTCGGTCTGATTCTTCACAGGAATTACGACTCGCTCAGCAGAGCCGCCAGCTTATCTAACGTCTGCTGCATGCCCATGCGCGACATCTCCATCATCTGACCCACCGTCCAGTCATATTCGGTCACGGTCACTTCGGTTTGATTGTCACTCAGTGCCTTAAAAGTGAGTACCTGCCGCTGATCCTGCGGGAAATCCTCTGGCATCCCCATATCAACCGGGTTCACTTTGATTCCGTCTTTGTCGGCCAGATTGTGAATATATTCGATGCGTTTCAGCGGGACGATTTCGCGGTAATCCCATGTACTGTAATGATCCTGTCCGCCGAATTCCTGGGGCGCACGCATGCCCACTAATGAGGTGCCACCTTCACGCACATCCATGTTGGCTAACGGGCAGGTAAAGCCGGTTGGGCCCCACCAGCGCATCAGCTGTTCGCCATCTGTCCAGGCCTGCCATACCGCCGCGACCGGAGCGTCAAAGACGCGGGTGATCACCAGATCATGTTTTGTGGCTTCGTTATTCATGTTTACTGCTCCCTGATTGAGTGTGTCGATTACGCTAGAACAGTTTCATCGTAGCTCAACTCAGGATCAGGGTCTTGTACAGAATGGCAACCGGTGCGGAAGATTTGTGCAGGGGTATAGCCGATGTATTGCTTCAGCGAGCGCGTCAGATGCGGTTGGTCGAAATAGCCAACTTCATAAACCGTATCAAGGATCGACATGCCCTGTCTTAAAAGCGCCGCGGCCTGTTGAGCGCGTTCGATCTGCCGAATGTTGCTTTCGCTCAATCCCGTGGCCTGCGCAAAACGATAACGCAAAGTGCGCGGTGCTATATCCGGCAACTCATCCTGAAGCGCGGCACTCACCACAGGATCATGAACCAGGACTTCATCACGCATCAGTCTGTTGACGAATGTATCCGCGTTTTCAAAATCGGGCGCCTGCCATGCCGAACCCTTCAGCCAGAAAGATTGACGACTGGCCGCTTCCGGGAGCGTGGTTTCGCTGTTCAGGAAGTTTCTGGTGGGGTGATGCGGCATAAATACCCCCGGCTTAAACCTCAGCCACAGAATCTCGGCATCTGCGCCCCAGTTTGCCACACCCGATGTTGCCCACGGCCCCACAATGAGCGGCAGCAAGCGACCTTCCACGCGCGTAAAGATCATATGCCAGTTGATCTCCGCTGGACGAATTGTGGAGCCAGCGCTGATCGTCCAGCCGTGCGTAATCGACTCCACATAGGGCAAATCCGATAATCTTTCTTCAAAAACAAGAGTCACGCTTATCACCCTGACACAGCCAACAGATAATCTGATTTAAGCACATTTGTTCTTGCAGAGCAAGCGCAAAATAAAACTGCCTGCGATCCGTTTAGATCAACAGGCAGCTCACACATTCACAAGATTGAGACGAACGATCAGTGAGATTTATTCCGCTTTAAATGACAGCCCCTTCGCTTCAAGCGCAACCTTGAGCTTATTGATCGCGTTAGGGCCAACCCCGTGCAGCTTTTTGACTTGGGCTTCGGTAACTTCTGTGAACTGCTCCAGCTTGGTGAAGCCCGCCCCGGCTAAGGCTCTCTCTGCAGGAGCGCCTAATTTGGGCGGCAGATCACTTTGTGGTTGGTTGGATGTTGTCATCGTGACAGCCTTTCTGCTTGTTCCAGCTTTAGAGTGTGCTGGATGCCTGCTGTAAGATCTGGCCGAGAAGTTCATAATCGACTTCCTGACCTTCAAGGATTTTAATCGTTTTACGGTCAGGATCGCCAGCCTCAAATAAATCTTCGGGCACTTCCACATCTTTGGCGTTAAAAATGGTAAAGCTCACCCAGCCTTTCGCCGTGCCCAGAACCGCCGCGTATTTGCCATTTTTGAGGTAGTGCGGCTTTTTATACTGGAGCCGCTCGGTCACATCGGGAATCGCTTCATGAACAACTTCATTGATCCGTCTGGCAATCTCAATCTGCCAGTCCAGTTTGATATTTTCGATATACGCAGTGACATCAGGATTCATGTTTATCGTTCCTTCTCGTTTAAGCTTCGGTCATTTTGGTGACAATGCCAGCAATGCGCCGCTGGCGGGTTTCATCAGTTTTTGCGTCTTCAACCTGGCGCACAAACTCCTTTCTTTTGGAGTGAGCCAGCCCGTCGAAAATCTGTATAGCACCCGGTTGTTCCGCCAGCGCCGCCGCCAGATCATCCGGGACGGTCACTATGCGCGGTTCCGTGTCCAGTTCAAGCGTGACTTCCAGCGCATCACCGGCTTTCAGCCCTGCCGCTTCACGATGCTCCGCACTCACCGGCACCATACGGATTTCGCCATAACCGCCCACCGTGGTGCGATAGGTGTAACCGTTCAGCGTGACTTTCACGGCGGGTCGTTTGGCTTTGCCCAGGCTTTCGATAATTTCCGTGGGGACGATAATGCCAGTCGCATTTTTGCCTTCGGCCTGGTGCAGGTTCGTGTTAAACGTGATCGCCATATCGAATTACCTTTCTTAGACTTGAAAAAACTCGATCAACAACGGAGCGATAGCGTCCGCAGCGACTTCGTGGGTCTGGCCGTCCAGAATGCGATGCTCGGCATTCGGCACCGCCTGGGCAACAGCCTGGGTCGCGCTTTTAATCTGCGGTGAGGTATCTCCACCATTCATCACCAGCGTGGGGATGTTTATCCCAGCGAAACGCGCTTCAGGCATTGAGAAACCACCCATTACAGTGCCATCATAGACCAGTGTGGGTGCGACGGCTTCAAACAGCGGCCACACAGGGGACTGGCGCATGGGTGCAGCAGCCTCAGCAGGCATCCCAACCATATCGACCATAAAATATTCGACTGCATCGCCGCGTCGTCCTTCGGCCACCATATGGCTGAGCTGCTGGAGATAATCTTCAGGGAAGTCCGGGCGGCTGTCATCGACAATATAAGGCGCTTCATAAACCGCCAGCCGCGGGATATTCAGCCCATGTGCCGCGGCCTCCAACGCCAGCGCCGCACCGGAGGATATTCCATAGACAAAAGCCGAGCCGCCTGCCGCCTGAATCAGCGCGTCAATGTCTTCGATTTCGCGGGTGACGCTGTACGGCTGAGTATCGCTGCTTTCGCCGCGTCCACGGCGGTCATATTTATAAACGGTGAAATGCGCTTCCAGCAGCGGAGCCAACCCGCCCATCGGGCCAAATGAACGGTAGCAGAGTGCGCCATCTACCAGAATCAGCGCTGGTCCCTGACCGGATTGATCGTATGCAATAGTGGTGCCGTCTTGTGAAGTCACAGTGCTCATAAGATTACCCCTGTTTGATTGAATAATTTCAGTATAGAGCTTTATAAAGGGTGCGTCTTGAACAAAAACGACACCGCTCTGGAAGACCCGCAAACACGCGGAGCCATCCAGAGCAGGGCTGATGTGTCTTATTGCACTTCGGCCAGCGGCGCATCAAGGAAGGGGGTAATGATGGGCAGAAGCAGGTCACTACGCGACAAAATCGTAAAGTGAGAAGTAGCGGGCAGCAGCGCCAGTTGTGAAGCCGGGAAGCCGAGAAAATCCCCCGCGACGCCACCACCCAGCAGATCAAACATGCTGACGGCCTGTTCGGGATAGATCATGTCAGAATCTCCCGCCAGGATGAGGGTGGGTGTGGTCATCTGTGCGACATCGTCTGTCCAGTCGTAATCCTGTGCCAGTAGCGCACCGGCTTTGCCCACCAGTGTTGACCAGTTATCGACATTTGGCGCGACACTGGCATAGAACTGGTACATCGGGGTATCCAGCATCATCGCGGCGGCGTCCGCATTCATAGACGTCATGCCCGCCAGAAATTCATCATGGATACCAGCCTGCTGATACGGCGTGGAAATCAGCACCAGTTTACGGACAACTTCAGGGTGACGGATGGCCGTCTGCAAGGCGACTCCACCGCCCAGCGAAAAGCCCATGACATCGGCATTTTCAAAACCGAGCGCTTCGATCAGTGCGGCGACATCGTCAGCCATGAGTTCGTAACTGAGGGGGCGGTCAATATCGGCGGTGTGGCCGTGACCCTGTAATTCCACCGCGATCACCTGCCGGTTTTCGGCCATCAGCGGAATCAGCTGGCTGAATTCGACTGCGCCACCCAGCCCGCCATGCAGCAGAATCAGCGGTTGGCCTTCACCGGTCGTTTGATAATAGATTTCAAGGCCATTGACCGAGGCGTACTGGCCTTCAGGGCTGTTTTCCTGTGCGTTGATCTGCGAGGGCTGGATCATCAGCCAGAAGCCGAAAATAGCAAAGCTGCTGACCAGAGTGTGAATAAGGGTTCGCTTGTTCATCTGTTGTCTCCTGTAAGGTTAATCGAACAGATGTAGCATAACCTTTTAGAAGGGGAGGGTCTTGAACAAAAACGACAGCGGATCCACGCGGTTTTCGGAGATGATCTGGGCGGGTGTATGGCCGGTAAAGCGCTTGAGCGAGCGCGTCAGATGCGGTTGATCAGAATAGCCTTCATATTCCACTGTATCGAGGATGGACATGCCCTGTTTGAGCAGCGCTGTTGCCCGACGTGCCCGTTCAATTTGCAGCATCGTGCCGTAAGTCAGACCCGTGGCGCGTAAAAACCGCCGCTGCACAGATCGTAATGAAACTTCCGGCAGATGCCCCTGTAAAGCCGCGTCCACAATCGGTTCATGCGCCAGCAGACCCTCACGCACCAGACGATCCACAAACGTATCGGCATTCTCAAAATCGGGAATTTCCCAGGCGGCGCCCTGTAGCCAGAAAGAACTGCTGTTGGCTTCTGGCAGATTTACATCACTGCGATCCATCAGTTTGCTGATGGGCAGATGCGGCATAAATGCGCCGGTCTTAAACATGATTCCCCAGTGTTGGGCGTCTCTGGAGGTGGTGGCGGGGGTGGCTTTCGTCTCCGGCCCGCGCACGGTGAAAGTCATCTTTCCCTGAATTTTGGTGACGACCATGCTCCAATGAGTCTCGGCCATAGAGACAAACGGCAGCGCCTGTTCGACAATCTCACTGCGCCAGATTCGCTCGACAAACGGTGAATCGGATAGTCTTTCATCACAGGTTAAATCCATATGGCGGCTTCCCTCGCTCAACATGAGCAGATAAGATGCTTTATTATAGCATAAAAGCACACCTGTTCTGTTATGCTTTTGGTAGTGGTTGCAAAGTAAGTGATGATGAATAAAAATCTGCCACATGATCGAAGAGACTGTCCGGTACTCGTGTCGATCATGCGGCAGCACCAATATTATACGCAATGGACGGAATAAATGTGGTAATCCACAGTACCAT
>JBBSQD010000137.1:0-16454 GCA_038258185.1 Aggregatilineales bacterium | reverse complement strand
CGGTTCCTGATCGACACCCAATACAAATACGTTCTCATCCTGAGCGCCAACAACCCCAATGACCATGCTGCTGAGCAACATGGCTACGAGGGCGATGCCCAGAATTTGAGTGAGCTTTCTCATAAATCCTCCTTAAGAATTGGAAAAAGTGGTTAAATACTTTGTGAACCTACACACGTATGCTTAATACTTGCTCGTGCTTTGTTAGGTTCATTAGAACACGGCGAAATATAACATAATTACCCCACAAATTGCTATTTCGGTTTTCATAAAAAAGAAAATCCGCTTTTATGACTTAGAATGGAAAATTCAGGCTATTATGATGGGATGCACCCACGAGCCCGTCGCGCCCTGTAAACGTAACGGCGTGATAATCAACAGGCTGAAAGTATAGCCTGCAACTCTACATAACCTGCTGCCTTAAAACCATTTGTCTGGTATGGTTGATGGTCAGTGCCGATTTGAGCAGCAATGCGCTACAATCCATACGAGTGTTTCTAAATTAGATTTTAAGAAGGCAATCATTATGTACCTTACTCAAAATGATGTTCAGAATTATTCGCGCGATGGCTATGTGCTGGTCGAGGACGTTTTTAATCCGCGTGAGGTCGCAGCGATGGTGGCTGCGGTTGAAGGGGGTGACCGGGTCGCGGCGACGGTGCGTGGCCGGACAGATGCCACCGGTAAAAAGGCGCGGTTGGCGATCTGGCATGAACTGGGCGACGATATCTGGGCAGCGGCTACGACGAATCCCCGAATGGTCAACAATGTGCGTATTCTGATGGGCGAGGAAATCAGCTTTTTCCACGGCAAAGTGATGCTTAAAGAGAGCAAAACAGGCGGTAGCTGGGAATGGCATCAGGATTATGGCTACTGGTATGACCAGGGCTATGCTTTCCCACGGATGATGAGTGCGTTTGTGGCACTTGACCCAGCGACTCGTGAAAATGGCTGCCTGCAGGTTTTGCGCGGTTCGCAGCATCTGGGGCGGCTCACACATGGTCAGGTCGGTGACCAGACGGGCGCCGATGCGAACCGCATTCGGCAGATCGAAACGCTGTTTGAGCGGGTCTATTGCGAAATGAAGCCGGGGTCAGTTTTATTCTTCCATTCCAATCTGCTGCACGCGTCCGGGCCGAATGATTCAGATTACCATCGGCGTGCTTTTATCGTGTGTTTTAACGCGCTGGCCAATCCGCAGTTTGTGGATGATAAAACCTCAGAGCAGCGCCCTTGCCCCATAAGTGATGATGATTTGATCGAGCGTATCGCTGACGGCGTGATTACGCCGCAGTGAAGGATAAACGATGACCACAGACTATAAAAGATCGCTGGTGCCCAGTACGGTGCTGGAAATTCTCAACAAGGCTTTTCGTCTCTATCGTGATCACTTCAGAGTGTATGCTACTGTGATGGTAATGGTGGTTTTACCACTGACGGCCATCGGTGTTCTGGTTGATCGGATGGTGCCCGTGCCTGCCGTTGGTGGTAATGCGGCAGTTGAATACAGCCTGATTATCAGCGCATTCACTCTGGTGAATCTGCTGGTGCAAGTGGTGTTTATCAATGGGCCGATTACCTATATTGCCTCCGAACAAAATCTGGGACGTATGACCACTATGGGTGAGGCTTTTAACGCCATCCGTGGGCGCTTACTCAGCCTGGGTAGTGCCATGATGATCTTTTATACGATTCTGTTTGCGCTGGTTGTGGTCTCCTCTTTTTTGCTGGTGTGCGGGGTGGGGCTGGTGGGGCTGGCGCTGGTGGTTTACCTCTCCATTGCGGTTAATGCCTTTATTGCACCGATTGTTGTGCTGGAAAAGCAGCCTCCGATAGCATCTATTCTGCGGTCACTGCTGCTGGCAAAAACGCGTTTCTGGTCAGTTTTTGGCCTGTTTGTGATTGTCGCGGTCATTTCGCTGGGAGTCAGCGGGGTGTTGGGCACGGTGCTGGAAGGTTCGGGTTTATCGGCCAGCTTATACGGCGCTTTTATCGTCCTGATAATCGAGGTCGCGGTGGCGGCATTAACAGGCCCGATCATGCCGATTGCGATGACACTTATGTACTATGACACGCGCATTCGTGTGGAGCAACTCGATCAGCAAATTCCAAGTGTGGCGAAAACAAACTTCCGGCCAGGCGATGCCCCGGCGACTCCGCTGAAACTGGCTATTGACCGGCGCGATATCACTAACCTGGCTGTTTTGACGGTGGGGTTGATCCTGTTCAGCGTTCTGCTGACGCTGCTGTTCCCGGATTTGCTGGGCCTGGCAGCCTTCTAAATGTGATGTGGTTCAAGCCTGTATTTTTCAGCGTGTTGGTTTTACTCACGCCGCTTTCACAGCAAGACGAATTTGCGCTGGTCGTGAATCAGAAACTGGCGCAGTACAACGAACAGTATGGCGCGTGGTTTGTGTATGAGGCGGCTGGCTGGGAAATTGCTAATGGAAAGGCGCTGATTTATCTGACCCTGAAACAACCTGATACCGAAGAAACTTATTCAGGCACTGTTGATATTATGCCTGCTGTACAACGCGCTGATGGCTGGGACATGCGTTTGCCGGGTGAAGCCGGTTATGGCGGGTTGTACAGCGAGTTAAGTCCTGCACTCCTGCGTCAATTGGATACAACCCCTTATAAACCCTCTGCTGATCCTGATTTCTCGCCTGCTGAGCCGTACACCTTTCCCTGGGTGGATGGTCAATGGGCGACGGTGACGCGCAGTTTTGGGGCGCATGGGCCGGGGCAGATTGATCTTGATCTGGGCGGGTTGGATGTAGCTGCCGCAAAAGATGGCACCATTATTTACGCTAATGATCGTAACAATCAGAATGGGATTGATACGGGTGCATGGTGGCGGTGGAATGTCGTGATTATCGAGCATGGCCCGCATGAATATTCGCTGTACGGGCATCTGCTGCATGATAGTGTTCCGCAGTGGATTAAAAGCCAGTGCAGCGACGAGTACAGTCATGAAAATTGTGCTGTGCCTATCCGCGCCGGAGAAATCATCGGCCAGGAAGGGACAACCGGATTATCGAATAATCCGCACCTTCATGCTGAATTTGGTCAGGCTTATGGCATTGTGCCTTATCCTGACCGACAGGGCGGGACGATCTATGCAGGAAACGTTTACGCGGAGCAGAATATCGCGTTTGCGGGCTACACTGTCAATGAAGTGGCGCGCTGGCAATTTGGCGATCTGCATCAGGCCAGCCACAGTGACCCGCTGCCGGTGGATATTAACCTGGTGCGAAATGGCGATTTTGCTGTTGATCATGCCGAGTGGTTGCCATCCGGCCAACTTAACTGGACGGTACAGAATGGTCTGCTGCGATTTTTGCGGTTACGCACAAGTGATCCACCAGATTGGGCGCGGTTTTATCAGGATTTGAATTACGGCGCCTCGGCCAGATCATCGTTTGAAGTGCAGTTGGAAATAGGGAACGACAGTGGATTCCGTAAAACGGTGTCTGTCAGTCTGTTAAACGCGGCGGGGCGGCAGTACGGATTTGTAAGCTGCGATTTTGTACTCGAAGCGCAAACGCCGTTGCAGCCGTATCTGATGCAGAGTGCCATCGATTCTACATGGGCGAATGTGCGTCTGGAAGTTGGGGTAAATCCGCCGGATAGTGCACCTGCCGCGTTAATTGATGATGTGAGTGTGTACTATCGCCTCGATGCACATACAGATAAAGCGGTGTGTGCCGAAGGTTAATTTGTATAGTAAAAATGTGATTAAAGGGGTGAAGATACCAACTCACATTTTGTTGAATACTATTGATTATAAAAGGGGATAATGATGCGTGTTTTGTATATTGATATTGACAGTCAACGCCCCGACCATCTGGGGAGTTATGGCTATCACCGTAATACCAGCCCGAATATTGATGCTTTAGCCCAGGACAGTGTGCGCTTTGAGAATGTGTATATCTCTGACGCGCCGTGTTTACCGTCGCGGACTGCGTTGTGGAGCGGGCGTTGTGGCTATCGTAACGGAGTGGTGGGGCATGGTGGTACCGCCGGTGAGCCTTTCGTGGAAGGGCCGACACGCGGTTTTCGCAATCTGTTTGGCACGACGGGCTGGATGTGGGCGCTGCGACAGGCGGGCATGAGAACCGCGACGATCAGTTCATTTGGTGAGCGGCATGCGGCGTTTCACTGGTATGCGGGTTTTACTGATATTCATAATCCCGGTAAAGGCGGTATGGATATCGCTGACGAAGTCACGCCGGAAGCTCAGGGCTGGTTGCAGCGCAATGGTCAGGACGAGAACTGGTTTCTGCATGTGAATTACTGGGATCCGCATACGCCTTATCGCACACCGGAGGCGTTTGGGAATCCGTTTGAGAATGATCCGATTCCTGAGTGGATGACCGAAGATATGTGGCGGCGGGGTTGGGAAGGTTTTGGCCCGCACAGCCCACAGGAACCACATGGTTATGGCCGTGAGAAACCTTATGAGCGTTTTCCGCGGGTGCCGGTGCAGATCGACTCGATGGATGCCGTTAAGCAGTGGATAGATGGTTATGATGTGGGCGTGCGTTATACCGACGAGCATATCGGACGTTTGCTGAACACTCTGGCTGACCTGAATATTCTGGATGATACGGTGATTATCATCAGCGCCGATCATGGCGAAAATCAGGGCGAATTGAACGTGTGGGGCGATCATCAGACGGCGGATCAGGTCACGTGCCGGGTACCGCTGATTGTGCGCTGGCCGGGTATGCAGCCACGGGTCGATCACGCGCTGCATTATCACTTTGACTGGGCGGCCACATTGATTGAGATGGTCGGCGGAACGGTGCCGGAAAACTGGGATGGACAGGCTTTTACGGATGCTTTTAAGGGCGGACGGGATGAAGGCCGTGAATATGTCGTGACCAGCCAGAATGCCTGGGCTTGCCAGCGCGGGATTCGCTTCGAGAATTATATGTGCCTGCGCACCTATCACGATGGACACAAGATGCTTGATCCGCTGATGTTATTTGATCTGGATGCTGACCCGCATGAACAGCACAATTTAGCCACTGAGCGTCCGGAAGTTTTGCATAAAGCGATGGCGTTTCTGGCTGACTGGCAGCATGAGATGGCATTGCGCAGCCAGCACGATGTTGACCCGATGATGACGGTGCTGCGGGAAGGCGGCCCATTCCATACGCGGGGTGAACTGCCGGCCTATCTCCAGCGCCTGCGCGACACAGGCCGATCACAACATGCTGAGCATCTGGCCGCCAGACACCCGGATGAGTTAGATTAATATTTGGAGGTTTTTCATACATCCTTATCGACAGTGGCACCGCATTCCAGTAGACTCAAGAGAGTTCGTTTTAACTCGGAAAATAAAGGTTATTTATGTCTCTGTATGTCAAACAGCTTCGTGCACTGGATGCAGTCATTGATGTCGAATTCTGGAAAAATCCAGAAGGGGTGGCGCTGCCGGGAGATAAGCTGAAATTTCTGTATATTCCTGATCAGGTTGAAGCGGTGATGGTCGGGGAGATTGCCCGTAGTATCTATAACTATCAGGTCGAAAATATCGGCACTGGGCGCCAGATCAATAAAGCGGTCATGATTACGATGGGTGGTTTGCTGCCGGGGGTGCTGCTGCACGATCATCTGGCATGGAACCCTGACAAACGCATCCCACAGGTTGAGTTTGGGACGCTGGGTGTGAAGTGCTATGCGGGCCCCGGTCAACCGCTGGAATCGCCGCAGGTCATTCAGGCGTTGACCCTGGATGTCACTAATCAGGTGGTGGCAGTCATTGAAGACCTGGTTGATCTTGGCGGGACTGCGCGTTTTGTGGCGCAGCATCTGAAGGAAAACGGCGCACGGCATAGCGTGTTAATCGCGCCTTATCTGAAGAATACAAATCTGGCAAATGAGATGAATGTGATCTCTTTTGGTGTTGTGCCGCCGGACACCTGGATTATCACCCCGCGTGAACGGGTGGAAACGCTGATTAAGCGGGTTCCTTACTGGCGTGACCAGGGGGCTTCCATCGAGGATTGTGCGGAAAATCTGCGGGCTATTGGTTATGCGGAATATCTGATTGATTTATACCTGCCGCTGGCCTATGAGCATTAGCTGAAGTGTTCTTGTGAGTTTTTTCAAAGAGGGCGGATTTCGCCCTCTTTTTGGTTGTACAGAAAGTCTGTTAGCGGTAACATCATGCGTGATAGTGTCATTTTACTGGCGCTTTGTTTAGAAAAATTCTATTTGATTAAGGAGATATTATGGCCCCCGTTCTTGCAGCGCAACTGTATACGCTGCGCGAGTTTACAAAGACCACGGAAGATTTTGCAGCCAGTATGCAAAAGGTGCACGATATTGGTTACACTGCTGTGCAGGTTTCTGGCACTGGCCCGATTCCGCATGATGATGTGAAGCAGATTGTGGGTGACCTTGGCCTGACGATCTGCAACACACACATTCCTTATGATCGGCTGTGGAATGAACTCGATGGCGTGATTGAGCAGCACAAATTATGGGATTGTAAGCACGTTGCGATTGGTAGTCTGCCGTCCGCTTATCGCGAAAGTGGCGAGGATGGCTATAAGCGCTTTGCAGCCGAAGCGAATGCTGT
This sequence comes from Aggregatilineales bacterium, assembly GCA_038258185.1. Classification (GTDB taxonomy): domain Bacteria; phylum Chloroflexota; class Anaerolineae; order Aggregatilineales; family Phototrophicaceae; genus JAIOHN01. The sequence continues at coordinate 9,862 of JBBSQD010000137.1, read as the reverse complement.
CGGAGAAAAGCTGCACGCCGCTGACCTGACCTTCAGCTACCACAATCACAGTTTTGAATTTGTGCGTTTTGGCAATCGTACCGCTTTAGATGTGATCTATGAAGAAAGCGACCCGCGTTATCTCCAAGCGGAAATTGATACCTATTGGGTGCAGCACGGCGGCGGTGACCCTGCGGCATGGATTGCGCGGATGCAGAACCGGATGCCTGTGGTGCATCTCAAGGATATGGTGATGCTGGACAATCAACAGGTGATGGCTGAAGTAGGCGAGGGTAATCTGAACTGGCCGGCAGTGCTGCAAGCCTGTAAGGATGCGAATGTCGAATGGTACGCGGTTGAGCAGGATATCTGCCAGCGTGACCCCTTCGAGAGCCTGAAAATCAGCTATGAAAACCTGAAAGGCATGGGGCTTTCATAACGAAACCCCGCGATAAGCAGTAGATGTAACAGGGGCTGTTTTATTAAAACGGCTCCTGTTTTTATTTAACTTATTCGCCTGCGTCTTCAGTGGCCTCCGCGGTTACTTCCGCGGTTGCCTCTGTAGTCGCTTCTTCCGTGGCTTCGGCGGTTGCGTCGGTCACTGCTTCTTCGGTGCTATCCGCTTCGACAGTGGCCTCTGGTGTGGTTTCTGCCGCTTGAATGGCGGCTTCAGCCGCTACCGATTGGGACTCAATGAATGCCGCTTGCAGGTTGGCACGAATGTCCGTGAGGTCACCAAAGCGGATACCGATAAAGCCGCTGTTTTCCAGATTGATGAAACTGTCATTGCTGAAGACATACCAGATCAGCGCCTGGACTTCTGGTCGAGCCAGCGCTGCCTGATTGACAATCAATTGCAGCGAGCGTGACAGAGGATAAGTGCCGTCGGTGATTGTGTCCACGCTGGGTGTGACACAGCCAGAACCATTATCGACACCAACCAGGGTGATGTTGGCCTGATTGTTAGCCAGAACCTGTTGGTAATCTGCCCAGCTCATGTAGGTCAGGCCACCGTCCACATTGCCGACTGCTGCGGCACGGTATAAAGGATCGCGGTTTTCAAAGGGATCGACGCGCATCCCCAACGCGCTGCCAGCAGACTGGTGGATGAGTAAATCTCCGTCAATGTTACTGGCACTGGGGGCAAACAAGGTGATGGCTGTTTCCGGGAAGGTGCTATCAATCTCATTCCAGGCCAATGGCAGGTTATCACCTGTGGCCGCCCAGACAGCGGTAAGCTGCTCGCTGGTCAGACATGCCAGATAATCGCTGGTGCTGTTGGCGACCAGAACAACCGCCTGACTGCCCAGATCTGTCGCATAGGTGGTGATATTATTGGCTTCGCAGTTCGTGGCCTCGTCACCATTCAAATCGCGGCTGGCAAGGGCGATATCAATTTCACCATTGCAGAAGCGACGGAAACCGGCAACTTCGCCTTCAACATTGAGATTGACGGTGATATCGGGATTAACGCTGTTGAAGCTGGTGGTCGTCTGCTGAATAAAAGTAAAGCCTTCAGCCGCACCACCGATGTTGACTTCACCGACGACGCCAGCAGGCAGTGTGAAATCGTCCGGTGCGCGTACAATTTCTTCGCCACTGATGCCCGCTTCCAGAAGTGCCAGATCGCTTTCGTAAGCGTCAGCGGTAGGGGCGGTAAAGCCTGCACCGGCAACAGCCTCAGCAGCGGGTGCACTGAGCATAAAGCGCAGTAAATCCGCCAGGGTATCTTTGTTCAGGCTGGCGACATTGACATAGGTGTACAGTTCATCCGCTGCTGTATAGAGATTATTCTCCACATTTTCGGCAGTGGGGGACTGGCAACCGGGGATATCGCCCGTGTCCAGATCGAGAATTTTTATGGTGTCCCCGGCAGCGAGGGCGGAGGGGAGTGAAATCACACCGAGCGCGCCGACATTTTCGCTGACTCCGGCGATGACGCCATCCGCATCCCCGGCGAGATTAACGTCGGAACGAATGCCATCCCCTTCGATCAGGCTATCCAGAATCGCATAGCTGGGAGTCAGATCACCGGTCAGATAGAGCGACAGAGCAGCGTCAGGGCCTTCAGCGATGACCTGATTCCAGTTGGTGGTGACCGACCGGGCGCTGGGTGCAAAAACGGTATTGAGCTGAACCGTATCCAGACAGGTGGCGAAATCGGTATCCAGGCTGGTTACGAAGGCGATAATGTCATGGCCAATAAGTAAGTCAAGGTATTCAACATTATTGGTGCTACAGGCATCTAGTTCAGAAGAAGTGATCGAGCGATTCGCCAGAGTAATATCGGCTTCACCCGCACAGAAATTAGAAAAGCCCGTGCTGGTGCCTGTGACAGATATATTTAATGGGCTTTCGATTGCACTGGCATCAGCAAGTTGCTGGAAAAGTGGCGCGACAATGCCAGAACCGATGGCGGTGATGTCGCTTTCAGCATCCTGAGATAAGACAGCGCTGGTGCTTATAAAGAAGACAAGCAGGATAATGCTCCTGATTGAGCGCGAAAAAATTCGCATAGTGGTACTCCTTAGCAGGGTGGGTGACGAATATTAACGGACTAACCGAGAAAATTGTACCTTTCTAACCTTAATTGTCCACCCCCATACTTTTCCTGCAAGGGGAACCACGTTATGATTAATTGAAACATAATTAAGGGCGACAGGTTTGAATCAGGAATTTAGTCTTTACGAAATTGTGGGTGGCGATGCTACCTTTCAAAAACTGGTCGATACTTTCTATCAACGCGTCGAGGCTGACCCCACGCTGCGTCCCATGTTTCCTGATGATCTGGAACCGGGTAAACACTGGCAGTTTCTCTTTTTGACGCAGTTTTTTGGTGGGCCAGCGCGTTATGCCACTGAAAGAGGCCATCCCCGCCTGCGGATGCGTCACATGCCATTTGTGATTAATGACGAAGCCCGCGAACACTGGCTGGGGCATATGCTGGTGGCGATTGACGAGGCTGGTATTGAAGAACCCGCGCGGACGATTATGCGGGATTACTTTGAACGTGCTTCGACCCATATGATTAACGCGTTTCCGCCACAGATGAGCCAAGATGATGAGTAAAAAACAACAAAAAGCTGGCTCATCACGCAGCAAAACAGCAGATTTGCCGCTGTCGCAGCGACTGGTCGAGCGTATTATCGGCTTGCCACGTGTGCTGCGCATTGTGCTGGTGGCTTTGCTGGCGCTGGCCGTAACGCTGGCATTAAGCCCCATGATTGATGATCTGTATTTTCGGCTGGTGTTCGAGTCGTTGTATGCTACATCTCCCGATCTGGCGCGCATTTTACCGTCGTTGATTACCGCGTCGGTGGGTCTGGCGATGTACGCGGTGGGCTGGTGGCTGGTGATCGGCACCGTGGGGGAAACGCCGCAGTTTCGGCTGGCTGTGTTGTGGTATGTCGGGTTGGGACTACTGGCATTAATTGTTGTCGTGATTCTGGTGATTCGGGGTGTGACCCTGTTGAACCTGTTAGCAGACTGAACAGAATGAGGTGGATATGCAAAATCGCCGGGTAACTTTTATTCTGGCATTGTTGATTTTAATGATCAGTACGGCCTGTGCTCAGGAGCAGGCACCTGCGGCCACGGAAGAAGCCGTGATCGAAAGCGCCACCGAGGAACCGGTCGCTACTGAAGCCGCGACTTCAACGCCGTTTGTCGTGCGCACTTTGCCACCGACATGGACACCTTCTCCGCAAGCGGATGCCGCAGTTGATTCGAGTGGTGATAATGGTGCTGCGGCATCGACACAGCCAGCACCGGAAGAAAATACCGAGCCGGAATTGATTGCCCCGACAGCTTTAGAGGTGTGCGCCACTTTTGGTGAAGACTCGACTTTAAATAAGCGCACGTTTACACCGGGTTCACCGGTTCAGATTTTCTGGACTCCGGTCGAAGGTGCTGCCAGTTATTTTATCACTTTGATTGATCAGTTTGGGGATACTGTGCAGACGGACTACAGCAGCCAAACCACGCTGGTATATCCGCCGGAACTCTTTAAACCCAACTCGCTTTATGGCTGGGAAGTTTATCCGATTGACCCGGCTGGCCGGCAAATGTGTATTTCACGCGGGGCGGAACTTTTGGCAGATAACCGCCCCGGTGGTTGATGCTTTAGTCGCTGTTGACGATGTATTTCTCGAAGGCTTCGGCTGTCCACGGTAAGGCGGGCTTGAAGAAATGCTCGTAAATGGCCTGGGCATAGACACGAATCTCATACTGTGCATCTGGGGCTGTGCGTAAGCTCAGAAAATGCAGCAGATTGTGGGCGTCAATTTTCCAGACACCTGTATAGTAAACACTAAAGCCCGGCAGAAACAGCCGGGCCATTTCTTTGGATACGCCGGTTGCTAAAGCTTCTTCGTATAGTCTGTAGCCCTCATCGTAATGGTTGATGAGTTTTTCAGTGAGCGCGGTGCTTTCCTCTAAAGTCAATTCGCCTTCACTAGCCTGCTTGTTATTCTGCGATTGTTTACGCCACACATCCGGGATGTAAAAGTCATTTTCCTCAAACGGCGTATAGCGCCCACTCTGCAGATTCATATTGGCAGTGCGATGGCGCACAAGCTGCCACCATGTGACCAGCGGGGCACGCAGACGAAATTTGAACTCGACCATCTCAAACGGGGAGGTGTGGCGGTGGCGCATGAGGTAGAAGAGCAGTTTTTTGTCGGCATCGGCGCCTTTGCTTTCACCCAGGAAAGAGACGCGGGCGGCATTCACAATGGCGAGGTCGCCAGAAATGCCGATATCGGGGTGTGGGAGCATGTCGACTAATTCAATAAACCCTTTATCAAGCAGGGGAATATGCTGACCGATCAGTGTTTTTTCCATTGTTGAACCTGACTTTCTGATGAAATTATTCGTCTAGCCAGCCTGCGGCGGCCATGCTGGCGCGCATCTGGTTGATGTCCTGATCTTCCTGGGGGAGTTGAAGGTGATAGGGCAACTCAGTCGGGTGATTCTTCTGGTATAAGATGCCTTCACTATTGAGCAGGATGACCAGAATGGACGCGGTCTGGAGTAAGGTTTTGGCGGAGATCCCGTTGATGCCTGCGATATCATAGGCAATGTCACGAAGAGAGGTTGTACCATCGGCCCTTAGCCAGATCTCGCTGCTGAGTTCATCGAGCTTGATGACACGGTCTTCGTAACGATTGTGAGCGATTACACCTTCTGGAGCAACGGTGTAGAGTCCATCACGCTGCGGATACTGGTCAATAGTGGCAACCATCTTCTAAAGCCTATAATTAAGTGAAATACTGCAAAGCCAGCAGCACACGTTCTTCGATTGTTTTGGGTGCATCCTTCGGAAACGATTGTATAGCAGATTGCGCTTCCACGATACTATAGCCCAGTGCGGTTAAGGCATCCATGACTTCGCTGTTGAGGTCGTCGAAAGCATCAATCGGTGGCATATCCAGCCCACCAGCCAGTTTATCCTTCAGATCAAAGACAATTTTCTGTGCCGTTTTCTTGCCCACACCGGGGACACGTGTCAGGATTTCGGCACGTTCGTTGTAAACAGCCTGCCGCAGATGATCGACAGAAATGGTGCTGAGAATGGCTAAGGCCATACGCGGGCCAACCCCATTGACCTTCAGCAAAATCTCGAAAATTTCACGCTCACTGACCGTCGGGAAGCCATAGAGTGTGAACGCATCTTCGCGAACAATCAGCACGGTATTGAGGAAAATTTCACTGTCGTTGATTTGCTCGAGCGCAGAGTGGGGTACATAAACTTTATAACCGATGCCACCGGTGGTGATGATCATATAATCAGAACCGGTGGTCGCAACTTTACCCTGTATGCTGGCGATCATAGCTAGAGGCTCCGGATTTAAAGAAGGTTGTTGTAGATGGCGCTGTGAATGTCTGTGATGGCAACAGCTAGTGCGTCTGCGGCATCGTCGGGTTTGGGGATTTTATCCAGCCCCAATAAGACACGCACCATTTCCTGCATCTGTGGTTTTTTAGCGCCACCATACCCTGAAATCGACTGTTTAACCGTATTGGGCTTGTATTCCGTAATGGGCACACCCGCCTGGGCCAATGCCAGCAAAATCACACCGCGACCCTGTGCGACGGTCAGACCTGTGGTGACATTGCGCGCAAAGAATAATTCTTCCACGCCAGCCTGATCCGGCTTATGGGTTTCGATAATGGCGTTCAGACCATCATAGATGAGTTGCAGACGTTCCCACATAGGTAACCCGGCGGGGGTTGTGATGACACCATAGTCCACGGCCTGGAGCGAACCGTCATTGTGTTCGCGTACCAGGCCGTAACCAACGATTGCTGTACCCGGATCAATTCCCAGGGAAAGCATTAAGCTGTCTCAAACGCTTCAGCCATCTCTTCGGTAATCATCAGATTGGATGCAACAGATTGGATATCATCGAGTTCTTCGAGTTTTTCTATCAGCCGCATGTTTTGCATGGCTTTATCCAGCGGAAGCTCGGTTTCGTTCTGGGCTTCCCAGCGCAGCTCGGAGTCTTCCACAGTGTAACCTGCATCGGATAATGCCTGTTCTACCGCACCGAATTGTTCGCGCGGGGTGTAGACCTCGATCACTTCATCTTCATCCACCACATCATCCGCCCCGGCTTCGGCAGCGACCATGAACACTTCGTCAAAATCAACGCCGTCAGCTTTCAGAGCAATGAAGCCTCTTTGCTGAAATTGCCACGAAACAGAACCCGCAGAGGCAAGGCTGCCACCCGCACGATTGAAGGCATGTTTGACGTCGGCCAGGGTACGATTTTTATTGTCGGTCAACACTTCCACCAGGAAGGCTACACCGTCTGTACCATAACCTTCATAAGTGATTTCGCTCATGTCCTCACCGCCCGCGCCACCTATGCCACGTGCAATCGCACGTTCAATGTTGTCCTTGGGCATGTTGGACGCTTTGGCTTTCGCAATGGCGAGTTTCAGCTTGGGATTGGCGTTTTCGTCACCGCCACTCTCACGCGCAGCCATCGTAATATCACGCGCTAAACGGGTAAAAATTTTCCCGCGTTTAGCATCTTCAGCGCCTTTTCTTCGCTTAATGGTGGACCATTTACTATGTCCAGACATCACGCATCTCCAATGTTATGATTTATACTTTTAGTTTCGACACATTATACATGACACCCTCTGAACCGTCGAGAGATGTTCTACCAGGTGTTGGCAATATTCTCTGCTGTTCTGTAGGCCAGTGACATGATGGTCAGCACCGGGTTAAAGCCTCCATTGGTGACATGCACCGAGCCATCCGCGATAAACACATTATCATGCCCGTGAACCCGTCCCCAGCGATCAACTACCGATGAAGCCGGTTCATCACCCATGCGACAGGTGCCAGCCTGATGTTGACCGGCTGAAAGCTGAAGTTTAGGTGCTTTGCCCCATATCTTAACTGCGCCCGAGGCTTTCACCCACTCCTGGGCGCGTGTCTGCATATAATGCGCGGTACGCACTGTTTCGGGATGCGTGGTGCCGGAAAAATGCGCGACCGGGATACCCCATTTATCTGTCACGCGCCGGTTCAGGGTGACACGTCCATCCGGGCTGGGAATTTCCTGGACAGGGCCTTTTATATCGGACACATAGCGATAACTTTCGCGCATGAAATCCTTATTGGCTGCACCCCAGCGCGGCAAGTCTGGTGGGAGCAGGCGTTTCCAGAAGATGATCGGCAGCACCAGAAATTCATCCGCCAGCATGCCACCGCCAATGATGTCACCGTTGCCGTGATTAAAGTCACAGGTCGCGGTGGTGGCACCCGGCCCCATACCATCCCAGACAGGCTCCGGGAAAAGTCCAATCGCACCCGGATAGTAGTGACCCTGTAAATTGCGCCCCACCTGATCATGATTGTTACCGATGCCCTGAGGCTCGGCAGGATGGGCGGAGTTAAGCAGTAAACGTGCGGTTTCAATCGCGCCTGCGCTCAAAATAATAATATCTGCTTCAGCAACGTGATGGTCATTATTTTCATCAAAATAAGCGATGCCTGTCGCACGGCCTGCTTGGTTGACAACTACTTTTTCGACCATTGTCTGAGTGATTAAGGTGCAGTTGCCGGAAGCCAGAGCGCGTTCGATCATGGTGTTCTGTGTGCCGTTTTTGGCATCCACCGGGCAGGCGAAGCCGACACAGTGCTGGCAGCGGATGCAGGCAGGTCGATTATTGTAGGGTACGGAATTGAGGAGCAGGGGTATGGGGAGCGTGTGCCATCCCAGCTGATCCGCGCCCGTGCGAAACGTTTTGCCCTGTTGGTTAACGGGTTGCGGCGGCATAGGGTAGGGTCGGGCATAATCAGGAAGGTGGTGCATGGCTTCATGCTGACCACAAACCCCGATCTGCCACTCGATTTTTTCATAATATGGGGCGAGTTCGTCATAGGTGATCGGCCAGTCGGCCAATGAACTGCCCTCTGGTACACCATAGGTGCTTGCCATCCGAAAATCCTGGGGCATGAAGCGCCACGCCTGTGCGCCATAGACTCGTGTTCCGCTGCCTACGCATGCGGCATTATTCTGATAGCTGCCCTCGTGCGGCTGCACAACGATTTCATCTAAGCCAACATCGACTGTGCGCGGGTTCCCGTGGATATCGGGGCCAGCATTGTGTCCATATTGTGACAGTCGTTGATTGCGGAGGTGGTCACGACCGACTTCCTGCGCAGACAAATTGCGTCCGCGTTCAATGAGGAGGATTTTCTTTCCAGCTTCTGCCAGCACACCAGCAGCAACCCCGCCACCGGCTCCGGCACCTACGATAATGACATCATACTGGCTCATCCGCGTACCTCGAAACCGATCATATCCCAGGCAACACTGTTATGATTTCCGCCATTCTGCGGATCACTGTAGAAGCCTTCCATTGAATGGTTGACCAGAAGGGTGAAAAACTCTGCTGGGTCGGTTTGCCAGTGGGTAGTCACCTGATTCTGCTCAATGCGAGTCAGCAGCGCATCCAGCTGTAAGGGCGACAGGTTTATGAAACTGGCCTGATAAACCGCTTTAGCTTCGGCTTCCAGATACGCTAAACCGTGCTGGTAGGTGCTGATATGCTGTTGGAGATCAGCCGTAAACTGCTGCATCAGATAATCACCGACACCCGCTTCCCAACCAGCAGGGTAGTCATCGGCTGGGATGATCCGATTCACTGCCGCCCTTAAAACCTCTATTTCGCTGGAGGATAACATTTTGTCTCCTTTATTAGCCAATTAAATGTAATTTTGTCTGACGGCCAGCCAGCCAGCGCATCTTGCCACCGGTCAACACGGCATCTTCTTCAAGTGCGATACGCACTTCCTGGTTATTCCATTCCGGGACTGTTTTTTTGATATTTAATTCGATGGAATAACAGGTGTCATCGAAAAGTGGATAATCACCGCGTCCGGGGACGCCGCCTTGTTGATCCCACAGTCCGATGGTCGGGCCAGCAGCATGTCCGTGATAACCCAGCGGATGACTATAAACCGTGGCATCGATCTGTTCTGATCTGGCTTTTTCGAGCGTGGCTGCCAGAACTTCATTGCCTGTTTTGCCAACCTGCATCATTTCCATGTGAATGTCCTGCAGGCGATTGCCATCCGCGAGTGCAGCCTGAAGGCCAGCAGGGGCGTCGGTCTCACCCGGCTTGAGCACATAGGCGTTCTGCTGCTGGTCGGTAGCAAGGCCGAGATAATAGAAGCCCATATCACACCACAGCAGATCACCGGGGAGAATCACATTGCGTTTTTCAGCTTTTTCGTAGAAATCGGTGTAGGTGTCACCGAATGATTTAATCTCGACGTTAGGCTGGAACCACGCCTGCAAGCCAAGCGACTGCATTTTTTCGCGCATCCACCAGATGATATCCTGGGTGGTCGTGATTCCGG
>JBBSQD010000136.1:0-16483 GCA_038258185.1 Aggregatilineales bacterium | reverse complement strand
GATACGAGTTGGAAATGTGAAAGATGTAACGATTTTTGCGGCATTGGCTGACCCTACGCGCAGAGAACTGGTGATTAATCTGGCTAAGGGTAATCCGAAGACCGCCACGCAACTGGCGAAGGAATATCCCATCTCGCGACCCGGAATTATCAAGCACCTCAATATCCTTGAGGAAGCGGGTTTGGTCAGGATCGACCAGAAGGGACGAGATAAGCGTTACATACTTTCGCCAGAGCCGCTGAGCGAGCTGGAGCAGTGGCTCAAGGACGTGAACGATGTCTGGGAAGGTAACCTGCTGCGTATCAAGACACTCATCGAAAACGAGAAACCTGATGAGTAATTCTGACATCAGGTTTCCTTAAACGTGTCGTATACGGTTGTTCATAATTATTCCCCGCAACACATAACAAAATCGTCGCCCAAGAGCTCTGATTCAGACCATCGAAAATTTGCCTGATGCGAACATCTGTACTATGATTATGATGCTTTTGTTCGCATGAAGAGGAGAAAATCAGCACATGAATGCAGATGCCTTTCGCCATTTCTACAATTATCACTTCACTGAAAATCGAAACCTGTGGGATAGATATATCGTCTCCCTCTCTCAGGAGCAGTTCACCCAGCCTTGTGATTACTCTATGGGCTCTGTCCGTGACCAGGTCGTACATATGATCGGTGTGGATGCGGCCTGGTTCGGAGATCTGCGCGGCATCGAAATCCCCGACTGGACTGACCCCGACAAACTGGTTGATCGCGATGAAATTCGCGCAAGCTGGGACAAAGTTGAGCAGTTCATGCGCGAGTATCTTGCTGATTTGCGTGACGATATGTTATTCACAAAACCATTCGCGGAAGGCGAAGACAAAGACCTGATTCTCTGGCAGGTGCTGCTGCATGTCGGCAATCATGGGACGGATCATCGCGCACAGGTGCTGAGATTACTCAGTGATTTAGGCGCCAAAACAGCGCCGCAGGATTACATTTTCTACGTTTATGACCACCCCTAGGGGTTTGCTCAAATGCTGACTATTGACCTGATTACGGCACGTCGCTTTATTCTGGGTAAGCAGGGTTTATGGCCGGGGCGACGCTGGCGAGATGTTTCCGGCACAGAACAGGCCATGCGCGAGATGGAGTATCTGCAACTTGACCCGTTGCAGATCATTGCGCGCAGCCATGACATCAAACTGTACAGCCGCGTGCTCGATTACACACCGGGCATGTGGGAAGACGTGACCTATGAGCAGCGCAAATTCTTTGACTGGGGCGGCTGGCTGGCGGCTCGACCCATGGAGGAACTTCCTTATTGGCGCGTGGTGATGCAGCGCGAGCGGGATGACCACACGCGGGTACGTACAATGGGTCTCGAACATGCCGATGCCATCGCTGAGGTGCGCGCATTGTTGCACGAGCGCGAGTTGCTGAGAAACCGTGATTTTAAAATGGGAAATCGGACACGAACGGAAAATTATCGTGGCCGCAAGGACAGCGCGCTGGCGTTGTATTATTTATGGCGCACGGGCGAAGTGATGACGCATCACCGCGAGAAATTCGAGCGGGTTTATGCGCTTACGGAAGCGGTTGCGCCTGCACATCTTATTCGCGAAAGCAGCGATGATGAGACAAACCAGTTTCTGATTAAAAAGGACATCAGCTTTTCCGGTCTGTCACGCATGAGTCGTTCGAGTGATGTGTTTCATCTCGCGGTGCCAACGGATAAGATCAAACAGCTACGGGATACGATGCTGGTTGCTGGCGATCTCATTGAGGTGAAGGTCGAAGGTTGGAAGCCTATACACTACGCGCTCAGTAGCGATGCTGACCTGCTCACTGATTTGATGGCAGGGCGTATACCCGACGCGTGGGCACCGCTGGATACCACGACATCTGAAGAGGTCGTTTTCCTCGCGCCACTGGATCAGGTCAGCGGACGTGGACGGGCTAAAGTTCTCTTTGGCTTTGACTATGTGTGGGAAGTCTACAAGCCGGTGGATAAGCGTCAGTATGGATATTACACCATGCCGATTCTGTGGGGTGACCAGCCTGTCGCGCGCTTCGACAGCAAACTCGACCGGACGACCAACAGATTTATTATCCTCGGCTTGTGGCTGGAAGATCAAAGCCTAGGTCATAACGAAGCGTTTGCCGAGGCTCTGGCGCGTGGATTTGCGCGCTTTGTCAAATTTCTTGGCGCCGATAAGCTGGATGCACAAGCCGTCAATGAACCCCTGCTGCGTAAACGCTTAGGCGCTTTGGACGCGTAGTATCAAACTTTGAAGATGTTTCATCCATTATAGAACTTAGCGCTCCAAAACCTTTTGTATGCTAACGCAAATCTGATGAGATAATTCCCTTATTGAAAGATTAGGGAATGAGCATGAAATATCTGTTTATCTTTGTAATGATGTTATTTACCCTTGGTGTATCTGCACAAGAGGATGCCGCACCGAATTATCAACTCCGTGAGTTTACAGCACGAGAATTCGCATATGGACTACCGAATTTTGGATTTGTGTGGTTTGCAACTGACGATAATGAGGCTGTTGACCTGATCCTGGCTGCAGAAACGGAATTTCTCATCCGGTTTGGTGACACAGCTAATTTCTACGAGCTTCAAAGTATGTTTGAACATTTACGTATAGAAGTTAGCTCTCGAAATTATCGAGAGACAGCTTCTGTCATTGATTTGGATGAATGGATGGCACGCATTATAGAGCGCTGGCTTATTGAGAATCCCACCGATTTGAGTGTCAGTAATTCAATCGCAACTTATAGCATTACTATAACCATTACCCCACATGATTTTGATCTTGATGGCGAAAATGAGTGGATTTTGGATACTCAGTATATTTCAGCGGGTGAAACCGTTTACCACAATTTTCTTGTGGCAGATGGCAGCGACAGCATATATCGTGTGCTAGATCTACCGATTCCTACCCCTACAAATGATGGTGGGTGGAACGATGAAGGCATAGACCGATTCAAGAGCTATGGGTGGCGAGATATCACGGGTGATGGACAAATGGAGTGGCTATTCAGTACCAGTGAGTATGGACCAGGGGGACCTGGCTACACTGGTGTGATTAACACGATATATGTCTTAGGTTGGCAGAATGGGGAGATCGTGCAGTTTTATAGCGGATCAGGTGCTCTGAGAAACATCGACGATGACGATGCGCTTGAATTTATTAATACCAAGATTGCAATGGATAACTGGGGATGTGGCACCCGTACGGAAGAAGCCTGGGACTGGGATGGGAGTGGGGCATACGTTCGTCAGCCTGATGAAATAACACATCTTGACTGTACCGGCCGCGAAGCTGAGGAAGCCATGTGGGCCAGGAATTTTGAGACTGCAGCAGCACTTTATGAGACTTTTTTTGTCGAAAATGCTGAAGCGTGGGCGGAAGAACTGGATTGTGTCGAGGAATGTCTTACAGGACAGTTTCCCCAGATTTATCTCTACTTCCTGGGCAGGCGTGTAATTGCCTATGCGATGCTAGGGGACACAGCAGCGGTGCAGCGTTCTTTAGATGAGGCAGAACTCTATGCAGCCTCGAGTGATTTCATCACTGCGCTGATAAACACAGAAACGACAGATGCCGAAACGCTGTGTAACGTCGCATACGAGTATTTCACCACATACCGCCCTCAGTCTAGTGAGTGGTTTAGCCCTGTGTTACCCGGTCGAATAATTCCCAATGTGCTGGATGGCTGGAATCATTCGGTTGGCTTTAACGTCGATCCAGCCTGGTCGGGTTGTGACATCTCTATGTTTCAGGACTCACCCGCACCTACAGAAACACCAATTCCAACATTAGCACCACCGACACCTAACCCTCAGGCAGTTCAGAATCCAGCTGTTTCAGAATATGATTTCTATAGGGCGTTCTGGGCGGAGGATTACGAAGCCATGCTTACAATCGCGGAAACAATCGAACTCAATGAAGGACGCTGGCTTTATTGGCAGGGGCTACTCTATGAAATACAAGGTCGTCCAGATGAGGCACTGGATGCATATGTCACGTTGTATTTAAACTACCCTGGCACGTGGTGGGCATGGTTAGCAGGGTTACATATTGAGGTAGTGGGCGACAAACAGTAGACACCAGCCCGCGACTGCCACCCGTCACCAGTGCCGTTTTATCCTTTAACTGGTTCATTGTCTGCCGCTCCTGAGTATAGGTGATCATCTATATTCAGGAGCAGAAAATTGAAAAGGATACGGTCGGCTGTAAATCTATCGGTTACTTTTTGCCAAAAACGGTTTTTATCGCTTCCAGATAACCCATGCCGTGCTGCGTGTCGGGTTCCAGATAACTGCCCTCCGTCCACTCGTTCCAGGCATTGATCGTCAGGATTTTGGGCGTGTGGGTTTGAGAGTCCACAAAGGCTTTGACTTCCGCTAAGGCACCCTGAAACGCTTCAGGTGAATTCCCGCCCATCGTCGGCGAAAACGGATAATGGATGTTCTCAAACACTTCCGCTGGCTCGGTTCGCGGGCTGGCATCCCAACCCATCGTCACATTAGGATAATAGGGCACGGGATAGTCATTCTGGGTCTGCGGCCAGCATTCGATCATTTTAGTCAGAACATCGCGATAGGGTGTCACCGGGAACTGGGCGAGATTGACATCATGCACCCAAACATAGGATGTCACACTGTCAATGTTGAGCGCCTGCAACAAGGCCGCCGGGTCGGTGATGGTGGTTTCACCGGGTAAAATCTGAATCCCCCAGACGACAGCGTTCAGATGCAGATCGGGGAAGCCTGCCTGTTGGACTTTTTCGCGGAAGCGGTCGAGATAACGGCGTGTGGTTTCGATACTCCCAAAGCCCTGAATAAGCAGAAACAACTGATAAACAGAAAAATAGGGACAGCCGTTAATTTTCCAATAAGTGGGTTGCATAAAATAATTTGTGATGATGTAATCGACCATAGTATCAAAAGTTTCGGCAGTGATCTCACCGGGATACAGCAGTTGTGGATTGCGAATCGTACTGTGTTGGGCAGGGTGGATATTGATCCAATCGTGATTCGCCCACATTAAGGCAAACTGCAACCGTTCGCGATTGCCGGCCTGTAAATAGCCTTCTTCGAGTGCTCGGTTTAGAAACGGGCCATCATCATACCAGTACCAATCGAAGATAAACGCATCAATCGCATGTTCCGCCGCCGCGTCAATTTTGCGTGCAAAGACGGCTGAGTCGGCTTCATCCTCATAACCCCACAGCGGAACGCGCGGCTGTGCATGCCCTTCAAAGCGCGGCACCGCCTTTTTCATCAGTTCCCACTCTGTCCAGTTCTTACCGTGTACTTTTTCGTTGCGGGGATCAATATGATAATTTGGGAAATAATACACACCGACCTGATAATCCTGTGACATCAATCAATCTTTCTGTATAAATGCGCCTGCTTAATACTAACTTCAAACTGGAGTTGCAGCAGTGCAGACCTTATGACCAATGTCGGGATGCACTTTACTGGATAGACGCTCGGATGGTTTCGGGTGTCTGACCCGTCCAGGCACGAAATGCGCGAAAGAACGAATTGGGTTCTTCGTAACCCAGCAGAAAGGCGATCTGCCCGCTGGAATAATCTGAACTGGATAGATAATGGCGCGCCAGTTCTTCCCGTAAATTATCCAGCTCTTTCTGAAAATTGGTGTTTTCTTCATGGAGGCGGCGTTGCAGGGTACGGCTGCTGATAGCCAGCCGCGATGCCACATCATCCATAGAGTACTGTCCACTCGCCAGAATTTCGATCAGGCAGACGCGGACACGCTCACGGAAGGGCGAGTCCTGCGTCAGGTCATCCATGCGCTTTCTCAGCTCCGGCTCGAAAATCGACCACATCGCATCATTGGCCGTCAAAAATGGCTTCTGTGCATCTTCAGCCGAGAACGTGAGAGCATTAAACATATCCTGCCTGATGAAGGTGCCGAAAAAGTCCTCATATATATCGGTTTTGGGTAAGTCTATCGTGATATGCACGGCTTCCGGGATGATCTGCTCACGTGTCGCTAGCCGTGCAATCTGCACCCAATACACCAACTCAAACGCAATCAGGGAAGTAGGAGCGGGGCCATTCTCCGGTAATCCGCTAAAACCGATTCTGGTGTGTTGGCTGTTTTGTTCGAGATCGAGGCGCAGCGGGCCGACAATCGGCTTGTAATAAGCTATACGTTTGAGCGCCATATTGAGATCGGCACTGCAAAAGCAGGCAAAAATGGGCGGGCTAAACGTCTCTACCGTGATAGATTGCGCCAGCCGCAACGGAAAAATGGGATCATTGCCAAATACAGCCGATAAACCTTCCCACAACCGGAAATATTCATTTGCGTTAATGGTTGGTGATTTCCGGTTTAACAGGTCTAATGGTAGCCGCGCATGTCGCAACACATCCTGTGGGGATATATCCATATCCTTGAACAGAATGAGCCAGCTTTTATCGAAATTGTATTTTCGGTTGTTTTGAACCATGCCGCTTGCTCCTGCTTAAACGCCTGCGCGATCCAGCAGCGCGTATTTAACCCCGGTGAGCTGCTCCGACATTTGCCAGAAGCGCTGGAGGGCAGCCGCATCATACGCCACTGGATTAGCTTTTTTCTCCGCCGGATAGCCGCGCATATTAAAGGTGCGTGGGCCATAAAAAGCCCCGCCTTTGGCATCGTTGGCGGTCATGCCGTACAACATCGGCAGCACACCCATACTGATGTCCTGCGCCATAATCGGCTGGATAATGCGGTACAGCAAGCCTTCCAATCCTGTGCCAGATTGTTCAACACTGTTGGCCTGCAGATTACCCAGTACCAGCCCCGGATGAGACGTGTTAACGATGGTATCGAACCCGGCAGCGGTCAGGCGCTTGTGCAGCTCAAAGGTAAAGAAGACATTGGCGAGTTTGCTTTGTCCATAGGCAGCCCAGCGTCCATAACTTTGCTTACTGTTGAGATCATCAAAATGGATGCTGCCCGTGTAATTGGCACTGCTGGTGACATTATGGATACGCGCCTGCGGTGTTTTCACGATGACATCGAGCAGCAATCCGGTCAGCGCAAAATGCCCCAGGTGATTGACCCCTAACTGCATCTCGAAGCCGTCCGGCGTTTCCTGACGCGGAATCGCCATTACCCCGGCGTTATTTAAGAGGATGTCCAGCCGGTCATATTTTGCCTTAAATGCCGCCGCAAATTCGCGCACCGAGCTCAGATCACCCACATCCAGTTTCATCACATCCAGCGCTGCGCGGGGGTGCAGCTTCAGAATGTCGGCTTTGGCCGTTTCGCCTTTCGCCAGTGTGCGCACAGCCATCACGACCGTGGCGCCTTTTCCCGCAAACAGGGTCGCGCACTCAAGCCCAAGACCACTGTTTGCCCCGGTGATGACGATGACTTTGCCGGTCAGGTCGGGCATATCTTGTTGTGTCCAGTTTTCACTCATAGTATTTCACCTGTAATAACAATAAAGTCAAGGTTTCTCTCTTGTGACATTTACAGGATAAACCCAATGCGACGTTTCATATCTATCACATCACGCCGATTTTCTATCATATCACGCCAACCTGCTTTGCAGGTTTTTGCCGGAGGGTATTCTTTGCCTGATAATGACTGCATAACTCGATTAGCAAATATCGGTAGAAGTCAGGTAGAGATTGTAAAATGATGAAACTCTTATTTTTTACATTAATCTGGATATTCTTTACAGGTGGACTTATGACGAATGCACAGGAAACACCTCCTCTGAATGCACCTTATCTGCCGCCAGACGGTCAGGCATTGCTCATTATCGGGCAAGACCTGGGCGCCATTGGCGGACTCGACGCATACACCGATGGTTATAGCGATCATATCGACATGATCCCCGCCGGACTCACCACCTACACCAGCCTCCTTGACCTGGCAGGGCTGCAATCCACCGCCAATTGGGGCTCAGGGGATGTCAACGCACAACTGCTGGTCGAAGCCCCCACATATGAGCATACCGTTCTGGCGATAGGCCTGTGGTTAGGCAGCGACAATCTGGCTGGCATCGCGGCGGGTAATGCCGACTCACAGATCGAAACACTGGGCAACTGGATCGCCGCGCAGAATCGTCCGGTGTTTGTGCGCATCGGTTATGAATTTGATGGTGCACATAACGCCTATGATCCGGCGGACTATATCCGTGTTTTCCGGCGGATTGTCGATCTGTGGCGCAAGCAGTGCGTCACGAATATCGCTATTGTGTGGCAGTCGGCAACGATGGCCAGTGGCACCTATCTCAATCATGACTGGCTGGACTGGTATCCCGGTGATGAGTATGTCGACTGGTTTGGCCTGTCTTACTTCGAGCCGGATGCGCAAATCCTGAACGATTTTCTGGATATGGCGCGTGAGCACAATAAACCCGTGATGATCGCCGAAGCGACCCCCTACGGTCTGCCGGTAAATGGGCCTGACGGTGACTCAGTCTGGGATGAGTGGTTCGCCCCGTTTTTCGACTTTATCCACCAGAACAGCGATATCATTCGTGCGGTTGCCTATATCAACGTCGATTGGGACTCGCAACCGATGTGGAACAATCAGGGTTGGGGCAACAGTCGCATTCAGGACAACGACGTGATTATGGAGCGCTGGTTGGCTGAAATTAAAAGTGATTTCTGGGTACAATCATCATCAGATTTATTTGATGTATTACATGAATTGGAGTAAAAATGGCTAATTACGATCCCCGACCGGAAGACAAATTCACGTTTGGTTTATGGACGGTAGGCAACGTCGGGCGTGATCCCTTTGGCGAGCCCACGCGCAGAGCCTTATCCCCGGTAGAGATTGTGCATCTGCTGGCAGAAGTCGGCGCGTGGGGTGTGAATTTCCACGATAACGATCTTGTCCCCATTGATGCCACCCCCGCCCAACGCGACCAGATCGTCAAGGACTTCAAGCAGGCGCTGGACGAAACCGGCCTCATCGTGCCGATGGCGACCACCAATCTGTTTACCGATCCCTCCTTCAAGGATGGCGCTTTCACCAGCAATGATCCTACTGTGCGCGGTTATGCTCTTCAGAAGACCATGAATGCCATTGATCTGGGTGTGGAGCTGGGCGCAAAAATCTATGTGTTCTGGGGCGGACGCGAAGGCGCGGACTCTGACAGCGCGAAAAACCCGCTGGATGGACTCAAGCGGATGCGTGATGCGCTGAATTTCCTGTGCGAATATGTGCATGATCAGGGTTATGATCTTCAATTCGCGCTGGAGCCCAAGCCCAACGAACCGCGCAGCAACATCTATCTGCCGACTGTCGGGCATATGCTGGGTTTCATTGGAACGCTGGATTATCCAGATATGATCGGCGTAAATCCGGAAGTGGCTCATGAACATATGGCCGGACTGAACTTTACGCATGGCGTGGCTCAGGCGTGGGATGCGGGCAAACTCTTTCATATCGACCTGAACGATCAACTGTTCGGGCGTTATGACCAGGACTTCCGCTTTGGCGCGGAAATGATTAAACAGAACTTCCATCTGGTCAGGTTCCTGGAAGATGTCGGTTATGCGGGCAGCCGTCATTTTGATGCGCATGCCTATCGCAGCTCCAACCTTGAAGATGTCAAGGAATTTGCCAAAGGCTGTATGCGCTCCTATCTCATTCTCAAAGAAAAGGCCGAGCGCTTTAATCAGGATGCCGAGATTCAGGCACTGTTGCAGGAAATTAATGCCGATGACGGTGCGCTGAGTTACTTAAGCGACGGCTATAGCGCGGACGTGGCGCAGAAGCTGCGCAGCACCAACTTTGATCGTGTGGCATTGGGCGCGCGCAATCTGCCCTATGAACGTCTGGATCAACTGACGTTTGAACTGCTGCTTGGGGTCCGCTAAAAGCCAATAATCGTGTGCCGGGAGTATCGGAATAAATAATCCTGGCACAGGATAGATTATAGAAACGCCGTATTAAGAAGGCACCTTAAATCATTACTTAAAAACTTTATCCATTAATATGTGCATTTCAATCTATAATAGTTGGATTAAACATTATTAATCCAAAGAGCCATACAAATGCCAAAACTGCAGGACACTGAACGGCATCTTGCGATGTTGATTGATGGGGACAACGCGCAGCACGCTCTGCTGCAACAGATGTTTGAGGAAGCCAATCGCTATGGGGATGTGACCATCCGCCGCGCTTACGGAGACTGGACACAAATCAATATGTCCGGTTGGCGAGATGCAATGCTAGCCCATGCGATTCAACCTATCCAGCAATTTCGTTACACAATAGGTAAAAATGCGACTGATAGCGCTTTAATTATTGATGCGATGGATATTCTTTACTCCGGCACGGTTCAGGGCTTCTGCATTGTTTCGAGTGACAGTGATTACACCCGCTTATGTACCCGCATTCGCGAATCCGGCATGTTCGTCATGGGTATCGGGCGCCAGCAAACACCCGCAGCTTTCACCAATGCCTGTAATATTTTTGTTCACGTCGAAAATCTTGTTGAGTCTGATGCCGCTAAAGTGTCTGCAGAGATTGAAGCCCCTGCCCCTGTTAAAGCACCAGCACCCGCTGTGGTCAAAACACCTGCTAAAGCGAAAACGTCTGCTCTAGTTCAAATACCTGCTAAAGGGAAAACACCTGTTGTAGTTCAAACACCCGCTAAGAAGGCTCAGGCCGCAGTTGTGGTCAAAGCGCCTGCCAAGCCTAAAACAGCTGCACCAGCCAAACCGCCGACAAAAGCACTTCTGAATCTGCTGAACCGTGCGTTTGATATTGCAATAGCGGATGATGAAGGCTGGGTACATCTTGGCCCGTTGGGGAGCGCGTTACAACGCCTTGAACCCAGTTTTGACAGCCGTACATATGGTTTTAAGACGTTATGGCTGTTGATGAATTCTATGCCCAAGCATGTTGCCGTCAAGGGTGACAAAAAATCAGGCACATCGACCATTTATGCCCGCATGAAGACTGATGTGTAAGTGGCTTTGTGGGGCGTGTATACCCTTTGAGAGACATCACGCCCCACATCTTGTCTGTTCCTGATGGAACATCATAAAGGAGATATTTTAACGCATGCCCTCTTTGAACACCTGCAAAAAAGTATAGGCAAAATCCCCATTGCGGAATTGGGGTGAAGTAAAGGATTGTTGTAAGTAGTCTGTATAACCCGCAACTTTTTGTATATCCGGGCTATCGAGATTGACAAACCCCATCTCCCATTTGTCGAAATTGCGCGCCTGAATCTGGCGCGTGGCAATCAGCTCGATACTTTGATGACGCGGATCGCGTGAGATAATGGTGTACGCTTCATTAACGACTTTTTCTTCACCTTCCAGCACCTGCAAAAAATTGCCGCCTTTATACAGCAGCATCCCGGTAATGTTACGGCGACGGTTATTGATATGCGATTTCTCTAAAATCGCCATCAGGTCTTCAGCGGACATGGGTTTTACGGCAGTGCTGCCATAGATTAGATTAATCATGATGAATCCTTAGATAACGAACGATGGATGAACAAAGAGTTTATTAATTTTACCTGAGCCTGATATTAATCAGGCGAGATGCTTATATGAGTTTACATACTCTTCTATGGACTCGTAAGCAAACTGGATCGCGTTCGGATCACTGGTGATCACGCCTTCAAACTGACGTGACCCGCGTGCTTTAGGTGAAGTAATTTGTCGTGCGACCAGCGCACGTCGATAGCATGGATGATTGACAACGATAAACCATTCCTGAGTTAATTTCGTAAACGGCTCAAGGTTTATAAAGCGAATCATGGGATTATGAACGGGTTTGGTCTGATCCGCCTCCCCCAAAATCCATACGGGTGCTGTATCAGCAATTTTCTGATATTGGCAGGCGATATCATTAAACTCACTGAGGCGCTGCAAACCCACATAAATGGGTGTATCAATTCCGTGCTCGATCACCTTCTTTTCGATACTCTGACTCCAGTAAGCCAGCATTTTGGTTTTGTTGATGAACATATTGGATTTGTTCTGGGAGTACAGGCGCTCGAACAGTGAAAATTGACTAGCAGAATCATTCAGCATGGAGTGGGTTCGCTTCAGGTAATAGACAAAAGAACAGGTGACGAAATACAATGTAATTGTACACAATTTCACATAGTTTTTTGTGAATAATTCATGAAAAGGCTTTTATTAAGGGATGAATGTAACCCAGAAGGTGCCTTTCAACTCTACCATAGTGGAGAAAACCTTAATATTCACTATCCCGACTTACAAGATATAATTTTGTATAGCTTATTACAAAAATTAAACATCAAATACAATGGTGCAACTATACTTCGATCAACTGAGTAAAACAGGAAAAATAACTGTATGGCCACTAACATGATTATCGATAACCAGCACGCTCTGTTAGAGTTCGACCCCACGACAAAAATTATCCATCATAAACTGTATCAAACCATTGATAGCGAGACGCTGCGCAGTGTACTGATGAGTGGTGTTGACCTGCTGAAAAGTCATCACGCTACAAAATGGCTCTCCGATAATCGGGATATTAATGCCCACAGCCCTGAAGATACCGAGTGGATTAATAATCAATGGCTGCCGGCTGCCGTGGCTGCGGGCTGGAAATACTGGGCGCTGGTGGTGCCGGATGATTTTATGGCCCGCGTCAACATGACAGAATTTGTCGATTCCTTTTATGCCAAAGGGATTCGTATTATGGTCTTTACAGACCTGGACAAAGCCGAGCAGTGGTTGCAGAAGTTATAAAGCGGGTTACTCACAAATTTTATAGGGGCATAAAATGCCCCTATGAGCGCACTTTGAAGTTCTTAAGAAGCCACAGCGGGGGTGCTCAACAAAGTTTGCAGCAGATAGATGCCACCCGCGCCGATAGCCAGGATCAGCCCAATCACCAGCAGATAAGTCGCCACCCGCACCAGACGGGCGATCTGCCGCAGGCTGAAACGCAGCGCGATAAAGGCCGCCGCACCCGCGATAATGCCGAGCGGTGCCGTCCAGACCGGCCATTCGTTTTGCAGCACAACCACCCACGCAATCCACGCGATCAGACCGATGACCCCGCCGACAATTGCATCGATCACCTGACCACGATCCGGCTGACGTAGCAGATAAACCAGAATGAAGCTGAGCAAACCGGCCATAAACACCGTATTGCCGAAAATTTCCAATAGGATTAAACGCAGATCCGGCTGCTCACTGCCAACAATCGCTGTGATTCCAGCAAAGACGCTGGCTGCGCCAATCTGAGCAAAGCCTTCCGGCATCTTGCCACGAATGCCGAAGAAAATGGCGCGTAACAGCGCCGCCGCTGGCAGAAAGTACTGTCCGCCTAATTGTATAAAACTGGCGATGGTTTCCTGACTGATTTCCATAAGGATAAATCCTCGAATGATTCAGTAAATAATACTCTCATTATGCACTGGTTTTAGCATATTGTACTTGAGGACTATCCGCCGCTTGGCTGACGCACACACCACGGGCAGGTTATTTTCTTGTTCGGGGTTGGGGGAAATCGGAGATTGTTTTGGATTATTTGATTAAGTGTCTACCCATAAATTCATTTTGTACGGACACGGCAGTGCGCTAGCCTCCCCACGGGATGCCGTGTCCGTACGAACTTACGATAAATCGTGTTTTCGGATAGACGCTAAGCCGTCTCGGTTTCTTTGCTGAACTGGGTTTCGTAAAGCTGGGTATACAGGCCACCCTGCGCCAGCAGTTCGCTGTGCGTGCCGCGCTCCACAACCTGACCGCGATCCATCACCAGAATCAGATCAGCGGACAGCACCGTGCTTAAGCGGTGCGCGATAATCAGGGAAGTCCGCCCGGCCTGCACTGTTTTCAGCGCTTCCTGAATTAAGGCTTCGCTCTGGCTGTCCAGATGACTGGTGGCTTCGTCCAGCACCAGAATGCGCGGGTCTTTCAGAATGACACGGGCAATCGCGATGCGCTGCTTCTCACCACCGCTCAGGCGATAGCCACGCTCACCGACGACGGTATCGTACCCCTCGGACAAGCCCATAATAAAATCATGGATATTGGCCGCTTTACAGGCCGCTTCGATTTCTTCCTGGGTCGCATCCAGCCGCGCATACAGCAGATTGGTGCGCACCGTGTCATGGAAGAGATACGTTTCCTGCGTCACCATGCCGATATTCTCCGCCAGCGAGTCCAGCTTGAGGTCGCGGAGATCACGGCCATCCAGCAGGATACGCCCCTCAGTCGGGTCATACAGACGCGGAATCAGATAGGTCATCGTGGTTTTACCAGCACCACTGGGGCCGACCAGCGCCGCCAGTTGTCCCGGCTGAATCTCGAAGGAGATATTACTCAGCGCCAGTTTACGCGCCTGGCTATAAGCGGATGGTTTCGCTGCGCCGTTGGTTTTCTGTGGCTTTTGATTATCGGAAAATACCGCATCCACAGACTCCATACGACCATGCCGCGTGACATCGGTCAGCAGCAGAGTCGGGTCGACGGTGTAATCAAACGCGACGTTTTCGAAAATCAGTTCGCCTTTGACCTGCTTAACAGGTAGCGCGTCGTCTTTTTCTTTGATCTCCAGCGGCAGATCAATGACTTCAAACACGCGCTCAAAGCTGACCATGGACTGCGCGAATGCCACTGGCGCACTGGTCAGCGCTTGTAACGGCCCGTATAGCTGCGTCAGGAAAGCACTAAAAGCCACAATCGTGCCGATGGTAAACACACCATCAATCACCAGATGACCGCCCAACCAGAAGACCAGCGCGGTGCCCATCGCACCCACCAGACCGATCAGCACGAAGAACGAACTGCCGACGACCGCCTGCCGGATGCCGGTATCACGGACTAACCGCGCCCGTTCCTGAAAACGGTTGACTTCAGTTTCGCGCCGACCAAACAGCTTGACCAGCAGCGCGCCGCTGATGTTCAGCGTCTCGTTCATCACGGCATTCATGCGCGCGTTATAGTCCATTTGCTCGCGTGCGATGTCGCGCAGGGAACCGCCCAAACGCCGCCCCGCCAGCACAAACAACGGCAGCACCAGAATGCCCAGAATCGTCAGGCGCCATTCCAGCGTGAGCATGACCGCCATGGTTGCAATCACATTGACGACATTGGTCACAATATCGACAATCGTGCTGCTGATCGCGGTCTGGGCGCCGACGACATCACTGTTCAAACGGCTCATCAGTTCACCGGTTTTAGTATTGGTGAAAAAGCGCAGAGACATGCGCTGCAAATGCGTGTACAGACTCACACGCAGATCATAAATCACGCCTTCACCAATGGTCGAATTCACCTTACGCTGAATCAGCCGGATGCCACCGGAGATCACCGGAATAGCCACCAGCGCCAGCGCCATCAAATTCAGCCGCTGGGTATCGCCCTGCGGTAATGTATAGTCAATCAGATCCCTGAAAATCAACGGGGTAAGTAAGCCTAACCCGGTTGTAAACAGGATCGCCACCAGTAAAACGCCAATATGTGTCCAGTAGGGACGTGCATAGGCAAACACTCGCCTCAGCAGCGCCCAGGTCACTTTCGGTTTTTCATCTTCGTCGCTGTTGCGATAATGACGCATCATCATCCAACCGCCACCGCCACCGCCTCCAAACATTGCTTTTCCTTTTCTATGGGCCGCGTATACAGATGCCCTTTTCAATTTTTGTCTGCTTAATAGCATACATCACATAATCAAGCTGTGACTACTGCCTATTCGACTAGGATATTGGCATTGGGCGGCCTGTGCTGAATGATGTACCATTCATTTCTGTTTGGTTCGCACAGGATAAGGAGCGACACATGGACTTAAAAATCGTACTGGCGGGATGTGGTTCGATGAGCGCGGCCTGGCTCAAAGCGGCTCAGGCTATCGACGGTGTAGAGGTGGTGGGCTTTGTCGATATTTTCGAGGAAGCGGCACAGCAACGCGCGGCTGAATTTGGCGGGCCGGATGCCGTCGTCGGCACCAGCCTCGAAACGGTTCTGGATCAAACCGCGCCGGATATCGTGTTTGACTGTACCATCCCGGAGGCGCATGTGAATGTCACCCTGGCCGCATTGGAGCGTGGCTGTCATGTGCTCGGTGAAAAGCCGCTGGCCGACAGCATGGATCATGCCCGAAAGATGGTCGACGCGGCGCAGGCATCCGGCAAACTCTACGCCGTGATTCAGAATCGCCGTTATGACCCGAATATCCGCCGCTTACGGGCTTTTCTGGATAGCGGCGCGTTGGGTGATCTGACCACGCTCAACAGCGACTTTTTCGTCGGAGCGCATTTTGGCGGATTCCGGGATCGCATGGAACACGTGCTGCTGCTCGATATGGCGATTCATACCTTTGATGCGGCGCGGTATATCAGCGGGTCTGACCCGGTGTCGGTCTACTTCAAAGAGTGGAATCCAGCCTGTTCGTGGTATGAGCATGTTGCCTCTGGTGTCGCCATTTTTGAGTTGTCCAACGGCCTCGTGTATACCTACCGCTGCTGCTGGTGTGCCGAGGGCTTGCGCACGACG
>JBBSQD010000135.1:0-16533 GCA_038258185.1 Aggregatilineales bacterium | reverse complement strand
TTTTCAAATTCGGTTATGCTTATAATTACCGTTTATATTTCACACTGAGGGAGAATCAACATTATGTCACAGCAACCTTTATTACCCGGTGTCAGCCGTTCCAGTATTATCCAGGGTGTGGCGATCTATTTACTGATAGCGGCTTTCTTCGGCCTGTGCGGGGGCATACTGGCTTTAACCGGCGGCGCTGTTGCGGGTTTGGGCGGTCTGGCGGGAATGGCAAACAGCCCATTCGATGAAACCGGCGAGCTGGCCGCGGCCAGTGGAGAGTTAGTGGCGGCCAGCGGTTTGCTGATCGTCCTTGGCGGGGTCAATCTGGTGATGGCCCCGGTGCAGGCGGTTGCGGCGTTTGGTCTGTTCCGCCGCAACAGCTGGGCGCGGATGCTGACGGTGATTATCGCCGGCGCGAGTGCGGTACTCTCCGCGCTGTCATTCCTCACCGGTGGGGGCATCACGCAGATCATCTGGGTGGCGCTGGGTGCGTTTGTCGCCTACTTCTTCTATACGGATGGCGAGATCAACCGCGAATTAAGCAAATAAAGTTCCTGATTAAACTCAAAATTTTTACGGCGAGTCGGCATGGACTCGCCTTTTATTACCATAAGTCCCTGTAAGACCACATTTTTTCATCCCTGATGCTAGTATAAATAAGTTGAATAACCGGGAGTACTAGGGAATGAAACCCACTCATATCCTGTTTTTTGGTTTGTTTTGTGCCTACATCGGCCAGTCGATCCTCGCGCCGGTGTTAGCACCTGCGGTACGCGAAATGGGACTGAGCGAGTCGCAGGGCGGCCTGATTATGGCGTTGTCGGCAGTCGTCTGGGTAATTGCCAGCCCGATCTGGGGGCGGCGCAGCGACTTCTGGGGACGCAAACCGGTGTTTGTGCTGGGGCTATTCGGCTATGCGCTGGGTGTGGGTGTTTTCGGCATTGTGATTCAAATGGGCTTGAATGGCTTTCTGTCCGGTTCATTAATGGCGCTGCTGCTGGTGTTGATCGGCGCGCGCATGCTGGTGGGGGCATTGTTCTCCGCTGCACCGCCAACTGCGCAGGCTTATATCGCCGATATAACCGAAGGCCCAGGCCGTACGGCAGGCATTGCTATGATTGCTTCCGCCAGCGGACTGGGGACGATCTTTGGCCCGGTGTTTGGGGCGTTGCTGGTGCCGCTGGGTCTGGCCGCGCCGATTTTCTTTTCGTCGCTGCTGGCCTTGACTGCGGGTCTGGTGGTCACCTGGAAACTGCCGCGTTCGCAACCGCGTATGCGCAAAGGCGAAGCGCCTGCACCCCGCATCAGCCCGTTGGATACGCGAGTCTGGCCGTTTCTGGCGCTCGGCGTTACGTTGACGACCACGCTTTCCGCCGTACAGTTTACCGTCGCGTTTTATTTTCAGGATCGGCTGCTGCTGTCCGCACAGGAAACCACGCAACTGGTGGGTATTGGCCTGATGGCCAGCGGTGTAGCGACGCTGTTTTCGCAGTTGTTTCTGGTGCGGCGTTTTCAATGGCCGCCGCTGATGCTGTTGCGCATCGGTCTGCCGCTGGTGGTGGTCGCTGTCTTGACGATGCTCTCAGCCACGACTTTTCCGGTGCTGGTGCTGTCGCTGGTGTTTCAGGGGTTGGGCATGGGGCTGGCGATGCCCGGTTATCAGAGTGGGACGACTTTCGCCGTCAGCCCGCGTGAGCAGGGTGCAGTCGCGGGACTGAATAGCTCCATTGGCGGGCTGGGGTTTGTTTTTGGGCCGCTGTTTGGCACCGCACTGTATGAAGTCAATATGCTGCTGCCCTATATATTCTGCCTGCTGGCACTGGCCTGCGGGTTGCTGCTGTTGTGGCTGCATCCACGCATGCGTCCAGCATCCGCCGCCGTATTTACGGCTTAGATACTACTGCTTGACCAGCTCACTCAATAGCCAGCGATGCTCCACAATGAGCGCGTTAATAAGCGCCATGTCCGCTTCGGCATTCGGTTCGGTTTGTGGTGCAATCGGCTCGGTGGTCAGCCATGCCGCGAATTGATTGACGTTCAACTGGCCTTCGGCGATTAGCACAATCTGTTGCAGCGCCGCCTCCGCGTCCCACACCACGCGCTGACCATTCACACGCAGCATCAGTAAAGCCGCCAGAGTCGCGGTGCGCTTGTTGCCATCGGCAAACGGATGATTACGCGCGATGGCATGCAGCAGCACGGTGGCTTTTTCCATGAGTGTGGGATAGGCATCCTCGCCAAAAACCGACTGCTGCGGACGTCCGGCGGCGGCTTCCAGCAAACCGATATCGCGCACTTTCTGCTTGCCCTTCAGAATTTTATGAATCTGATCATTTCCGGGCAGCACTTCATTGATGTAAATGAGTTCATCGACAGTCAGATAACGCAGCATTATTTGTCTTCCAGTGGGCGGGTATGGTCGGCCAGCCATGCGGCAACTGCCTCGACATCATGATAATTTTGAGCGATTTCCAGCACATAATCGTAAATCTCGGCATCTGTCCAGGTGGGCTGGCAACCGTTGCGCTCTAAAAACGCAACTGCGGCCTGGGTCGCGGTGCGCTTGTTGCCATCAAAAAACAGATGATGCGCCGCCAAACCATGCAGCAGCGCGGCAGTTTTATCCAGCAGTGTGGGATAGGCTTCCTGGCCGAAAGCCATCAGCATCGGACGAGCAGCAGCCGAGCGCAGCAGATGCCGGTCGCGTACATCCGGTTTGCGTCCCAGCGCAATTTCAGCAATTTCGTAGATCTCAACGGGTGTCAGATAGTCAATCGAGTCGGACATACAAAACCTGTACTTATTCTTTCGGGGGATGCCAACCGGCAACAACCCAATGCTGACGGACAACTAATACATCTGGATCATCGCTGAGATGTAACGCTAATACGGTAACACGCCCAGTTGGTGTTTGCCCAATGATGGACAAACCATCTTCACTCCAGCGAAAATGCTCAAACCAATTCTGAGTACGTGGGTTGAATAAAGAGAAGTTTTCACCTGTAACAGGGTCGATACCCGTGATCTTATCACTTTTGTAGCGGTTGCAAATTGGGCATGCCAGCCACAAATTGCTTTCATCGTCAGTTCCACCTTTGCTGAGTGGAATAATGTGTTCGATTTCAAGCCGTGCCATTACCAGTTGTTGCGGACTCAGACAATATCCACAGCGGTTTTTGGCGCTTTGGCGCACACGTTTAACAATATCCGCTGGAATGGAGCTGCGCGGCATTTTATGCTATATCAAGCGGAGGACGCAGACCACGCAACACGGCCACTTTTAGCGCTTCTGCCTTACGTAACATTCCCCCGCGATAGATTTGCATCAGTTCGTCCAGCCGAATGCGATCAGACTGTGATAATACTTCCCCCTCACTGTTTTGGGAGAGAAGCTGCCCTAATTCATCCTGCTCTGATGAAGTCATTTGCGAGTCGCATAACTTTAAAACTTCGTTATCAGGCAGTAATTGGATGGGGATGTTTGAACTGGCGAATTCCAGCCATGATCTAAGGACGTTTTCGACGTTGCTGCCTTCATGTGTCGCAACTTCACGGGCAAGACGCTCAATCTCTTCGGGAACTTCCAACTGTACTAATTTGCTCATTACAGTATCTCCAGGCTGATGTCTGAATTGTAGCATGGATTTCCGGTCACAGGACATCAACCGGATCAATATCGACATACCAGCCTTTAGGAATATCCACGCCATCCAGCGCCAGAGTCGGTTCCGGCCCACGCAGCAGAATATGCCAGCGATACGTGTAATTGATCTTGGCGAAGAAACACGGCGCCGGGCCGATAATCTCCGTGTCGGTGAGCTGTAACTGATCAATCCGTCGCTGGAACAGCCCTGCGGCGCGTTCGGCCTCGGCACGCGCTTTGCTTTCGTTGGGCATCTGGAAGACCACGCGCACCAGCCGACGAAACGGCGGATACCCCATTTCACGCCGATAAGCAATTTCCTGCTCATAAAAGCCATTGTAATCATGTTGAGCGGCAGCCTGGATCACATAATGATCAGGCTGATAAGTCTGCAAAATAGCCTTGCCCCCCAGCAGACCGCGCCCCGCCCGACCGGACACCTGGGTCAGAAGCTGAAAATTGCGTTCCCCGGCGCGGAAGTCCGGCAGACCCAGACCGACATCGGCATTCACCACGCCGACCAGCGTCACCAGCGGCAAATCCAGTCCTTTAGCAACCATCTGCGTACCGATGAGCACATCCGCCTGACGGTTCACGAACTGTTGCAGCATCTCATCGTGCGCGCGTGGGCTGCGGGCGGTGTCCGCATCCCAGCGTAAAATCCGCGCATGAGGAAAGAGGGCTCTAAGCTCCTTCTCGATATGCTGAGTCCCCGCGCCGAAATATTTGATGCGTCGCGACTGGCATGCCGGGCAGACCTGTCTGGGTTTGGCGACATAACCGCACAGATGACAGCGCATCGTTTCATCATATTGGTGGTAGGTCAGTGGCACATCACAGCGCGGACATTCATCGATGTAACCGCAGTCCCGGCAGAACACAAACGTATTCATGCCGCGCCGGTTGAGGAACAGCATCGCCTGTTCATCCCGTTGCAGAGTCTGTCCCAGGCTGACATGCAGGGCATGGCTGAACATGCTGGTGTTGCCCTGTTTCAATTCGGCGCGCATATCGACAATTTCGACGGGCGGCAGATCAATCATCAGCGCATCTTCCGCGCTGGCGGGATAATAACGGGCGACCACGCCTTCGCGCTCGGAAAGTTCCAGAATGCGGCTGCGATGTCCCATGATGCGATTAGGCATTTCCAGCAATTGCATATCGCCGCGCCGCGCCCGAAAAGCCGATTCTAAATCCGGCGTGGCGCTGCCCAGAATCAGCAGGCCATCATTGCGGCGCATCATAATTTCCGCCACCTGGCGCGAATGATAATACGGCTGGCTAAATCCCGGCCCCTGCTTATAACTCTGATCATGTTCCTCATCGAGGATAATCAGGCCAATATCCGGGAGCGGCGTAAAGAGTGCCGAGCGTGGCCCCACCACAATATCAATCAGCCCTTCACGCGCCCGCCGCCACGTGTCATACCGTTCACCTTCGCTCAAGGCACCATGCACCACCGCCAATCGTCCCGGAAAGCGTGACGCAACACGGCGGATAGTCTGCGCGGTCAGCGCGATTTCCGGCACCAGGAACATCGCCTGCCGCCCCTGCGCCAGTGTAAGTTCAATCGCCCGTAAATAAATTTCCGTCTTGCCACTGCCCGTCACGCCATGTAGTAGAAAGACGTTGGATTGCCCCTCCTCGGTCAACGGGGAGGGAACCGGGGACTCGGCATTATTTTCTCCTCCCCTGCTGGCGGGGGAGGTTGGGTGGGGGTCTATGCTGGCTAAAGATTCCGCAATCTGTGCCAACACCGCTTCGATGTGATCAAAGACCTGTTCGTTGGTGAAACGCAGCATCACCAGACCGAGAAATTCCAGGAATTCCTGACGAATGGCATCTTCTTCTGCTGTATATTGATGAATGTCGCCATCCACCTCAATGATGACGTTTTTCTCTGCACAGTAGAAATCGACTATGAAGCGATCAATCGCATGCTGGCGGCGGAATTTATAGCCCGTTTGCTCTCGGCGAAGCTGCTGCCAAAGGCGTTCTTCCGCTGGAGTCGGTGCCTGACGCATCTCTTTCACCAATGGGCTGAGCTTGCGCCACAGGTGTGGTGGTGTGCGCCAGTAAGACCAGGTTTCCTTATCTTTTTTGCCAGACCCCTCCCTGGCCCTCCCCGTCAACGGGGAGGGAACCGGGGACTCGGCATTATTTTCTCCTCCCCTGCTGGCGGGGGAGGTTGGGTGGGGGTCTACTTGTAGCATATGCCCCCAGTCCCACGCTTTGAGCCGTGCCTCAACCGGTTGCCAGGCGACCTGCTGCTCTGGCGTCAGCGCCGGAGCGACACTCGGCACAAAGTCGCGCTGGGCCAGCGAGTCCCGCCACGATTCTTCTTCACTGAGGATGACCAGACCTTCATCTTCCAACCGCTTGAGGTCAGCCAGTTTGGCATCGGTCTGCGCATACAGCCAGCTCACGTCAATCGGTTCGTTTTCGCGGGCTAACACCTGCAAAATGTGCAGGAATTTCTCGCCTTTGCGCAGCGTGATGAGATTTTCATCCACGGCTTCCAGCGGAATCGTCAGGCTGAGAGTTTGCGGATCATCGCGGTTATCGCGCTCGTGCAGAATAACGAGGCCACTTTTAGCCAGTTGATTCAACGTGGCGCGGCTGGTTTCAGCAATTGACAGGACCTGCTCGACGGTCGGCATATCATCCGGCATTGCCGCGATGACTTCCAGCAAATCGGCCTGTTTGGATGACCGCCCCAGATGACGGGCGACATGCATAATCTGATTGGGGTTGATCGCCAATGCCGCTGTGCAGATCAGCTTGGGCTTGGCGCGGGGTGGCATCAGCTTATTTTCTTTGTGAATGATTCCGGCTTTCGCCAGCCGATCCACCGCTTCGCGCCAGTCCTGACCGGGGAGCGCGATATTTAACTGCTGGCCGGTCAATGTTCCACGCCGTTTCAGCAGGGCTATGAGTTCTTTTTCCAGCGGGTCAGGTTTTTCGATATCTTCAGTCAGCAACTCGACCTGTAAATCTCGCTTGCCAGTAATCCCCGGTGGCAGAAACAGCCATAAACACAGGCCGATAGGCATCCGATAATATTCGCTCATCCAATAGGCGAGGGCGAGCTGCTCATCGTTGAGCACCGGACGCGCATCCAGCAGGGCGCTGACCGGTTTGGTCGCCTGGACATCGCTTTTTTCCAGCAGGTGCAGGACAATACCATGCTGCTGGGCGGTACCAAATGCGATCTGAACCAGTTGACCGGG
Organism: Aggregatilineales bacterium; assembly: GCA_038258185.1. GTDB lineage: Bacteria > Chloroflexota > Anaerolineae > Aggregatilineales > Phototrophicaceae > JAIOHN01. Next base: position 9,669 of record JBBSQD010000135.1, on the reverse strand, counting down.
TTCGATCAGGCCATCCAGATCGGGCGGAATATGATAATTGAAAGTGCGCCGTACGGGCACGTTGAGGGCGATTTCTGCATACATACCTCAATTATAATCGGCATCGAGCGGATGTTCTAGCTGTGAAGCTAATCATTTAATGTGGGATTGATGCTGCGCTGTCTGTATGCGAACCCGCGGATTTTATGTGCACACTAGAATCTTTTCTGATGAAATATTATGATGAACCATTATAATGTTGGCTGGAAAACAGGTTGTGAATCATGGGCATGTTGCGATTTAACTATATCCCCTATCCCCTGTGGCGGCGGCGTTTACCCGGCCCATTAGGGCTTATCACTGCACCGTTTCTGCGCTGGTTTTATCCGGTGGATGCGGATCGCCAACCGCCAGCCACCCCCCGGCAGATGGCGCAGATGCTGGCCCGCTGGAAACTGCTGAATGGCATGGACGAGGCTGAAGCCCGTCAGTACCTGACCGATCATCCGGCTACGGTCGAGATGACGCGCGGCGATATTCTCCCACAGCAGACACCGGACTCGCTGGTGCGCCTGCCCGCGCAATGGGAGCCGATGGAAAGCATTATCCTCAGTTGGCCGGTGCTGTATCCGCCGTTGTGGGAATTGCACGCCTCGATGGTGGAAGCCATTACGCCGGTGGCTGAGGTCACCATCAATGTAGCTCGCCCGACCTTCGCAAGTGCGATCCGGCTGTTTCTGGAACAACGCGGAAAAGCCGATCTGAAAAAAGTGCTTTTCCTCTACCTGCCGACGGATGATATCTGGGTGCGGGATTATGGCCCGTTTGTCGCGCTGGATGCGGATGGTCAGCAGGTGGCTGTCCATGCCATTTATGATCCGTTACCCAATTACCCGCAAACCCAGGACAACGCCATGCCACGCCGCTGGGCAGCCCACAACGAAATACCCGCGCGTGAACTTCCCCTGCACACTGAAGGCGGCAATATCTGGTCAGACGGACAGGGCACGCTGATTATGTCCGACGAGTTCCAGCGCCGTGACCAGCGGATGCAGGTGGATGATGTGCTGAATGCCTTACACACCGTGTTCGATTTTGACAAACTGATTATCACGCCGCATTTGCTGGAAGAAGAAACCGGCCATGTCGATTTACTGGTCAAGCTGGCGGACGCGCAAACTGTGCTGGTCACCGAACCAGGCGACTCCGTCAACAATGAGCGCCTGCGCCACACCGGCGAATTATTCCGCAAAGAGAAAAACGCACACGGTCAGCGCTATAACGTGCTGGAATTGCCCGCTTTACCACAGTATTTTAACTGGGGATTGTTCTCTATCTGGCGCAGTTACACCAATGCACTGACGGTGAATGGCCGCGTGCTGGTGCCCGTCTATGGCGAAAAAACCGATGAACAGGCTTTGCAGATTTACCAGCAGGCCATGCCTCAGCATGAGATTATCCCCATCAATTGCAGGGTGGGTATTAATGGTGGCGGCTCTGTCCACTGTATGACGAAAGAAGTTCCCCGTGCAAGTGCCAGTAAGAAGTGAGTTAATTTAAGGTTTGAGTAAGGATTGCAATTTATGGTGCTTCTCATATGTGCTGCATTAAAGGATAACTGCTGATGGAGACTGTACGATTAGCATTGGTGCAGTTGGCGTGGCCGGATTCGCGTGAGCCCATGCAGAATACCTATCGGGATTTGACCGCACGGGCTGTGGGGGACGGGGCGACTCTGATTGGCCTGCCGGAATTCTCACTATCGCCTTACTTCCCCGGCACACGCGATGAAGCGGGTTTCGGCTGGGCGGAAGACCTTGAAACCGGCCCAGCCGCACAATTTTTCGGTGAACTGGCCCGTCAGCACCGCGTGACGATTATCGCCAGCATCTTTGAACAGGCCGCTGATAATCAACTGTACGACACCGCGACCATTTACGGCGACGATGGCACGCTCAAAGCCTATACGCGCAAAGTGCATATTCCGTCGGGTGTCGGTTACCACGAGACAGATTTTTTCGGTGGTGGCGTGGATTATCCGGTGCATGACCTGGGCAGTCTCAAGCTGGCCGCACCCACCTGTTACGATCAATGGTTCCCGGAACTGGCGCGGATTTATGCGCTCAACGGCGCGGAGTTGATTTTTTATCCTACTGCTATTGGCTCGGAGCCGACTGACCCTGATTTTGACTCGCAGAACGCGTGGCAGACGGTGATGCGCGGTCATGCCATTGCCAACGGCGTCTTTATCGGCGCGGCCAACCGCGTAGGTGAAGAAAACGGCGTGCGTTTTTATGGCAGCAGTTTCATCTGTGACCCCACTGGGAAAATTCTGGCGCAGGCCGGGCGGGATACGACTGAAGTGATTATCGCTGACCTCCATGCCGACACACTCGCCCATTGGCGCGACTTATTCCCGCTGTTGCATCAACGCCGCCCAGCCACCTATCAACCCATTATGCAGGCATTTAACGGTGACCTCCCTGACTGGTTGCAGGCACCTGAAAACAAAACTCGAAAGGATTGAGAGACAAATTGTATGGGTGTTGATATAAGTTGGCATGACCCAGCACAAACAGTTATTTACTGGAAATTTACAGATCGATGGTCATGGTCGGAATTTGATAGAGCCTGGTCAACCTGTGGCGAGTGGATTGCAGCGGCGCACGAACCGGTCGACTTTATTCTTGATTTTCAGGAAAGCACCCTGATGCCACCCGATATCATGTCGCGTTTCCGTCAACCCGCTTATGAACGCCTTCAGAATTTTCAGGGGCAAAACATGAATGTCGTGGTGTTCGATGATTTTTTCCTGCGGATACTGGCGATCACGTTTATGAAAGTCTTTGTCCCGCGTATGATCTATGCTTTTGCGACCAATAGCGAAGATGCCGCCAAGCTGATTGATGATTTCCGCCGACAAGACCGTGTCGGTTGATGAATTCTTCTATTCAGCCAGCGCCGGATTTCGCTTTTGCGCCCACAGCTTTCAGTCATGGCTGGTGCCAGCTTGCGCCATTTGAGTATAGTCAAAAACCGCCGATTTTTCTGAGCCGCCTGCACCAGTTAAGCGATGGCACCTGTTTACAGTGGACGGTGCAACCGACGGATAACCATGAATTGTCGGTAAAGGTTGATCGTGATCTGACTGCATCTCAACAGGCCGAGGTTGAGTCGGTGATTCGCCGCTGTCTGAGTTTTGATGACGACTTGAGCGCCTTCTATGATTTGCTGGCAGTGAATCCACGTTATAACTGGATCGGTGCGGTAGGTGCCGGGCGGATGCTGGTCGGCCCAAGTGTGTGGGAAGATCTGGCTAAGACCTTACTGACGACCAATACCACCTGGGCTATGACCCGGCAAATGGTTGCGCGGTTGGTGACTTTGGGCACACCTTATGAGCAGGGGCATGTCTTCCCCACACCCCAACAGGTGGCCGCCTTGAGCGCGGACGAATTGAACGCGCATGTCCGGGCGGGGTATCGCGGTGCCTATCTGCATCAACTCGCCACAGAGATTGCTAGCGGCAAGCTTAATGTGGAGGTATGGCATAGCAGTGATATGCTTACAAGTGAGCTTTATCGTGCGCTGCGTCAGCTAAAAGGATTTGGAGATTACGCGGCAGGAAGTATGCTGCGGCTGCTGGGCAGGCATGATTACCTCGGCATTGACTCGGTTTGCCGGGACATGTATCGTAAAACCTTTAACAATAACGAACCAGCGCCGGACGCTGCCATCCATGCCCACTATGAACCCTATGGCTCATGGCGCGGGCTGGTGATGTGGATGGATGTGATGGCGGAAAATCTGTCCCAAAAATAACAGGAGTCATCATGCAATTTGCTTTGAATTACTCTCCTCAAGCTGTAGAACTATTGCGAAGTGGCCGCTTGGAGTTTGATCTGTTCAAGTGTCCTGACTGGCCGGACGCGATTGCTGAAGCACAGGCGCAGCACCCGGTTTATGTACACTTCCCCTTTGTCGCTGGACAGCAAAATATTGAAAAAGTCGGCCTGGATAAGGTCGAGAAACTGCTGGAAGAAACCCAGACGCATTATGTCAACACGCACATCGCCGCCCGTTATGAAGACCTGAATGATCCTGAAAATATCGACGAAGTCGTGCAGCGCATGCTGGATGATGTCATGCCACTGGTGGAGCGGTTTGGGCCAGATCGGGTGATTGCCGAGAATATCCCTTTTCCCGATATCCCCGATGACAAACCACAGGCGATTGTGATGCCGCAGGTGATTCAGCGTGTGATTTATGAAAGCGGTTGTGGTCTGCTGCTGGATATCGGCCATGCGCGCTTAACAGCTGAATATCTGGGCATTGATACCCGCGACTATATCACGCAGTTACCGGTCGAACGCTTGCGTGAACTGCACATTACTGGCTGTGGGCTGGATAACGAAGGTCGCCGGTCTGACCATATGCCGATGACTGGCGAAGATTGGTCACTGCTGGAATGGGCTTTGTCCAGCATTCGACGGGGCATGTGGGGCAGACCCGACATTGTCGCCTGCGAATACGGCGGCATTGGCCCGGCATTTGAATGGCGCAGCAACCCGTCAGTGATGTTGGCCGACATCCCGCGCATGTATGGTCTGGTACGCGCCCTGCAATTCGTCTAATCCTCACCAGATAATTGGCCGCACGGCCATAGATTCTCATGTCAATCGAGGGCTGTAGAAGTTTCAGCCCTCGATTGATTCCCACCCAATATTAAAGTATTTATTTAGGCAACTTTAATAAATTAACATTTATTGTCTATTTACTTTTCCTTAACTCTATCTTATAATAATAGAGGTGGATTCTGACAAACTGGTAACCAAAATGATTTCTGAACCCCGTAGTGAAACCCAATCTCATCTGCTGCTGCTTAAGCAGGATGATGCCAGCACAACCGCTTTAAAAACCATTCTGGAAACGCGTTATCATCTGACCTTCGTCGCCAACTTCGATCAGATTCTGCAATTACTGGCCGCTGGGCCGGTTGATTTAATCCTGGCTGATGCCACACTGGCCAGCATGAACGATTACGCATTCATCAAAAGCATTCGCCAACACCCCGATTATGCTCAGCTACCCGTGGTGCTGATTTATGATTCGGCAGCAAGCAATGACATCGCCAAAGGTTTACAAGCTGGCGCCAATGATTTCATCACGCAGCCATTAGATCGCACAATCATTGAGACGCGCATTGATTTGCTTATCCAGCACAAGCGTCTTGTGGATGAACATCAGCAGGCCGTTAAGGAACTGGAATCAGTCCATGCGATGCGCAACCGTTCTTTAAACATCGCTTCTCACGATCTGAAAAACCCGATCAACAATATCCGCATGGCGCAGTTTTTGCTGCATAACATGATTAAAGATGACGACACAGCCCATGTCCTGCTGAATAATATTGATATCGCAGTAACCACAATGGAAGAAATCGTCAGCGAATTTCTCGATTCTGCTGCGCTGCAAGGCCAATCACCGGATTTTAAGTTCTCAGGCATAGATGTCGAGGATGTGCTGTGGGATGTGATTATGCAGTACAATTTCCCGGCGCGTAAGAAAAACATCTCGCTGCGAGTGCGTGAGGTCGATGGCAAAGTCCGGGCGGACTTCCATCGCTTGTTACAAATCCTTAGCAATCTTGTCAGCAATGCCATTAAATACAGTCCACTCAATAAAACCGTGTGGCTTTCTTCGACGATCCAGGAAAACTACGTCCGTATCAGCGTGACGGATCATGGCCCCGGTATCCCGGCTGAAGAGCGCAGTCAATTGTTCAGCGAATTTGGCAAACTCAGCACACGTCCGACGGGTGGCGAAAACAGCACCGGGCTGGGCCTGTGGATTGTCAAGCAGCTCGTGACTTTGCAGGATGGTCGTGTGGGTGTGGAATTTCCGCCAGAGGGCGGTTCCTGCTTCTGGATTGAGCTACCATTATGGAAATCCGATTCCTCAGCTACAGATGAGGAAATCAAGACTTCCCCAAAGTTCGCTAAGATGGTGTCCACCGCCTGAAGATTAGCGCGTCAGGTTGCCGGCGTGTTCGGCATATAAATTCGGATGCTATCCGCTTCGTCTCTGACCAGCGCGTAAGCCGGATAGCGCCATACCATCCACGACATCCACATATCACCGATTGCGCCGGACGCATTGATGACGATCATCAGGCCAATGTAATAGGCCAGCGCGTCGGACACCACAAACATCAGCCCCATACCCACCAGCGTCATTCCGATCAGCGGTGCCAGTGCAATCACAATAAACTGATTGCGCGGGAACAGTGCATTATCGGTGGTAGCATAAGCGACTCCCAGATCAAGCCGGACGCCAAAGCGCGGTTTATGCCCCATGCGCCAGATTGCCAGCCCGTGAATCAACTCATGGACTGTAAATGTGAGAATCACCACGCCGATGGTCAGCGCCACTTGCAGCAAAAACGACGGATGATCCAGCAGTTGATCCCCAAAGACACCCCGCACCCGCTGGATAACACGCCACCATTCCCCTATTACCAGCAGCATCACCACCAGGGGAATCAAAGCCGCCAGATTGAGCCATATTAAAGTGCGACCTTCCGTCGCGACCAGATGCTTTACCTCATGATACGATTCGGGCAGGGTGTGAATCGGCGTGTCGGGCAGCATAGGGCATCTCCTGTTTGAGCAAACACATGATTACATTTTACAGACATGCACTCTAAGGCGTTTTCAGAAACAGCACCGTGCGCGTTACTTCAATGCACACCACGCCATCCTGATTGCGTCCGCTGTGTTTCATCGTGATGAGGCCGCATTCCGGTCGTGACTGGCTCTCGCGTTTCGCGGTGATTTCCGTCTCCACATACAGCGTATCGCCATGAAACATGGGATGCGGGTGGCGGACATTTTCGTAACCGAGATTGGCGATAATGGTCCCCTGGGTGAGATCGGGCACGGTCAGGCCGACGACTAAGCCCAGCGTGAACAGGCCGTTGACAATCCGCTGGCCGAATTCGGTCTGGCTGGCAAAGGCTTCGTCAATATGCAACGGTTGAGTATTCATGGTGAGGCTGGAGAATAACACGTTATCCATTTCGGTGAGCGTGCGTCCCAGTTCGTGCTTGATAAACATGCCAATTTCAAGGTCTTCATAGAATTTTCCGGCCATTTACGTAACTCCTGCATTCGCTGAGTGTTGTTGTGGGCAGGATGTTAGCGGAAAACTACTGTTTCGCCATTCATCTTGGGAAGGGCTAGCGGGGGCTACTGGGGCGCTCAGGTCACACTGTTGATCTGGGCGCTCCAACGTTAAAGTGCCTGAAGTGAGGGGGGACACATTCAGGCACCTTAAGGGGAAGGACTATGGGTGGGTTCTGTTTTGAACTCATGATTCCCATTGGTCCACGAATTTGGCTTAACAACACATCTCACACCACTTTGGAGGAAGGAGGAATCAACTCAACTTCACCAAATTCGCTTGATACCATATTATGCACGGTGCGTAAGATACAAGTTAGCCCGACATGAGTGTGTGATGAGTTCGGACAGGTGGTGAATTTTTAACTCCCCGGCACACCAATCGGCGCGAGAGGCTGACCATCCAGGCCGGTGCCGGGTTGCCCCTCTGGGATAGGCGTGCCCTGATCGCAGATGCGCTGAGCATTGTCCCGCTTGGCACTGACACCACCATCCACAAACATATTCAGCGCGTTCTGATACTGCCCCACTGACGAGCAATAATCCCCGCCTGCCACAAACGCATCGCCATAACCGATATACTGCTGGAAAAGTAATTGCTGCACATCGGCATAATTCGGCGCCTGGGTATAAATCTCACGCAGGGCGTTGATCGCCGCTGAATAATTGGTGCCGATAGCGCCGGTCGCGTTGAGATACAGTGTGGCGATGTACTGCTCATAATACAGATCGCTCTGGCCGGACAAGCCGAAATCGGCGGCGCGGTCGGTCAACAGCACTGCTTCCGCCAGATTGGTGCCGCTGCGATAGAGATTAAGCGCGCGCGTGGTCATCGCTTCCAGCATTAATGTGCGCACCGTGTTGGTTTCATAATTGGGGTCAATCCGAATGACCGTATCCAGCAGATCAATCGCTTCCTCATACTGCGCCTGCTGCATCGCAGTTTGCGCCTGTGTCAGCACTGGCGCCGGGTCAAATCCGCCATTTCCGTTTTGTAGAGTGGGCACCACCAGCGGCGCCGCTGTGGCGCTGACCTGAACCTGAACGGTCGGGCTGGGTACCACGTCTGTCGTGGGCTCACTGGTGGGTGTAATCGTTGGCTGGACGCTGTCAAAAAGCGCGGTGGCCGTCAGCGCCAGTTCGGAGATATTCGGCACGCCAAGCGTCGCCAGATAATCCACCCGCGCGCGCAGCATCACGGTATTGCCTGAAGCAATATCATTAGGGATAAAGCCAAGCTGCTCATTCACCAGCGCGTTCTGGGTCGCGGTCATGCTGATCTGCGCCGTGCGCGAACCGGATGTCCACCCGGCTGCACCCGCCAGCGCGACAATCACCAGGGCAAAAATCAGCACCCCGGCACCGATAATCCCCCACAGAAAACAACCCGGCCCCTGCCGGACAACTTCCTCATTTTCATCATAAGGCGGTTCGATAAATTTGGTCTGAGATGGCTGGTCGGCAAAGGGTGACCGGGGCTTGGTATCGTCAGGTAAACTCATGCAATCACTGTCTCGCTCACTTGCAAATGGTGCGACATTATAGCGGAGATCATCCGTGCCGTGTAGCGGTGTTTCCCCTATGTCCCGCTAACGGGGCTTTTACAGTTCCCCCAGGATCGCCGCGACCCGCTCGACAATCACTTCACTGACACGCGTTTTGCTGGTCAGGTCAATAGCCTGCTGTCTGCCGGCTGTGTCCAGAATGACGACGCGATTGGTATCCACCGCGAAACCAGCGTCACGGGCGGAGATGTCATTGGCCACCAGTAAATCCAGCCCTTTGTGCTGAAGTTTGCGGGTGGCATTCGCCAGCAGATTCTCGCTTTCCGCCGCAAACCCGACCGCCATGCGTGGATAACCTGTCTGGCTGCGCTGCGCTTTGACTTCCAGCAAAATGTCAGGATTACGCGTGAGCTGCAAAGTTAGACCGGGGTCATCATCCTGCTTTTTGATCTTTTGTGCGGCCACCTCTACCGGACGGAAATCCGCAACCGCCGCCGCCATCATCAGGACATCAGCCTGTCGGGTGTGTTCCAGCACGGCATTGAGCATGTTTTCAGCCGATTCCACCGCGACAATCTGTGCGCCAACGGGATAAGGCAGACCCGATGCCGCGCTGATCAGCGTGACATTCGCGCCAGCGTCCAAAGCTGCCTGTGCCAGCGCATAACCCTGCTTGCCACTGGAACGATTGGTGATGTAGCGCACCGGGTCAAGGGCTTCACTGGTGCCGCCTGCCGTCACGACGACCTGTCGTCCGGCCAGTGAGCCATTGATGCGTCCCAATAAATGCCGGACATGCCCCAGCAAAACCGAGGTTTCTGGCAAACGTCCCTGTCCGACCAGCCCGGAAGCAAAGCGCCCGATTTCCGGCTCGATCAACTCGACACCGCGTTGTAAGAGTGTCGCCAGATTCGCCTGTGTCGCAGGGTGCTGATACATACCGCCATCCATCGCCGGGGCCACTGCCAGCGGACAGCGTGCCGCCAGCGCCGTCACGGTCAGCA
>JBBSQD010000134.1:0-16793 GCA_038258185.1 Aggregatilineales bacterium | reverse complement strand
TATTCATGCCGCTGTATTCGACCTGTTGCCGCCAGCTGATCGGCGCATCGAAATCGGCAAAGCCATTGAGAACCCGCACCTCCGCCGCGACAATTTCGCCCACAAAGCCCTCCGCGATTAAGCGTTTGATGGTGCCATCCAACGGTAGCGTCATCGGTGACGGCACAATCTGCGTCACCAGTTCGGGATGCAACCGCGCAGCCGTTGCCATCTCGCGCGCTTCGGGCGCGTTCATCGCCATCCGCGCCTCCACCATCACATGCTTGCCGGCATCCAGCGCCGCCAGCGTGATCGGATGGTGCATATACGGCCACGTGCCGATCACAATCGCGTCCGTGTCCGGCGCATAAACCAGCTCACGCCAGTTGGGGTACACCTGCAGGATGTTCAGCTTTTCCGCCGCCCGCTGCGAAGACTCCAGGCTGCTGTTCGCCACGCTGATAATCTCGACATTCTCCATCGCCCGTAAACCGGGGATATGCCGCTCACGCGTGTTCCGTCCCGCCCCGACAATCCCCACGCGGATCGTTTTCTGCTCTGCCATCTGTTTCATCCTTTCCTTGTTTGCCCACACAGCCCAAGCATACCGCATCCTGCCGCACATAGGCTGAATCAAAACCGCCCCGAACGGATCAATCCATGCGGGGCGGTTGAGTAACAGGCAGTCAAAAATCAGGACGGACGGGCGCAGCGGAAACCCCAACTCGCATATTGATAGTGCGGCGTACCCGCGTCACGGTCAGGCGCACGCAGGTTGACCTCCGAGTCGTTCCAGGAGCCTCCGCGCAGCACCCGGCCATCATTCACCGCGCTCACCAGCCTCTCGCGGCCATCCAGCGGTGTGTAAGGATACGGTGCATAAAACGAATACATCCACTCCGACACATTCCCGCTCATATCCAGCGCCCCTACCCAGGAAGCCCCTCCCGGACGCCTGCCCACATCCGCTGTAATCCCGTTAGAGTTGCCGGTATAGGTAGCATTCATCGTCACAAAGTCATTGCCCCACGGGTAGGAGAAACTCTCCGGCCCACGAGCGGCATACTCCCATTCGACCTCGCTGGGCAGCCGTGCGCCGCGCAGTTGACAATAAGCCTGCGCCTCATACCATGTAATGCTCTCCACCGGGCGCTGGTCACCCACAAAACTGTTGGGCTGCGCCTTCACGCCACCAAAACGCGCAAACTCCGCCTGCCGCACTTCCGTCTCGTCAATCCAGAAGGACTCATCCACACACTGCTCGTGCGCGGGTTGTTTGTGATATCCACCTTCATTGCTGCCCATCATAAAGCAGCCTGCCGGGACAAATACCATGCGCACCCCGTCGAAATCCCGTGTAACGGGCACCCATGCCTCACTCACGTCAAAGCGCGAGGTCGGCGGCAGGTAGGTCATCATGGCGACAGGGGTCAATTGCACCCCGCGCAGCATGTCCAGCTCTGCCACCTGCGTGACCACCCGTGCCTGGGCAGTATTGGCATGCTTGATCTGAATACCGGCAAAAACTCCTACACCTGTTGCCGCAAAAATCATCACCAGCGCCATGACAATGGTGAAACGGGCAAAACGTCGGTGCTGCTCGATGCGTCGAGCCAGTTGGTCAGCGTGTTCCCAGGTTTGCGACAGAGATGATTGCTGCGGGCGAGTAGTATGAGTATAGGCACCCGCTGTATGCTCGATTTCCGCCAGCAGCTTCTCAACTGATGTCAGATCATCTCCGGCAGGCTGTGTCCGCAGGTATTCCAGCAGCGCGACAACCGCCGGTCGTCCCGGTGCGACTGACCCGTACTGGTCGCACAACTGCACCAGATGAGATGTAAACTGCTGCGTGTCACCCGCGTAGTGGATGGTTTGTAAAAGGGTTGGAGCCTCCGCCAGGGCTTGAGTTACAAAATGTTGGCGGTTACTTACAGAGGTCATGTGTGGGGTCAGTAAACGGATCAGTTCGTCAGTGTGTGTCGGCTTGAGTGAAGTCATCAATTTCCTGTCAGGATAACGGCAAGGGTATACAGTCGCAGGGTAAAATACCTGCGTAACCATAAATGTAATTTTTTAAGCTCAAAAAATGGAAATCCCTAAAGTAATTTTCACAACACTAAAGTGTGTATAGACACACTGTATTGATTTTACAGTAATATGATACTAAAAAGCATTAAGGTTTTATTTGAATCACGGAAATCAAGGAGAATCAAACTGGGCTGAATCAAAAACGCCCCGCAAATGCGAGGCGTTTTCTGTGTGTGTGCCTGGAGGGATTCGAACCCCCGACCTATTGTTCCGTAGACAATCGCTCTAATCCACTGAGCTACAGGCACGTGTTTTCCTGAGTGTGATAATTCTAGCATATCCTTTGGCGGGCGGTCAAGATGAAATGTCGAGAATGAGATCCACTTTCCCCGGCCAGCCATTGAAGTCATGCAGCGTCAGCGTGTACGTCCCGGCTGCGACAGGCTGATGGTCTACAATCCGCGCGTCGAGCGTGTTCAGGCTGAAGTCCAGCGTGCCGTGATCATCGTTGAATATCACCTGCTCACCCTCGGAATTCGCCAGCACTAAAACCGGATCTAAGCCGCCCGACACATCCCGCGCCGTGATGGTGACACTATCCGCAACCGTCAGTTCCAGTGTGCAGCTAAACACACGTGAACGATCCAGCGTGATAACCTGTGTATCTGACGGACACTCAGCCAGCAGCGGCGCGGACTCAACCGTCAGCCGCGCTTCCCCGGACTGCGCCCCGCTGAAGCTGTTCACCCGCAATGTAATCATTCCCGGCTCCAGCAAACGCAAACCCGCGATCAGCGCGTCCCCTGTCTGTAAACCATCGGCATCCGTCAGGTGATCATCATTGAAAGCCAGCCGCGTCTCGTCCAGCAGAATTTCCAGAGTGATATCCAGCGGCGGCTCGGCATTTACGTCCACCGCGCTGGCCGTAATCGTCACGATTTGCGGCTCGGTCACCTCATAAACAAAATTCACTGGCCCACCACCCGCTTCAAGCAGCACGGTTTGCGGCACATCCGGCGCAATCGGAGTCTGAACAGACAGCAACAAAAGCAGAAAAAACCACAGCATCAGCATGAATTCCCAAATAAAAACGGCGGCTTATTGTAACAGCCGCCGTCCGTAAAGCTGAGTGTGAAAAAATTACATGGGGGCTTCGGTGAAGCTCTCCGGCGCGGTCACGGAAACAACCGGCGCGTAATCGGTGATATTCACGGTCAGGTTCAGGTTCACCAGAATCGGCTCAGCATCACCAGTCAGTGACGGGATGTTGAGGTCAATCGCCAGCACACCGCGCTGTACCTGATTGCTATCACCTGTGCTGATGTACTGATCAAAATTGATGTCGATACCTTCGACCATCGAGACGACCATCGGCTGCATGAACTGAAGCTGCTGGGTAACTTCTTCGTCACTGCCTTCCAGCTGGCCGGAAGCCATCAGGATAGCACCGAAAGCTTCAGAATTGACCAGCGAAGCAATGTTCAGATTGGTGTTGAAATGTGCAGTGTCGACACCGTTCACATTTTCATCACCCAGGCGGGACATGCTGATAAAGCCGGATTCCATAATGCCATCCATAGCACCCATCATGGCGCCCATATCGGCACCACCGGTCAGGCCGCTGATATCGCCAGCTGCCAGGTCTTCCGGGCTGACAGGTAAACCACTGGCACCCACCACAGATTCCAGTGCCTGATCCAGGCTGCCACCCATCCAGCCATCGCTGCCGGTCATGTCATTGACGAAAAGCATGTTATCCACGACACGAATTTCCACGTTGACGGGGCTTTCGGTCATCGCATCGCCAGACATCTCGCTGCCGGTGCCGGTAATGGCGATCTGTACGATGGGGCCGCCCGCTTCATCGGTACCGATCACGCCGGTACCGGTCAGGTTAGCATCGGCCTCGGCGCTGTCCAGCACAAACGAAAAATCAAATGCCATCGCATCGGACATAGTGCTGCCTGCGTTACCCGCAGTGAACAGCGCGTAATCATCCCCACTCAGACCAAACATGCCATCCTGCGCCAATGAAGCCGGCACAAAAGCCAATAGCACTGCCAGAATAGTAAAAATAAACCAAAGTCGGTTATTAGAACGCATTGTTGCTCCTTATTATTTCAAGCGATTTAGTGAATTAAGCTACAGATTTCAGTTTATTGACATCGTTAATCCTTGTCAAATGAAAAGCCTTAAGCATCCGGCTTTTCCCGCTGTTGTAACAGATTATTTTCAGGCAGGCGCACGTCGGGGCAGTGTAAACACAAAAGCCGCGCCTTGCCCCGGCGCACTCTCGACAGCAATCGTCCCCCGATGCGCTTCGATCAGACCGCGTGCAATCGCCAGCCCCAGGCCAGCCCCACGCTGTCCGTCCTGGTCGCGGGTTCGGGCGCGTTCACCGCGGTAGAAGCGATCAAACACATGCGGCAAATCCTGCACCTGAATGCCTTCGCCACTGTCACGCACGGTCACGCGCACAGCATCCCCGACGATATCGGCTTCCAGCACCACTTCACCACCGGACGGTGTGTGACGGATCGCGTTGGTAATCAGGTTATACAGCACCCGCTGGATTTTCTCCGGATCAATCTCAACCGGGTCAATCCGCGCATTGACATAACCATGCAGCCGCACCCCGCGCCGTTCTGCCAGTGTGCGCAGCGTACTCAGCGTATCGGACAGCAGATCACTGAGCGAAGTCTGTTCGCGCCGCAGCTCGATATGACCGGTATCCAACTGCGATAAATCGAACAGATCGTTAATCAGTTCATTCAGGTTAGAGATTTCGCGCTGCGCCGTTTGCAGATAGCGTTGCTGGGTCACTTCATCATTGACTACGCCATCGGCCAACGCATCCACTACCAGCCGCAGGGACGCCAGCGGAGTCCGCAGGTCATGGCTGGCCCACGCGATCAGGTCACGGCGCGATTGTTCCAGCATGGCATGTTCGATAGCCGCACTTTGCAGCCGCGCCGCCATCATATTGAACGATGCCGACAGCGCCGCCAATTCATCATTGCCATCGACTTTGACACGTGTCGAAAGCTCACCAGCAGACAGCGCCTCGGCTCCGTCCGCCAGCGCCATTATGCGCTCGGTCATCGCATAACCGATAAAGTAGGCACAACCCACAGCCGTACCCCCGGCAAACAGCAGCAGCACCACGTTCAGATTCAGGTCGTGATACTCCAGGAACATCTCCCACGCCAGAAACCAGATATTCAAAAACACCAGCCCCACTGTCAGCGAGGTCACCACCAGAAACGCCGCGCGGATACTGAACAACCGCTTGATGATACCAGAGCGATAGATGGCATAGGCCACAACAATGCTGATACTGCCCGAAATGCCCATCAGCACCAGCAGATGGAACGACTCGCTTTCTGGTGGGCTCAGTAATGGGGTGGCCACCAGCACGATTAACACGGCGGCCAGCACCCACACTGCAATCACAAATTGTGCTATCTGAATAAGATGCCGAACCTTGGGCACAGCCAATCCTCCTACTGCTCAGGTTTGAGCAAAATCCATCTCATACCTCAACTTTATTCATTGTGGTGTGATGGAAATAGGTTACAATATACATACATCCATTACACTAAAGATAAACCGTGACTGATCTCACACCGAACATCTGGCAGTTACAGGCAAAATCCGATATTCCCAGCCTGCTGGAAGCGCTGGAATATCCCGACCCCACGATTCGTCGGCGGGCGGCAGCGGCTTTGCGCACACTCAGCGCCGTCAGTGCTCTGGAAGCGCTGGAAAAACGGATGGCCTTAGAGCAGGATACGGCTGTCCGCGCAACCATCGCCTCCGCACTGGAATACCTGCTGGTGGAGCAAGGGCCTGTTCGCCTGTCGGAGACGCGCCGTCTGGTTGAGCAGTTGCGCAGTGACGACCTGCCAACCGCCATCAAGGCCGCCCAGGAACTGGCCGTCCTCAAAGACAAAACTGCTGTGGAAGCTCTCGTCATGATTTTTCACGACTCGCGTGTCTCCTCTAAACTCAGGCTGGCCGCGGCAGAAGCACTGGTCGCGCTGGAAAGTGCACCGGCCTTAGTGACTTTACTGGTCGCCCTCAACAGCTCGGAATGGGCTATCCGCCGTAATGCCGCCGCTGTGCTCGGTCAGCTCCGTGCCGACTGGGCGATTCAGCCATTGATCGACCACTTGCAGGACAGCAATGAGGTGGTTGCTCGCACCTGTCGCGCCGCGCTCAAACGCATCGGCACGCCAGAAGCGCTGGCGGCTGTAACCGGTGATACCGGCCCGCTGCAATCCAAAATTGAAACCAGCACCTTGCCAGCCACCCGGCCATTACAACCCCGCCCCACGCAAGCCAGCGATGAAACCCGCCCGCATCCGCCCAAGGGTTGGAAAAAAATCTCACCCACGGATTAAGTTTACAATACAGACCCGGCCTATGTTACAGTTTTCTTATAATTCTACCCGATAAATCTTAACAGGCGCTTACGATTCGCGCTCAAACCCACTCAATCAAGCTAACTCCACCTTAATGGGCCCTGATCCTCAATCCGTAAATATTAGAGGTTATTAACCGTAACAATCATTAACAAAAACACCGGCACGAAATAGCATATAATCAGAAACGTTGTCTGAAAGAGGGTTAGTCTGTGCCGTATTCTATCCACTGGTATATTGAGAACGAGATTATTTACAGTCGTTTCTGGGGTGTCACCGCTGCGGATGAATTCCGCGAGAGCCTTATAACCATCAGCGAAATGATCGAAAGCAGTCCCCGCAACATCGTCCATGTCATCACCGACCCCGGTGATGTGACCGTGCCGCTTTCGCCGAAGGATTCACTGAAGATTGTTCGCGAGATTGGCTCACCTGAAAAAACCGGCTGGAATGTGCTGATCCGGGAAAAGTCGATGCTGATTAAAATGAGTGTGGCGTTTGGCACGTCCGTCTTCAAGATGCGTAACAAAACCTGCGACACCATGGAAGACGCGGTAGCCTTTCTGAAGGATATTGATTCCGCTTTGAGCTGGGATAAAGCCGACGAATCCGTGGTCATAAGCCAGTGATGGCCTCCCTCCGATAAGCGGGAATAATCAGCATAAGCTTTATAAAAGCGTCTGTCGTTTTAACCACTGCTGAATGTAATCAGCAGTCGATTGATAACTAGCCTCCATCATCAGGTTGTGGGCACTTTTCTGCACCACATAATAATCCGCACCATAATAAGTGGCTGTCTGCCTGATACACCACGCTGACAGGACACATTTGCTAACTAAGCATCAAACGTCGGAAATCCTATCAAGTTTTGACGATTATGCTTATGAGACAAGCCCCATTTTTCTATTAGCTGAATATCATCAAGGTTTAGTTGCTTTGTTATCATTGTCCATTCAGATAAATTGATTCGAAAAGTCGATTCAATATTTATCCAACCCTGTGAGAAAAAACCATCAAGCACTAAAGTATCCCAATTTCTACCTACAGGAACTTGTTCCATAATTGATTTCAATCTAATTTTCTCATGCTCATGTGATAGGATAATATTATAGATTTTATGCAACTTTTCGCGTTCTAATGGTGGAGCTTTCACATCTGGAGTGCGAGGTACAGGACCTTCCCATATCGCCATCCAATAGTCAATAATTTGCTTTAACTGCTTATTATTAAGTCCAGTTAACGAAACATCGGTATCGTTGTATGTGTTTATAATTGCACATTCTCGCATAAGACGACACCATGAAGATAGGTTGTCTCTAACCTGCAAATCATAGAAATCTTGTGTGTGCATTGCCCAATCATGGATTTCCTCTGCAATCCCCTCTTGTCGCAAGAGACCAAACGTTTTATCAAACAGCATTTGATGACGTTTACTTGCTATAGGTTCGTCCGATAGTAAATCCTGGGATGCTTCGAAAGGAATTGTTTTCCCACCCTCTTTTGTAACAGCAATGACAAAATCTTGTGCAATTTGTTGTAACTTCTTAGTTGGCTTAACAGGAAAACGTACAAACGGATATAATTGGTTGAAAGATTCCAAACTCATCATTTGAAACACATGATTCCACAAAGTTGGTGGATAATCCCCCTGTATTTCCAGTATGTATATAAACATATGTATCCCTATATTATCGCTATGATTTATTTTATTCTTAAATCTTATCCGCAAAAGGAACGATTTCAGCATAGCCTGAAACAGCGATCAGCATACCGTGTGCGCACAGAATACGGATAGCGTTGCTGGCTTGCTGGTAGCGTTAATGCGCCATGAGATATATACTACCTAGCAACACACTAGGAGGGTGGACTATGCGGAAAACAGCTTTCGGAGCGCTGTTGGTTGTGCTTATTTTCCTGACCAGCACAGTCACGGCGCAAGGTGCGGAAATCCTCGTAAACCGGGATGGCGTTAATATACGCCTGTTCCCTGCGATTGGCGCGGAAGTCATCGGCTTTGTGGATGCCGGTTTTCGTGCGCCGGCCACTGGCCGCAGCCCGGACGACGAATGGATTCGCATTGATTTCAACGGTGAAGAAGGCTGGATCGGCTTCCCGGTAATTAACCTGTTTGGCGATATCAACAGCCTGCCCGTGGCTGACCCGCGCACCATCCCTTATGGCGGCTTCGAAAGTCCGCGTGCGGGGCGCACCAGCGCCAGCAGCGCCGTCAGTGGACGGCTGGAACAAAGCGGCATGCGCGTCCGCGCTGGCCCCACCCGCGCTTATCCCATTATGGCGAATGCACCGCGCTACACGGTCATGCCTTTACTGGGACGCACCCCCAATAACGCCTGGATTCAGGTCAATTTTGAAGGCACACTCGGCTGGGTAGCCACCCAGTATATTGAGTTTCAGGATGGCAAAAGCATCCTAGATCTGCCGATTAATGGCATCGTGGCCGATTCGCAGATCCCGTCCAGCAGCACGGAAGAGGATTATTTCGCCACGCTGCGCTTTTTGCTGGATCGCGTCGATCTGGCGCAACCTTCATTAGACAGCATCCGCGGCACGTGGACGAATATCGCCATCGGTGGACAATCCACCTGCGGCAATTTCCCGGCACGCCCGACTGATACCAATGTCCCGAACCCGCTGTATGCGGCGTTTTTCCCGCAGTTAGACCCCATTCTGAATCTGTTTAATGACTCGATGGCGAATGTCCGGCTGGCAATTGATCTGTGGCTGGAAGTCTGTGGCCGTCCGCAGCCAGAGCGCGGCGTGGTCAGTCAGGCCACTGTGCAGGGTGCGCTGGAAGCCATCAACGTGGCCGATGCGCAATTTGCCGAACTGCGCGCACGGATTAACGCGCTGCTGCCCTCACCATTGGAAGTCGGCCCGAATCAGTGTCTGTTCACTTTCCGCAGCGCCAGTGACGTGCTGCAATTGATCACGGTCGGTCAGCTTATCACCGAAAGTCTCGATAATTCGCGTTACGTCGCGGGGTACTGTTTCGATGCCAATGCCGGCGAATCGCTGCGCTTTGAATATTTACAGGCCACAGGCAATGCTCAGGTGGTGCTGTCGGTCAGTCCGCTGGACAACCCGACGAACTTTATCGCCACCGCCCGTTCGAGTGGCGGCCAGAATCTGCTGTCGATTGCGCCGGTAGTCATTCCCTTTACCGGACGTTATCTGCTGGTGATTGGCGACATCAACATCGAGCGCACCGAACCGCTGGCGAGCAATTACGGTGTGCTCATTACCAATATCACCGGTGTCACGATCTTTGGCCCCGGCATGGGTATTGACCCCTTGACCAACCAGATTGTCCTGGCAACCACCAGCACGGTGCCGAACGTCTCCACACCCGTGCCCGGTGTTATCCCGACTCCATTGGTGGCAGAGGTCTGCCCGAATCTGTCGTTTACCTGTCAGCAGCTTTCCACTTGTGGTCAGGCTACAGCCTGTCTGCAAACCGGCAATTTCATACTCGACCCGGATGGGGACGGAATCGCCTGTAACCGGCCCGAAGATGGCCGCGTCCTCTGCCCATAAGTTAGGCTGATGGTTCCAACAAAAAAGAGCGTGGGATAGTTTCCACGCTCTTTTTTTATCTATGCAACTCCGTAATCTTTATTCAACCACCTGATATACCGTCGCGCCGTCCGCGTCAAATACCTGTTCGAGATAGGCCGCATCACTCACCGCCGATTGCATCGGGAAATTCCAGGCAACCGGCTGATTCCAGCGCCACGCAGTCGCAAAGCTATCGCGATTACCGACAATCTGCGGCACAATCACATAATCAATATCCGCCTCAGCCAGCAATGCCGCGTTGTCAGGATTGGCCGGATCTTCCCAGAAAACCCGTAAGCGCGCCTGTTCATCCAGGCTGGCTTCATTGCCGCGGAAAAACGGCTGCCAGCGATAATAAACACTATCACGCTCACTGATGACCGGCACCCAGTCGCCCTCATGCGAATTATCAAAATCCGTGCCGGGGAAATTCAGAATCCGCGCGTCTTCCGGTGTATTGGCTTTAAGCCACTGCATCGCCTGCACATCCGCGGCGGAGGCAAACGCGCCATAAAAGCCGATGCGCCCTTTAGTCAGGCTCAGCACCTGTGGGCTGAAAACCAGCGCCAGCAAGCCCAGCGCCACCGGCACACCGATCAGCACGTAAGCATAGCGCTGCAAAGTCGCCCCCCAACGCGCCTCACCGAAACGATCCCACAGCCATAGCAGGCCAATCCCGCCCAGAATCGTGTAGGGGATAATCGGCCCATGCCACGCGATGCTGAACGGATAATCGTAGCGGAACACCGGCACCCAGCCGAACAGAGTCTCACTCAAACCGACAATGGCAAAATCGACGATCAGCACCAGCCAGCCCACCGCCAGAATCACCGCCTGACTGCGCTGACGCAAACCGATCACCGCGCCGACCACCGCCACCGGCAGCAGCCACACGCCATGATAAAACACCAGCAAACGCCAGTAATCCGCGCTGCGGGCAAACGGTGAAACGATATCCCCTCCCAACTGCTCGAAAATCCGCGCCAGCCACGGCGAAATCCCCGCCAGCGCGATCAGCGGCACACCCAGCGCCAGCATCAGCCAGCGCCGCACCGTCGGTCGCGGCTCACCCAGCCACATCGTCAGCAGCCACGGCAGATAACCCAGCAGCAGAATAATCGTCGTATCGGGGTGCGACAGCACCACCGCGCCGAGTGTCAGACCCGCCGCGATGCCGTCGGGCAGCAGACCGTCACGCAGATAACGCAGCACATAAATCACAAATGCCAGCGCAAACACCAGCCCCAGCAGCGTCGTGTAATGCGAATCCATGAAGGCGGTAAACAGACCCACGCCGAACAGCATCGCCAGCGCCATAGCCCGCCCCAGCCGCTTGTCGCGCAGTTCCGCGCCCAGATCAAAGGCCAGCAGCACGCACACAAAACTCAGCACCGCGCCGACCGCAAGCTGAACCACGTGCATCCCCTGGCTTAACTGCTGGCTGAGATAAGCGACGATTAACGTGAAACCGGGCGCATACAGATAACTGATTTCCGGATGAAACGGCGCCAGTGTATCGAAGCCGCTGCCCGTCCGCGCCATCAGCGCCAGATAGCCAAAACCCTGTGCATCGGTGTCCAGCGGCACCGGCAGAATCAGGGCGGGAATCACGAATACCAGAGCGGCCAACAAGAACAGCAGCAGATCCTGCGGACCCGGCCAGCCCTGATCGGAATCCAGCAGTTCCTCACCGCGATTTTCGGCGCGTGTCTGCCCATAGGACAACGTACCACCCAGGAAAATCACCATAACCAGCACAAACAGCAGATAATCGATCACCAGTGTGTCCCAGCCGAACAGCATGGCGACGAACAGCGCCCCGCCGATAACCAATGCCAGCGACAGCGCTGCCGCCAGCCCGATGCGGGGTTGGCTGGTCGGCCAGGCAGGGGCCAGCATGGACCCGGAACCGACGACCACAGCGCCAAAAATAAAGATCACAAAAAGCGGCAAGACAGCTCCTTTAGAGGCAAATTTATTTAGGTAGGCTAAGTAGTTTACATCGCCTGTACCAAAAGTCCCATAGGCAATGTAAAGCGTAACGTGATATATATGTGAAAAAAGTAAACAAGTTTTGGAGCTTATATGTTCACCTCTCAGCCTGCAACCCAACCCGAGTTTTCGGCAATCACCTCGTTAAACGCGCCTAATCTCAAAGAGGTTGCCGTACTCCACGATGATTATGATCAGCCCGTGCGCAACATCGCTTTCAGCCCCGACAGTACGACTCTGGTCGCGTCCACGCTGGACAGCATCAGCCTGTGGCATGTCGAAAAACACAAACAACTGGGCCGCGCGAAAATTTCCGCACTGCACCTGGCCTATAGTCCCGATGGTGATACGCTGGCACTGGCCGGGCGGGAAATCAACTTTCTGGATGCCAGAACCGGCAAGACCCGGCTGAAGATGAAAGGCCACCGCGACGGCACCACCGCCATCGGTTTCAGCCCGGATAACAACCTGTTCGCCTCTGGCGGTATGGATGGCATGGTGACCATCGGCAGTTTAGCCACCCGCCGACGGGTGGCAGTTTTCGAGCATCAATCGCAGGTACGCGGGTTGGCTTTCAGCCCCGATAATCAGACTCTGGCGACTATCGCCTGGGGTGATCCGCAATCGCCACGCGCGCTCTATCTGTGGAATATCCGCACCCAGAAAAAAATTACCGAGATCAAATGCCAGACCGAGAAAAATCTGGTGTTCAGCGCCGATGGTCGTTATCTGGCGGTCGATGGGCTGATTCTGGACACACACACGCTCAATGAGCGTTACGACTTCAAAGAGCGCATGGTCGCCTTCAGCCCGGATAACTCGCTGGCAGCCACCTGCCGCAGTGATTTCAACTCGATTGGCATCTGGAACATGCACACAGGCGAGCAGATCAGCCTGCTCAAGGGACATACGCGAGGCATCTGGAGTGTCGCCTTCAGCCCGGATGGCAAATGGCTGGCTTCCAGCAGCGGAAAAATGGACACCCGCGCCATGCTCAAAGGGACGGAGCAGGCCGCCGACAGTGACAACAGTGTGCGCCTGTGGGGCGTTGAACTACAGGAAACGCGTCCGCTGCGCAGCATGACCACCGGACGTTTGCAATCCCTCCCCGGCAAAACCAAAGTGCTCAAACAACTGTAAATCACCGGGACAGGGCTTTACCACCCTGTCCTATTTTTATCCCCACATAATTTAAGCGTGACATTACCCCTTCCTTCCAAAGCCCGTTACAATTCTCCTGACTTTATCTGCACCCCGTCTGGAGCTGTGATGTTTGCAACACTTATTGCCCTCATTCAAAAATATATTTTACGGCGCTGGCTGCCCTTTCTCATTATTCTGGTGTTAGCCGTCTATGCCTTTGTCGACGTGGCCGGTGATGTCTGGCTTCAGGAGGGCTTTGAGTGGGATGTGCCGATCATGCAGATCATTCACAGCTTCAGCACCCCTGCGCTGGATAACTTCTTTATTTTCGTTACTCATACCGCCAGCCCCTGGCTGATCATTCCGTTTATAGCCGTGTGTCTCTGGCTGTGGTATCAGAAGCAGATTTATCGCATGATTTTGCTGATCGTGTCGGTGCTGGGCAACGGCCTGATCAACGCTATTCTCAAGGCGATTTTTGAGCGTCCCCGTCCGGATGTGTTCGAGCCGCTGTTGTCAGAAAGCAGTTATAGTTTCCCCAGCGGACATACGATGGCGGCAGTCGCTTTTTATGGCGTGGTTGCGGTGTTTTTATGGCAGGATAAACAACGCCTGGCAGCGGTCATCAGTGGCGTGTGGGTGATGCTGGTGGCTTTAAGTCGTGTGTATATCGGCGTGCATTATCCCAGTGATGTATTTGCTTCATTCGCGCTGGGGGTCGCCTGGGTGGCGCTCATCCTCTTAAATGACCAGCGCCGCGCCGCACGAGAAGGTGCGATGAAAACAAAGATGGACAATAAAGTAGATTAATAATGTCATTGCGAGTGGTTTATTTTGCCCCTCTATCCCCGGCCCTTTCTCCCACTGTGGGGAGAAAGGGAGGTTTAATTGGTTCATAACGAGAATTGAAAGTCCCCTCGCCCCTGGTGAGAGAGGGGATTAAGGGGTGAGGGTTCAGAAAACTTGTGTAGCATCTATCATTAGGCAATCAAAATAGTTTAATAGTATGAAGCGGATCTATGGTCTCCGCCCCTACAATTCAACGGTTACGCGAACTTCTCCGGGTAGACCTCGCGCGCCAGCACACCTTCCTGCTCGACCAGATCAGCCAGCGCCTTTAAGCCTTCATTCCAGAAGCCGAGATCGGTCAGGTCAATACCGGCTTTCGCCAGGATATTCTCCGGCCAGTCGGAATCGCCTGCGGCCAGAATCTCGATAAACTGCGGCACAAATTCCGCGCCGCGCTCACGGTAGATATTGAACAGCGCCAGCACCAGCAGTTCGCCAAACGAATAGGCATAGACATACCCCGGCGTATGCAGGAAGTGCGGCACATAACTCCACCACTGGCTGTAATCGTCGCTCAGGTTCACACTGTCGCCGAACATGGCCTTCTGCGACTGCATCCAGATTTCATTGATGCGCTCGGTGCTCAGTTCGCCTTCGCTACGCCGCGCAGTATGCAGGCCATCCTCAAAGCGATTCATCGAAATCTGACGGAAGACCGTCGCAAACGTGTCTTCAACTTTGGCCGCCAGCATCGCCAACCGAACTTCAGAATCCGGCTCTTTTTCCATCAGGTCGGTAAACACCAGCATTTCGCCAAAGGTCGAGGCCATTTCTGCGGTGGTCAGCGGAGTATACAGTCCCAGAATACCCTGCGATTCGGCGGACAGATACGAATGGATACCATGCCCCAGTTCATGCGCCAGTGTCATCACGTCGCGCTCGGTGCCGGTAAAATTGACCAGCACAAACGGGTGCGCCGATGGTACACCGGGAGAGCAGAAAGCACCGCCGCGTTTGTTCGGCAGCACCGGGGCGTGAATCCAGTTATTGTCAAAGAACATCTGCGCGATCTCGCCAAAACGCGGGCTAAAGCGATTAAACGCATTCAGCACTATATCCTGCGCTTCTGTCCAGCTATAGGTCGTCTCGCTGTCCTTGACCGGCAGTGGCGCATAGCGGTCATATTCGGTCAACTCATCGACACCCAGCAAAATCCGCTTGAGGTTATAATGCTCGGCCACGATGTCATAATTGGAGGTTACAGCTTCTACCAGTGCATTGACCACATCGTCCGGCGCTTTGTTCGACAGGTTGCGTGCCGACACCCAACTGGGATATTCACGCCGCTTGTCGTCGCTGGCTTTGTCGGCGGTCAACACATTGAAGATATAGGTCAGTTCCATCGACTTGTCGCGCAGACCTGCCGTAATCGACGCATTGGCTTTTCGGCGCACGTCACGGTCAGCATCATGCAGTTTGGTCAGCACCTGTGTCAGCGATAATTTTTCGCCGTCATAATCCACGCGCATGGCGGAGGTAAGCTGCGTGAAAAAGCGCGTCCAGGCGCTGCGTCCGGTGACACTCTTCTCCGATAAAAGCTGCTCCTCGGCTTCGCTCAGTTGATACGGCTTGTAGCGCCGTTCCGCCTGTAGATAATGGCGATATTTTTCCAGCAGCGGATCAGCGATTAAAGCCTGCGCCTGCTCATCCTCGACCTGATTCCATTCCAGCTCAAAAAAGACCATCTTCTGATTGACCTGCGCATCAAATTCAGTCGCCTTCTGGATCAATGCGCCCAGTTTAGGGTTGGCCGTGTCCGTGGAAAACGCCAGAGAGGCAAAACCGCCAATCCGCCCGCCCTTATCGAAAATCGATTCGAGGGTTTGCAGGGCTTCGCACATCTCTTCGTTATCGAGCTGCGCCACCCGCCCGCGATAGGCTTGCGTAAATTGATCGACTTCTGCTGCCAGCGCGTCCATATCACGCTGAATCGCCGGGTCGTTCTCCTCCTGATAAAAAACCGTAAGATCCCAGACGACATCCTCGGCACCGGTCTTGTTTTCAACCACCGAATCAACCATTTCCACGTCTCCATTCAAATAGATTTAACCATAGTAATTTTACCAAATGACGGCGCTCACTGCAATGAGGCCAGCCGTAACAGCGTAATCTGGCGTTTGCCGATGCTGAAAGCACGCACCCGTTCATAGGCCGGATGCGTCACGCTTTCGCCTTTGGGCGTGACAATCGCCGCGATGCCACCTTGCGCCAGTGTCCCCGGCTGCACATCCAGCAGGGCCGTGATACTGCCATCGCCCTGCCACTGTTTCGAGCGTCCATAAGGCACATCGGTCATCAGCATATTGACAGCCTGCGGCAGAGTGCTTCCGGCCTGAGTCGCGTCAGCGGTAAAAGTCTGCGTGTGGATGTGGGGACGAAGCTGGCTCCGCAGTTTACCCGCGCTGATCAACGCGTCCGTATGCGACTCCTTGCCATAAGTCTGACTCAAGTCCTGAAGCTGCTGCACGCGTTCATCCAATCCCGGTACAGTCAGCAGCGCCAGATTCCGCGCCGCGATGGCTGTCAACTCCGTGTCAATGTCCGCGCCCGTCAGATTACTGATCTGATCGCCATGCAGAAAGCCCAGCACCGTTAGCAGATAACCCGTACCGCAGCACGGATCATACAGCGCATAAGGCGCGCCATCGGGCAACAGCACCGCACAGTGCTGGAAAATCTCGCTCGCCAGCCGCACCGGAAACGAAGTCGCGCCGGGGCGATTATACAATACCCGGCCAGCGGCGTAATCTTCATAATTTTGATTTTCTGTCGCATAACGATACTGCGCCATGACCACACACC
>JBBSQD010000133.1:0-16826 GCA_038258185.1 Aggregatilineales bacterium | reverse complement strand
CGGTCACTGTCCCTCGTCCAACGGATCAACCCATTTTACAGGGATTTGGCAATGCGGTTACCGCGTTAGACTGGAATAGCGATGGCTCGCAAATCGTCAGTGGTCATGAGGATGGGAGTGTTCGGGTATGGGACACCCGTACTGGTGATCCTGTGGTTACCCTCCGAGGTAATCGAGAAGCAGTCTGGTCAGTAGACTGGCAGCCGAACGGCGATAAGATTGTAAGCGGTGGCGGTGACTTCATGGTGCGTGTCTGGGATTTAGCCACCCATACCATGATCCCTCAGTATCAGCATACGCCGACTATCTTTGACCAAGTTCCCGGTGTCTTAAGTGTTGCGTGGAGCAAAGATGGAGAAATTGCAAGTGGTGGATCGGACGGAGTGACGCGTATCATTTCCTCGGTTGACCGGTCAAGGCTTTTGGACCAAACCCGTGGCACTATTTTCTCTGTCGACTGGCACCCCACCGAAGATAAACTGGCTGTTGCAGGTGGGTTGGGACAATTACAGCTGTGGGATACGAATGCCCATCAGCTTTTACATACCTTTACCTGCGAAGCAAAGGATCCCTGGGTTACTGCCCGTTTCAGTCCCGATGGTAGTCGCATTGCGGGAACAACTAACACTGGTACGGTTTGTGTCTGGGATATCACGACGCAGCACACCCTCTATGTTTTGAATAATTTGCGTGGCGCAGTTGCCTGGCGACCTGGAACGAATGAGATCGCAGGTGTCAATTATAATAACCCATCACAGGTGCAGATTTGGAACCTGGAAAACCAGGAAATGGTGGCCTCAGTGGCAATAGATGCCGAGGTGCGCTCGCTGGCCTGGAATCCAGATGGAACTGAGCTTGCAACGGGCAGTCAAGATGGAATTATCCAGATATGGAGTCCTCGCTGACCTGCGCTCTGGTCTGTTTTCAGAACCGTTCAGACATTTGGAAAGTATAAAACAGCAGTGATCCAACACCGTCCAACGCAATCGGGATTTGCGCTATAATCAACATGAAGCGGTGAGGGAGACGACTATGAACAATCTCAGTTTACGCAATATTTTGATCGTGCTGGGCGCGTTGATCGCCGGGTTGATTATCCTGGGTATCATCAGCACCGTGCTGACGCAGATCGTCCCACTGGCGATTGTGGCTATCGTCGCCTTTGTCCTGGGGCGGCTGTCGGTCAATGTCAATCTGCTGGATGTAGCGCGTAATGCTATCAGCAGCGCCACGACTGCGGCTACCACCCCGGCGGAAAAACCCGCCGCCAAACCTAAAACAGCCAAACCAGCATCACCCCAAAAAGACCCACTGCCCAAAACCGATCAGTTACCGCAGACAGATCGGCTGGATACCGCCAAATCCAATATGATCGACACTGAATCCGAGCCGAAACCGCTGGAAGACTTTGTGATTAAAAGCGAAGCGGAAGTTCTGGCGGAGGCGAAACAGCGCGAAGAGGAAATCTCACATCAGAAAGCCGCTGCCGATGACGTGGCCGCCGCGCTGGAAGAACGCCGTCGTCGCCTGCTGGGTGGTCAGAGCGATGAGGATTGATACTCTGCTATATCCACACCATTCTATTTTGAGATGGCGGGTTAATCGATCTTCATGTGAGGGCTACACCACCCATTCAGAAAATCCAACACCTCAAGGATGATATCACCTTGAAATTGATCAACTTGACTTCGTAATTGTTGTAACTCCGCTGCGATTGTGGGTTTATCCATACCTTCAGAGCGCAACATGATAACTAATTCACGAAGCGCAATAAGCGCGTCTGGCTGATCTAAAGCTTGTTGAAATTTTTCACTTAGGTTCATTTGTTACCTCTACCAGTGATACTATCGCGCCCTCTATACCTGAAGTGATAATATAGAAACTCTTTTGTTTAATCAATCTGACCCACAGTCGATGTAATCCAGGAGCAAAATCATTCATGAAATCCGATCTTGATCGTTTAATGCGCGAGCGCAATCTGCAAGCCGTCGTCGTTGTGGGAGAAGATAACTTCAACCCGCCGCGTGATTATCTGACCAACGGCGCAGAGGTGACCGGCGGACTCGTGCTCAAAAAGCTGGATAGCGCCCCGGTGATGATTGTCAACGCGATGGAAATCGAAGAAGCCGCCGCCAGTGGCCTGCAGGTCTATACCTATTATGACTTCGACTGGACGGAACTGGTCAAAGCCGCTGATGGCGATTACACCAAGGCGCAGACCGGCCTGTGGCAGCGTGTACTCAGCCAGCAGGATGTCCCCGCCGGACGCATCGGCATTTATGGCGCAGGGGAGGTCAATTCCTATATCGAGCTGGCGGAACAGTTAAACCAGCACATTGAGGGATATCAGTTTGTCGGGGAACGCGGCAAAACCCTGTTTGATGAAGCCAGTATCACCAAAGACGCGGAAGAGATCAAGCGGATTAAAGCCGTCGCGCGCGGCACCAACACGACCCTGAAAGCCACCTGGGATTTTATCGCCAGTCACCGTGCCGCGGGGGATACCGTTGTCAAAAGTGATGGTTCACCGCTGACCATTGGCGATGTCAAGCGCTTTGTGCGCCGTACCCTGCTGGATCATGATCTGGAAGACACCGGCATGATCTTCGCGCAGGGGCGTGACGGGGGTTTTCCGCACAGCCGCGGCCAGGAAAACATGCCGCTGCAAACCGGACAGGCGATTGTCTTTGACCTGTTCCCGCGCGAAATTGGCGGCGGTTATCATCACGATCTGACGCGCACCTGGAGCATCGGCTACGCCACGCCGGAAGTCCAGCAGGCGTATGATGAAGTCATGGAAGCCTTCCGAATTTCGGTGGATGCCTACGAAGAACCCGGCCAACCGGCACACACCTTGCAGGATGCCGTGCTGGATTATCTCGAAAGCAAAGGCCATCCTACGCAGCGCAGCCAACCCGGCACGATGACCGGTTACGTCCACAGTCTGGGACATGGTGTGGGGCTGAAAATCCATGAAGCACCGTCCCTATCACATTTGCAGAAAAAAGACGTGCTGCAAGCCGGCAACGTCATCACCATCGAGCCGGGGGTGTATTATCCTGAGCGCGGATTCGGCGTGCGCGTCGAGGATATGCTCTACATTGATGACAGCGGCGCGATGATCACCCTGACAGATTTCCACAAGGAGCTGGTGCTACCGTTAAACGGCTAATGTTTGCGCTTGTACCTGAAAATATGAAAGGGCATAGCCGGCTATGCCCTTTATTTTGTCCTCATATCGGCTAAAAATCAGGTTAACTTGCCTGCGTTTACCCGATGTTTGTGATTTTTGTCTTAAAAATTTGTGAAAAATGTGTCAGAAATTTTCATCTTAAAGCGTCTAATATAGTAGAGAGTGCTATACTAGAGCTTGTGAAATACAGCACGTATCGTCAAATGAGTGAGAGAAAAAAACAAATCATATGGCATCGCAACTGGGCACCATCGATCATCCGCTGCGGGTCGCTATCATTGGTTCCGGTCCCGCTGGCTTCTACGCTGCCGAACACCTTCAAAAACAAAATGGTCTGGTTGTAACAATCGACATGTTTGACCGCCTGCCTACGCCCTTCGGGCTGGTGCGAGGTGGAGTCGCTCCTGACCATGATAAGATCAAATCCGTCACACGCGTTTATGAACGCATCGCCAGCCAGCCGAATTTCCGTTTCTTCGGCAATGTCGAATTTGGCAAACACATCACACTGGCAGATCTGGAAGCACATTATCATGCCATTATCTACGCTGTCGGCGCACAAACCGACAAACCCCTGAATATCCCCGGTGAAGACCTGCCCGGTAGTCATGCCGCGACGGAATTTGTCGCCTGGTACAACGGTCATCCGGATTACAGTCACCTGAATTTTGATCTGACGCAGGAGAATGTCGCGGTCATCGGTCTGGGTAATGTGGCCATGGATGTCATCCGCATCCTCTCCGAGACTTATGATGAACTCTACCCTACCGATATGGCTGAGTATGCACTGGATGAATTGAAGCACAGCAACGTCAAAAATATCTATGTGCTGGGGCGACGTGGCCCCGCGCAGTCGGCCTTCACCAATCCCGAAATCAAGGAACTGGGCCAACTGACCGACGCACAGGTCATCGTCACGCCTGAAGAAATGCTGCTTGACCAGTACAGTCAGGCGTTTATCGACTCCGGCACGGATAAAACCGCTGTCCGCAATGTCGATATTCTCAATGGTTATGCGCAGCAAAGTGACAGCAACAAGCCGCGCAAAATCATCATGCGTTTCCTGGTTTCGCCTGTCGAGATTATCGGTGATGAGCAGGTCGAGGCGATCAAAATCGTCAAAAACGAACTCTATCGCGCCGACAATGGCGACATTCGCCCCCGTGAAACCGACGAATACGAAACCATCCCCGTAGGGCTGGTGTTCCGCTCGGTGGGGTATCGCGGTGTCGCGCTCCCCGGTGTACCCTTCTATGAGAAATGGGGTGTTATCCCCAACGATAAGGGGCGCGTCATGACCGAGCATGGCGGCAGTGAGCCGTTCACCGGCAATTACGTCACGGGCTGGATCAAGCGCGGCCCTAGCGGCATTATCGGCACCAACAAGCCCGACTCGGTGGAAACGGTCAACACGCTGCTGGCGGATATGCAGGCCGACAAGCTGCTGCATCCGACGGAGCCAAAGCCCGACTCTATCGTCAAACTGCTGCGCGAACGTCAGCCGGATTATGTGACATTTGCCGACTGGCTGGTGCTGGACACGCTGGAACAGGCCAACGGCAAGGCGCTGAATCGCAGCCGTGTGAAATTCACCAGCATTGAGGATATGCTCAATGCGCTGGCGCAAAGTCGCACCGCCCCCGTTCCTGATCCCGCCGGGGACTAGGAAAACCACAAGCCTCTTTACCTCACCCCTTCCTTGCCTATGGCAATTCCTTCCCCTCTCCAAGCTGGAGAGGGGTTAGGGGGTGAGGTTCAAACAACAACAGCCCAAAAATTCTGGAACCTTTCCACAGCCAGCAGCGTCTACACAGACAGACAACAAGATCTCCTCGAAAGGGAATGGTTTCATGAAAGCGTTAAAATTCATCATCACATTCAGCCTGCTGATTATGCTGACCACAGCTTGTTCCTGGGCTACAGATATGTTCATCACGGAGGGTCCTATGACATCGTCCAGTATGCTCCCCTTCGTCATTGATAGTGAAGTCACGGTCAGCGGAACCGTCAGCGGCACGATTGACGACTGCGCCTTCGACGGCATCTGTGCGCTGGTGCTGGACGTGAATGGCGAAACCGTCAACGTGATCTGGGCGGAAGGCATGCTGCAATGTCAGGGGCAATATGCCGGGGATATCGCAGTCGGTGACACGGTGGATGCCTTCGGTATCGCCCGCGATGACAACAGCCTGTCGATCTGCCCCTCGCCGGATTATTACGTGCAGCACTAGCGGCTGTCCGCGTCCAGCAAAACGCCCGCCATTAACGGGCGTTTTGCTGGCAAATAAACTTAATCCCCGGCTGCTGCGTATAGATCAAAACATCTATGTCACATGCCGGGAGGTCACCCCATGACGAACACTGAGCCTACCATTCAAACCGGACTGGAATATTATTTTCAGCACATCACCCACAATCCCGCCATCCGCGTTGATGCCGTGACACGCATCAGCGATGGCTGGGAAACCGAGATTTTCGCCTTTCAGTTGTACGATACAGACGGCACCCATGAGCGCATTCTGCGGCTGTATCCCGGCCTTCACGAAACGGCCACGCCCAAATCCACCCACGAATACGCCGCCTTAAAGCAACTGGGGCAGGCCGGTTATCCCGTGCCACAAGTCTATCATCACAGCACAGATTTAAGCTGGCTGGGCAGCCCGTTTATTATTATGGAGCGCATCGACGGCCAGCCGTTAGGCCGTGTCTGGTGGGAGAATACGCAGCTTCAACCTACACTCATCCCCCGTTTCTGCCAGCATTTTGTTGATCTGCACCGTCTGGATGCCACCCCTTTTGCCCAACATCAGGCGGGTACGCCGCACCCGCAAACACCAGATCAGTTTTTACCGCTCAAACTTCAGCAGGCGCAGACGCTGATTATCGACCACTTCGGGCAGACATGGGCGCAGCCCCTCGTCGATTGGCTGGAACAGCACAGGGACGAGATCACCCCCGCGCCACTGTCACCCATGCACAATGACTATCATGCTCGCAATCTCCTGCTTACCCCGACGGATAAAATGGTCGTCATTGATTGGAGCGGGCTGGAAATTGGCGATTATCGTTATGACCTGGCGTGGACGCTGCTGCTGGAAAGCACCCAGGGTCAACCCGCTGCCATGTATGATCGGCTTTTGGCGGAATATGACCGGCTGACCGGAATCCAAACCACGCAACTGGCCTATTTTGATGTGATTGCCGCCCTGCGCCGTCTGTTTACCATCGCGGTTTCGCTGGAGGGTGATGCCGCATCATTGGGTATGCGTCCCGAAGCGGCAGCCATCCTGCGTGGTCAGGCCGCACACATTCAGCGCGTGTATGCCGTGCTGACCCGGCACACCGGCCTGCGCCTGCCGCATATCGAGCAGATGATCGAGTCACTTTAGCGTACCGGAGGCTAAAGCCATCCGGCTATTGAAGAAAACCCCCTGAAGGGGATTGTTTTCCAGCCGCCTTTAGGCGGCTTTCTACATTTAGCCAGATGCTTTAGCGTCTGGCGTTTGGCATCCCCCAACAGACACCCCGCAAATTGTGGGGCGAACCGCGCCCGATAGCCGCCTATAATGAGGCTATTGCACACGCACAGGGAGCGCAGGCCACATGGAATCGACCACTGACCGCTGGACAGAAATTCGCACGCTGCATCATGACCAGCATTTTTTCTATCAGATCCTCGGTGGTGCGGCATTGGTCGCGCTGGGGATTTTGTTGGGAGCGGCGCTGTTTGGTGCTGACCCCGGCTACAGCGTTAATATCTACACTGAAATCCTCAGCATCGGCGTGACCGTGTTTATCCTCAATGCGCTGGCGGAACGCCGGGAAGATTCGCGACGCGAAAACGATCTCAAAGCCCAGTTGATTCGCGATGCAGGAAGTCAATCGAATGAAGCGGCGTTACGCGCTGTAAATGAGATTGCGAAACGAAAATGGCTAATCGAAGAAGATGGATTGTTAAGAGGTGCAGACTTGAGTCAGGCTAATCTAGCGGGAGCGCATTTACACACTTCAAACTTACAAAATGCAAATTTATTTCAGGGAAAACTACAAAACGCATATTTATTTGATGCCAATATGCAATACGCCATGCTGTGGCAAGCCAACCTACAACACGCAGATTTGACTCATACCGACTTGGAAGGTGCAGACTTAGGTCATGCCAAGCTCCAATATGCTAAATTGCTCTGTGCCAATTTACAAGCCTCGTATTTGGGACATGCTGATTTGAAAGGCGCTGACTTGTCATATACCAATATTAAAAATACTAATTTCGATGAAAACACTACCCTTCCCGATGCTACGTATTGGACACCTCAAACTGATATGAACCGTTTCACCGACCCCAATCATCCCAACTTCTGGCGATCATCTAATCTATTATCTCCCGCGCATAGGAGCAAAACTGACCCTCAATAATGCGGGGTGGAGCGCAACCTCTGCGCGACTTATGCGTAATAGAAGATAGATTGTATAAACACCCATGTGGAGGCATTTCAGATCATGCAAGACACGAAACCCAAGCGCAAAGCCGCTTACGAACTGGCCGATACCGGCACGCGTTTTATCGCCATCGTCATTGATGGCATTATCCTGGGCATCATTGGCAGCCTGTTATTCAGCTCTGCCCGCTGGGGCGGTGGCGGCATCAGTCTGCTGGTGGGGCTGGCTTATTACTGGTACTTCTGGACGCGGCAGGATGGGCAGACACTCGGCAAACGCGTGATGCACATCCGCGTCATCAAAACCGATGGCTCCCCCCTCAGCGATTCCGACGCGATCCTGCGCTACATCGGCTATTACATCAACAGTGCGGTCTTTATGATCGGCTGGCTGTGGGCGCTGTTCGACGCTGACCATCAGGGCTGGCACGATAAAATCGCCAACACCTATGTCGTTCGCGCGGAATAAACACGCGCTCTATGGGGCAGGGGTGTTATCAAAGCAAAAGCGGACACGGCATGCCGTATCCCTACCGTAAAACCATTGATTTTGTAGGGACGAGGCCCGCCTCGTCCGCCAGAAACACCCCTTTCCATATGGTCTCTAAATAGTTTTGACTTCTCCCTTCTCCACTGGTGGCTGCACAGCGTCCCTACGGGAGAGAAGGGCTGGGGTTGAGGGGGAAAATCCCGGATATTTTCCCGGCGCATTCATCCAGCACTCACAATTATTGTATGCCGGGTTGATGCACGGCTGTGCTATACTACAATCCATATTTGACAAAAACTATCAGAACGGAGTTTCACGTTGCTTCTGTTCGGCAATCCTACGCTTGAAGGCATCATTTCGATTGTCCTCGCCGCTTTAATTGGCATGACCATCCATGAATTTGCCCATAACTACGTCGGCTTCCTGATGGGTGATCCGGTTCCCGCCCAGCAAGGCCGCTTAACCCTAGACCCGCGTGTCCACATCAACTGGTTTGGTTTTATGATGTTTATCCTCGTCGGGTTTGGCATTCTCGGTCAGGCGCCGATTTCACCCTACCGCATGCGCAACCCACGCTGGGGGTATCTGGCAGCCGTGGCCGCTGGCCCGCTGTCCAACCTGCTGCTGGCAATTGTGTTCGGCATTGTTTTCCGCATTCTGCAACCCATGATCATCTCGAATCAGCTTTTTGCCGCGTTGAACTTTTTCTACATCCTGGTCTTTTTCAACGTGCTGCTGTTCGTGTTCAATCTGCTGCCGTTTTTCCCGCTGGATGGCTGGTACATCGTGCTGTCGCTCCTCCCGCCGGATCTCGCCCGTACCTGGGGCAGCCCGCAGTGGAAACAGTACAGCCAGTACGCTTTCTTCGGCCTGATCCTGCTCAGTTTCCTCGGCGGTCAGTTCAATATTCTGGGACGCTTAATCAGTGAGCCGGTAAGCATTATCACATCGACTTTAATGGGCTTCTGATGTCGGCTGGTCAACGCATTCAACAGGGCGTTCGCGCCCTGTTTGCTTTTACGCAGCCGGTCGATTTTGATCTGGCCGCGCACTACCTCTCCCCTGAACTGCTGAACTACTTCCAGCAGATGCGTCGCAGCGAACAACTCCACAGTTTAAATGTACTGCGCGGCGTCTTAGCTCAGGACAACACCACGCCGGATGATCTGGCTATCGCGGCTTTGCTGCACGATCTCGGCAAATCGCGTTATCCCTTCCCGGTGTGGGATAAAACACTGGTGGTGCTGGTACGCGCGTTTTATCGTCCGCTGTTTGACCGCTGGAGCCGGGGTAATCCACGTCGATTCTGGCAGCGTCCGTTTGTCGTCAGCAGCCAGCACCCCCGCTGGAGTGCGGACATGCTGCAACCGCTGGGGATCAGTGAACGCGCTGTGTGGCTCATCCGCCATCATGCCGACTCGCTGCAAACCTGGGCAGACCATCCAAATCTGCCGTTATTAGAACGACTCAAATTGGCCGACGATGCCAACTGAACACCGCATCTATTCCATCACAATATGGATTTCATAATCCGCAGCATCCGGCAGGGCAATCCAGAAGGGACGCACCAGTTCATAGGGGCACGTGCCCCCGGTGGTAAACCGCAGCCGCAGACTTATTATGCGCTGCGCAGTATAGCGTTCCATGTCTATTACTTCATGCTCAGCGGTACAGCCATTGCCCTGACTCCATAAACCAACCAGCACGCGACCATCCCTAAAATCAAACGTTTCCCGCGCCACCGGCTGACGACACAATTCGCTGTTGTCCGCCAGATCATAAAGGTCGCTTAAGGCCGGGGAATCGCGCAGCACAAACACCTGTCCGGCAGCATCGAAAGCCGCTTCAAAGCAAATCCCGGCCATCACCGGGCTGGCATCTTGCCACATCGGCACGGGGGTCAGCGTGGGTTCAACTGCCATTTTCGGCAGGGTACAACCCGCCAATAGCAGCATCAACAGCAGCCAGACATGGCCTATAACACCCAGACGCATAACTTCTCCTGACATTCATTCAAAATTCATATATCATCCACTAATCTTACTCGCACACACCTGCAAAGCATGGTAATATGCAAAGTATATATCATCCGTTTTCGTCTTTTTAAAACAGGTTCTCGCCCATGCGTGTGCTCGTTATCTCTGATATTCATGCCAACCTTACCGCCTTTGAAGCAGTAATGGAAGATGCCAAAAACCAGTGGGAATATGTCTGGTGTCTCGGTGATGTGGTTGGTTATGGCCCTGACCCTAATGAATGTGTGGAGACGCTGCGCACCCTGCCGCATCTCTGTCTGGCAGGCAACCATGACTGGGCTGCACTGGGCCGTCTGGATATTCGCACCTTTAATCCCGATGCCCGTAAAGCTGTCACCTGGACGCGGGATACACTCACAGCGGAAAACACCGCCTATCTCGAAGATTTACCCACGACGTTTGTCATCGGGCAGTATACGCTGGCACATGGCAGCCCGCGCGAACCTGTCTGGGAATATATCCTTGAACCCCTGATCGCGGCGTTGAATTTCCCGCATTTTGAAACCCCTTACTGTCTGGTGGGTCATACGCATCAGCCGGTGATTTACGAACAGACCAATGACAATGGGGATACCGAGGCTGTCATGCCGGCTTACCGCCAGCAGCGCCAGCTTAACGGTCATCGCCAGATCATTAACCCCGGCAGTGTCGGCCAGCCGCGTGACCAGAATCCACAGGCAGCCTATGCTATTCTGGATGTCGAAGCCAATGTCTGGGAAGCACGTCGCGTGCCCTATGACATCCCCGCCGTGCAACGCCGGATGCGCAATCATGATTTGCCGGAACGTCTGGTTACACGCCTCGAACACGGCTGGTAAAAGGCTCCTATGAGCGACGAAATCAGCACCACTATGCGTGATTATCTGGCCGAAGTTTATCGGCTGGCGGATCACAACAGCGATCAGTACGTCAGCACGTCGACTCTGGCGGATATGCTGAATGTTACCGCACCGGCTGTCAACCGCATGGTGACACGTCTGCGCGAGATCGGCCTGTTAGAACATGAACCTTATCAGGGCATCCGGCTGACCGATGCTGGTAAACTGGAAGCCCTGAAAGAACTGCGCCGTCACCGCATCGCCGAGTCTTTTCTGGTGACAGTGATGGGCTTTGGCTGGCACGAAGTCCACGAAGAAGCCAAACACATGAGCAGCGCCCTGAGTGGTGTCGTCACAGAGCGGATGGCCAGCATGGCCGGAAATCCGACTTACTGCCCACATGGCGAACCCATCCCCAGCGCTGAGGGTACCGTCGAAGTCATTGACGATTACTTTTTATCCGCGCCAGAAGTCGAAGGCAAAACGGTGCAGATCACCCGTGTGCTGACCCGCGAGCCGGATCGGCTGGAATACCTGACCGCGCTCGATCTGATGCCCGGTAAGCAGCTCGAAGTGCTGCATATGGCCCCGTTCAACGGCCCGATTCAACTGCGCCTCGCCGAAGAATACCGCATTATCGGCCACAACCTCGCTGAACAAATCAAAGTCCTGATTGTTTCCTGAGCAATTAACCCTGATCTGACGTATACTCAGGGGCAGACGCTGTTGTAGCACCTCGCTCCAATCCGTTCAGGCATTCGCAGATTTCAGGAGATTTCATGATGGCTGTTTCAATCTTGATGCACATCACCGCGCCAGCTTCTCATGTCGATAAGCGACTGATTGTGAATGGAAAAATCACGTTCAGTATCGACTCATTTACGCTGGGTGCAGCCAGTTCAGTAAGTTTTGGCAGCCATGCCGGTGGTGGCGCAGGCGCTGGAAAAGTGAATTTCAGTTCACTCGCCATCGCAAAAGATGTCAGCCCGGAATCAAGTTTCCTGTATACCAGCCTGTGCATGGGGCTGCATCTGGAAGAAGTCACGCTGGAAGTGAATCACAGCGGTGAAAAATCCGAGAAGCCGGACGACGCCTTTTACACCATTAAATTACGCACGGTGCTGATTGATAGTTTTCAGTTAAGCGGTGGTATCGGTGATCATGGCAATCCGCAGGAGTCATGGACACTGGCCTATGGCGCGATTGAGACAGCTTATCGCCCCGCAGATAAAACCGGCAAGCTGGATCAGCCGTATGTCGCCACCTGGAATCAGATCACTAATTCAGCCAAATTCGAAGGGTAACTGCTCAAGCTTATGCGCCTGTTTGTCGCTATTAATTTCCCCAACGGAATCAAAGATCAACTCGCCGCGCTCAAAACCAATCTGCCCACCGCGCGCTGGGTCAACCGCCAGCAGATGCATCTCACGCTGTTTTTCATCGGCGAAACCGAACGTGAGGATGCTGCCAGAATGGCGCTGTCACGGATTAAGGCCGCGCCTTTCCCGCTGAATCTGGCCGGAGTCGGCAGCTTTCCGGAAGACAAGCTTAAAGCGCCACGGGTGTTGTGGGTCGGTATCCGGCCACAACCCGCGCTGGATCAGTTTCAGGCACAGGGGACACGCGCACTGATCGAAGCCGGATTTAAAGCGGAAGATCGCCCCTTTGCCCCGCACATCACTCTGGCGCGATTCAAAACCCGCAAACCCTTATCTGAAGTCGATCAGTTTTTAGAGCAGCAGCAAGACCTGCATCTGTCTCCGTTCACGGTCAATGCCTTCCAACTCTATTCCAGCCAGCTTACACCCAAGGGGCCACAGTACACGATTCTGGCCAGTTATCCGCTGGCCGATTCATCCGTGGCGCATCCTGACCGCAAATAATGCTACAATGATAGAAAATGAACGGAGGTCACACAATGGCCCAATCAGTCATTATCAAAGACCCAGAGATTCTCAGTGGTGTACCTGTTTTTCGCGGTACGCGGGTTCCCGTGAAGAATTTGATTGATTATCTAACAACAGGTGCAACCATTGACGCATTCCTGGATGATTTCCCCACGGTCACGCGCGAGCAAATCATCCACTTCCTGCAAGAGGCCGGAGCAATGGCGGCGCACGAAGATCCTCGTTGATGAATGCCTGCCACGCAGGCTCAAAAATGAACTACCCGATCACGAAGTCAAAACCGTGCCAGAAGCCGGTTGGGCGGGCAGGAAAAACGGCGAACTACTGCGATTGATGACAAATGTATTTGATGTTTTCATAACCATTGACAATAATCTGGAAGATCAACAGCATCTCATCAATCAGCCAGTGGCGTTTATAGTGCTTTCGGCGGTCAACAATACGTTGGAAACACTCTTACCTCTGATGTCTAATGTACGGGCGACGTTAGAGACGATTCAGCCGGGGCAGGTCGTTAAAGTCACAGTAGAACCGGACGCATAAAGTGCATATAGTATGCGCCTCTTTGATGACTTTACCTCAATAAAACCGCTTGTGAAGGTTAACATCATGCCGATGCATGACTCATACCGACTCCCCCCATTCGCATAAGTTTGTGGTATCCTGTTCAGGCTTTTATGCATGGAAAAATCAGGCAGGTTTATATGGCGGTTTCCTGGAAAAAATTAGTGATGGGTACGCTGGGGCTGAGTGCATTCGGCACGTTAGCCTATGCCCGTTTGATCGAACCCGCGTGGGTTCATGTGCGCTATATACGTGTACCGCTGGTGGGATTAGACCCGGCTTTCCATGATTATCGCGTGGTACAGATTGCCGATATTCACATGGGAAGCTGGATGAATCGCGCCCGTTTGCAGAGTACGGTTGACCTGATTAACGACCTGCGCCCGGATGCCATCGCTATCACTGGCGATTTTGTCGACCGCAAAGCCATTTTTAACGCTGATGATCTGATCGAACCGTTAAGCGCCCTGCATCCGCTGGATGTTAAAGTCGGCGTGTTGGGCAATCACGATTATCGCTTTAACGCCAATGCTATCCGCCGCGTGTTGAATGCCAGCGGCGTGATCGAGCTGAACAACCGTGTCCACACCCTGCGCCGGGGGGATGCTCAACTGCATATCGCTGGCGTGGACAGCCTCACGTTGCGGCAGGACTGTCTGGACGCGGTGCTGGATGCGCTGCCAGCTGAAGGCGCGGCCTTGCTGCTGGCGCATGAACCCGACTTTGCCGATGTCAGCGCGCCGACGGAACGCTTCGGCCTGCAAATTTCCGGCCACACACATGGCGGTCAAATTCACCTGCCGCTGATCGGCATTCCTGTCCGGCCAGACCACGGCCAGCGCTACCCTTCCGGCCAGTATCAGGTCGGCAAAATGATGCAGTACACCAATCGCGGCCTGGGGATGATCCGGCCTTACTTACGTCTGGGGGCCCGCCCGGAAATCACCGTGTTTATGCTGGAGGCCGTGTCATGAGCGAATGGCAAATCCGCACATCCACCTATCCGCTGCAAAACGCCTGGGTCAAAATCCGCCACGACACCTGCGAATTACCGGATGGCCGCATCGTTGAGGATTACGTCGTCGTGGAAGAACAGGAAGTCGGCAGCGTGTTTGCCTTAACCCCTGACCGCGAAGTCGTGCTGGCCGAGCAATACAAGCATGCCATTGGCAAGCGCGTTTTGGAACTCCCCGGTGGATTATTCAACAGCCCGGATGCCGATCCGTTGATAGAATCGCGCCGGGAATTTCTGGAAGAAACCGGCTACGATGCGGCCAGCTATCACTATCTGGGGAAGATGGCGCAAAGCCCATCACGCATGACGAATTCGATTTATCTCTATGGCGCGCTGGATGCTTACCCCACCGGCCAGCAGCATCTGGACGAAACCGAAGATATTACCGTTCGCCTCATTCCTATTGATCGTGCCCTAGCCATGATCGCATCGGGTGAAATCCATGCCGTAGCCACAGTCGCCGGGATTTATATGGGCTGGCAGTGGTTACAAAACGGCGCGTCAAACTCAGGAGGGTGAAATGCCATCAGACACGCAGGCAGGTTACGACAAACTGGCCGAAGTCTATGCCAAGCATCTCTACAACGAACTGGCGCATAAACCTTTCGACCGCAAAATGCTGGATTTGCTGGTCGATAAAACCGAGCGTCAGGGCATAATCTGTGATCTGGGCTGTGGGCCGGGACATGTCGCCCGTTACCTGCATCAGCGGGGCAGCGCTGTGACCGGTATTGATCTCTCTGACGGCATGGTCGCCCAGGCACAGCGCTTAAACCCTACCATTACCTTCCAGCAGGGGGATATGCAGGCGATGGTCAATGTGCCGGAGCATGCATTCAGCGGGATTGCCGCCTTCTACTCGATCATCCATGTTCCGCAGGAAAATGTACTGCAGGCGCTACAGGAGATGCGGCGTGTTCTGCTGCCGCAGGGCACGCTGCTGCTGAGCTTTCACATCGGCACGGAAATCCGCCATATCGAGGAATTGTGGGGACAACCCGTTTCAATCGACTTTATCTTCTACGAAACTGCCGATATGAAAAGCTGGCTGCAACAGGCGGGTTTTGTGCTGGATGAAGTCATCGAGCGTGACCCTTACCCCGAAGCAGTAGAAGTCCAGACCCGCCGCGCCTATATCTTCGCCCATACGGTGGTGTAAAGTCTAATCCCCGGCTTCAGCAGCCAGTGGCGCCTCACGCACGTGCAGCACAGGCGCGTTCAGATTATCGTCCGGTGTGCTGACCAAGCGATCCAGCAGCACCTTCCACAGAATACGCGGATGCAGCAGTTCCGCTGGGGCTTTGGTCAGGTTCATGGCCTGCATAAAAGCCAGCGCGGCGGCTTCATCACGCGGGAGCGCTCGCATCACCAGATCAAGATACCGCTGCACGACGCGATCCAGCCAGCCGGGGCGGGTGCCTTCGGTTTCGGGATAACGCAGATCTTCACCGGTTGCCATCAGCCACGCATTTTCAACCGTTTGAGCAAGCCGCTTGTGCGCTTCTGCGGGTAATCCAGCCAGATTACC
The DNA here is from genome assembly GCA_038258185.1 of Aggregatilineales bacterium. GTDB lineage: Bacteria > Chloroflexota > Anaerolineae > Aggregatilineales > Phototrophicaceae > JAIOHN01. Next base: position 836 of record JBBSQD010000133.1, on the reverse strand, counting down.
GCGCCGTTCGGCCAGCAGTGTATCCAGCGTTTGAGCATCCAGCGAGGCCACGGTCATGCCCTGGCCGTAAATCGGATTAAACGCGCAGAAGGCATCCCCCATCACCACCAGTCCGTCCGGGAAACGATCCAGCTTGTCATAATGATGGCGCACATTCTCGGTGCGCCGATAGCCATAAATCGGGGAGATCGGCTCGGCATATTGCAGCGCTTCATAGAGTGCCGGTGAAGCCAGACTTTTGGCAAATGCCATAAATTCGTCTTCTTCGGTGGGGGGATAATCGTAATTCGTCCCGGCCAGTATCGTCAGCCAGCGATCCCCCTCTACCTGAAAAATCGCCCCGGCGCGTTTCAGCCCCAGTTTGGGACGCGCATTCAGCAGCAGCACTTTCCAGTCCACATCGACATTCGGCGGCATGTTATACCAGCGCGTCGCATAGCCCAGATGCGCATTCACGATGGTTTCCTGCGGTGCAGAATAACCGAGTTCCACCAGCCATTCCGGGGTTTTACTGCCGCGTCCGCTGGCATCCACCACCAGATCAGCCAGTAGTTCCTGCTCGTCCCCGCCCTGCCGATTCTCGACGCGAACACCGGTCACGCGGCTGCGATCCGGGATGGTCAGCAATTGTGCGATCTGGCGCTCCTGCAGGAAAATGACATTATCGCGGGCGCTCAGGCGGCGACGAATAGCCCATTCCAGCCCAACCCGTGTACACACATTGGTCTTAAGACCGGTATCGAAGCGTTTCACCCAGCCACCGGGGGTGAGAGTCGCGGTTTCGAGCCCCCAGCGCATTTCCGGCGAACCCATCGCCACAAAATCATCTTTTAACT